>JBNLGT010000124.1:0-6512 GCA_050306195.1 Ensifer sp.
AGTGAAAACTGGATTGTTCCCTGAACGATGAGAAGATTGGTGATATTGGGCAGGATGTGCTCTGCCGAAATGCGGGCCGCCCCTTTTCCGGAGACACGCGCAGCAAGAATAAAATCACGGGTCCACAATGTCAGCGCCGCACCACGCGCAAGCCGGGCAAAAACCGGAATATTGAATATACCAATCGCGATGATGGCGTTGACTGCGCCGGGGCCGAAAACAGCCGTAATGAGGATCGCAATCAGTAGAGCCGGAAAGGCAAAGATCAGGTCATTGCCGCGCATGATCGCCTCATCCAGCAGGCTGTGGTGGCGGGCGGCCGCAGCAAGACCAAGTGGCACGCCGAGCACGATGCCAATACCAACGGCAATAATGGCGACCGCAATGGACGTCCGCGCGCCAACCATGATCATGGAGAAAATGTCGCGGCCAAAGTGATCGGTACCAAACCAGTGTGCGGCAGTTGGCCCCTTCAGCTTGCCAGCAATATCAAGCGCTGTAACGTCATAGGGCGTCCAGACAAACGATGCGAGCGCGGCGACCACGAAAACCGCTGTCAGAACGAAGCCTGCCAGGAAGCTCTTCGAGCGGAAGGCCGAGCGGATAATGTGCTCTTGAGGCTCGAGCGAAATCTCCGTCATCGCGCATGCCTCCGCAATCTCGGATCAACGACGGCATAGGCAAGGTCGACTAGAAACGTGACAACGATAACAGCGAAGACCAAAAGCATGACGACCGACTTGACGGTGATAAGGTCACGTTGGGTAATTCCTTGAAAGACCAAACGCCCAAGCCCCGGCAGATAGAAAACATTCTCGATAATGATCGCGCCCGCCAGCAGGAATGAAAATTGCAGACCAATGATGGTCACCACTGGGATTAGCGCGTTGCGTACAGCATGCCGCCAGAGTGCTTGACGGCGCGACAATCCCTTGGCGCGGGCGGTTCGAACATAGTCCTCCGACAGTGTATCCAACAGTGAAGAGCGCATGACGCGGGCCAGAATGGACGCCTGTGGCAAAGCAAGCGCGATTGCCGGGAGCGTCAACGATTTAAGCGCAGCAACAATCCCGGTATCCCATCCGGGAAAGCCGCCAGCGGAAAACCATCGCAGGACGATTGCGAAGAAGAAAACCAGAAGTATTGCAAACCAGAAATTGGGGATGGCAATGCCGAGTTGCGTTACGCCCATAATACTGAAATCAGTGGCCCTGTTTCGGTTGGCGGCTGCAATGATGCCTGCCGGAAAAGCGATCAGCGTGGACAAAAGAAGTGCGAAGAGCGCCAGAGGAAGTGAGACCCACAGGCGGTCAGCAATCAGCTCTCTCACCGGCACTTTGTATGTATAACTGATTCCGAAATCGCCGTGGATAAGCCCGCCAACCCAACTAAAATAACGCACAATGGCTGGGGCATTCAGTCCAAGCTGCTCTCTCAGCGCATTCACGGCCTCAGGCTCAGCGTTCAACCCCATCATGTATGCGGCCGGATCACCCGGCACGATTTCCAACAACACGAAAACGACAATGCTTGCCAGAATGAGGCTGATGACAACCGAGAGGAGGCGTTTGAGGACATATGCGAGCATGGTTATGCCCTGCGCCATACGGTGGCAGCGGCGTGAAGCGCTTTTACACGCCGTCCCTCATCCCCGGGCTTGACCCGAGGATCCCAAAACAAGCCCTTGTGCGTGGATCCTCGGGTCAAGCCCGAGGATGACGGCACCTGTGGGTGTGCCTTACACATGAACGGAAGCTGTTTGCGCTGCAGCGGCCCTTTGCATCTCGATGTCTCGAGGCATACCTGACACAAAGGGCTGTGCTGCAACTTAATCCTCCCAGTAGACCGCAGTTAGGTCGGTCGCCTGAGTTGGGGCATCCTTCCAGATACCTTTCAGCTTGGCGTTAGCAACCGTGCCAGTGGAAAGCTGGAAGAGATAAGCATTGACATAGTCTTCAGCGATCTTCTTCTGCGCTGCCTGCAGCAGTTCGGTACGCTTGGCCGGATCGGTGGTATTATTCAGATCGGCCATGATCTTCTTGAAGGCATCGCTGTGATAATCGAAATAATAATCATCGCGCGCATAGATGCCGATATCCATGGGCTCTGTATGAGAAACAATGGTGAGGTCGTAGTCCTTCGCTTTGAAGGGTCCGGAAAGCCACTGGGCCCATTCTACGTTTTCGATCTTTGCAGTAATGCCGACCTTGGCGAGTTGGGCGGCAATGATTTCACCACCGCGACGAGCGTAGGACGGCGGCGGCAGTTTCAGGCTTAACGTGATGCCGTCGGCATGGCCTGATTCAGCCAGCAGTTTCTTCGACAGTTCCGGGTCGTAATTCGACATTGACGTCAGGTCGACATAGGCCGGGTTATGCGGCGCGAAATGCGTGCCGATGGGCGTTCCCAAACCAAACATGGCGCCGTCGATAATTTCCTGCCGATTAATCGCGTGGGCAATCGCCTCGCGAACCTTGATGTCATCGAGCGGCGCTTTGCCGTTGTTCATAGCAAGGATTGTTTCGCCTTCGGTGGAGCCGACAAGAACCTGGAAGCGCGGGTCAGCCTCGAACTGTGGCAGATTTTCTGGAGCCGGGAACGCCGGGAAGGCGTCAATGTCACCCGCCATCACTGCGGCAAAAGCGGCGGTGGGGTCGGAGACGAATTTGAAGGTCGCCTTTTCGAGTTTGATCGGCGTGCCCCAATAACCATCATATCTGGCGATTTCGACGTGATCACCTTTAACCCATTCCACGAATTTGAACGGCCCCGTGCCAACCGGGTTGGTAGCGTCATTGGCAATACTTTCAGGGGCGACAATAACGGCGTCACCCCAGGCCATATTGAAGAGGAAATTGCCGTTGGGCTTGGACAAGGTAACCCTGACGGTTGCCGGATCGACAACATCCACCACCGCGATATCGGCGAATAGCGCCTTTTGCGCGTTGGTTGAATCCTCGGCTCGGGCGCGATCAAGCGAGAACTTGACGTCTTCAGCATCAAATGCACTGCCATCGTGGAAGGTTACGCCGGTGTGAAGATGGAAGGTATAAACAAGACCATCGTCGGAAATATCCCATTTTTCGGCCAACCCCGGAATGATCCCGCCTGTCGCATCAAATCGCGTCAGGCCCTCAAACACATTCGCGTAAACCACCTGGTCGATAGCGCCCGCAGCGCCCGCTGTCGGATCAAGGCCCGGGGGTTCAAGCTGCATGCCCACGGTCACAGCCATATTAGCGGCAAGAGCAGGCGAAAAGGACACGCCCAGCGCCAATGCGCTGGCCAAAGCTACTGTTCTCAAAGGCTTGTTCATTTTGACATTCCTCTTATTTGGCATTGACTGCTCAAAGGCTCCTCCCTCAAGCACATGCAGGTCAGTCGACGCTTCTTTTACCGGTGTTTATGTCTTTTTCTCAAGCGCTTCCCATCAGCAATTTATGACAAACAAGCGCCATAACCTTGGCGCTGTCCACCATATCTTCAATATCAATATACTCGTCGGGCTGGTGTGCGAGATCCAGTATGCCGGGACCATAGGCTATGCAGTTTTTCATGCGGCCTATCCGGTCGATATGTTTCTGGTCATATGTTCCCGGCGATACCACATAGGCAGGTTCACGATCCATCACACTTTGAATGGCGCTTGCCACCGTTTGCACCACCGGCGCATTGCGTTCCGTCATAGTTGGCGAGACTTGCCAAAGCTCCTTCAAATTGTAGTCAAAGCCGTCACGCCGTGATTTCACGCGCTCCAGCAATGCCACAATTTCCGCCCTGACGTCATCGGCCTGTTCCTCAATGAGATAGCGCCGGTCTATGACCATCCGGGCGCTATCGGGAACAACGGCAGCAGGGAAACCGGTGAAGCCCTCCTCCGGCTCGGCAAGCCCGCCGTGGAAGGAGTTAATATTCATCGTGGAATGGCGTGCTCCCTCGGGCACAACCGGCATGGCTGTCTTGCGCGCTTGCAATGCAGGAAATAGGCTCTCTTCCATTTCTGCAATTACAGCCCCCATATGGCGCACGGCGCAATCTCCCAGAAACGGCATGGAGCCGTGGGCTATATGTCCATAGGTCTCGACTTCACCCCACCACACCCCACGATGGCCAAGGCATATGCGATCCTTATTGAGAGGTTCGGGGATGATGACGTGTTGCACGCGGTCCGGCGAGAAATAACCACGTTCCGCCAGATAGGCGACACCACCGTATCCGCCTGTTTCTTCATCCGCCGTTCCAGAAATCTCGATAGCTCCGGCAAATTTAGGACAAAGTTCGATAAAGGCTTCAGCCGCTATGATGGACGCGGCGAGCCCGCCCTTCATATCGCATGCACCTCTGCCCCAGACTCTGCCGTCAGAAATCTCCCCTCCAAACGGGTCCTTCGTCCACCCCCGCCCCACATCTACAACATCGGTGTGGGAGTTGAAATGGATGCAATCGCCTTTAGTCGCACCCTCGCGGCGGGCAATAATATTCCAACGCGGATATTTGTCGCTATCTCCGGGCGCGTCAAAAGCGCGAACGGTCTCGATCTCAAATCCGTGCCTTAAAAGACGCCTTTCGAGATATTCGCAAATTTCGAGATAGCACTCACCGGGCGGGTTGAGCGTGGGAATTTTGATAAGCGCACTGGTCAATTCCGCCAATTCGGCGCGCTTGTCCTCAATGCGGGCAAACAAACTTGCCTGAAGATCAGTTACCTGTTTTTCAAGAGTGGTATCTAGGCTCATGGGGCGCTAGATTGCGCTCAGGGAACATGCCGGACAATCCGGTAAAAATACGGTATTTGGGGATGGATCAGTCATCAGAAGATGACAGCTGGGCGGTATTGGCCTTCGAAAACGCACCGGTGGGGCTGGTTTTAACAGAAAATCGCATCATCCGTCGTTGCAATCGCCTATTTTCGACTATGTTCGGATACGAGCCCAGCGAGCTCGCGGGGCAATCGTTCCGGAAACTCTATGCCTCCAACCGTGATTTTGAAGCGGTTCGCGATATCGGTTTTGCCGCCTTGAAAACCAAAGGCCACTATACCGACGAAAGGCTGATGCCCCGACGTGACGGCACGCTCTTCTGGTGCCGGTTCCGCGCCTTTGCGTTTAACCCCGAAAATCCGCTGGAACGCGCAATCCTCTCCTATTCAGACCTCTCCGAAACCCGGCCAGCCATTTCGCTCACTCGACGTGAGCGCGATATTATCAAGTGCCTTGCACATGGTTTGACCAGCAAGGAATCTGCGCGCGATTTAAGAATCTCCCCGCGCACGGTAGAGGACTACCGGGCAAGACTTCTAAGAAAATTCGAGGTCAAAAACGTTTCTGAGCTTTTGGCCCGCCTATCCGGCTTTGAAGCCTGACAATCTGCAAAAATGGCCAGGGAAAATCACCTTCAGGCTCCATTACCATTTCAAGCGCGATGAGGAGTGTCAGCTTTTCTTTGAAGTGAAAGCCCATTTACCGCTCCCAAGGGCGGGTCCGGCTTTTTCAGTCGCTAGCTCCGAGCGAGAGAATTGGATAGGCGTTCTGAGCCCCGGCAACCCTTCGGGCTCGATGCGCAGGCCGCGCGCAGCAATCTGCTTGTCGTCGATTGCCTCGGCAACGGTATTGATCGGCCCGCCGGGCACGCCAGATGCTTCCAACGCTTCAATCAATTCGCTCTTCATGCGCTGACTGGTTTTCTGAGAGATGATTTCCGTCAGCATTTCACGGTTTTCCACGCGGGCCGGATTCGTCGCATACCGAGGATCCGCCGCCAACGTGTCCAGCGCCAGCAATTTGCAAAGTGCTGCAAACTGGCGGTCATTGCCGCAGGCGATAATTAGATGACCGTCGGCCGTCGGGAAGACCTGATAAGGCACGATGTTGGGATGTGCGTTGCCAAGACGCTTCGGCGAGTTACCGGAAACAAGATAATTCATAGCCTGATTGGCGAGAACGGCGACACCTGCATCCAGCAGCGAAAGATCGACTTGTTGCCCTTTGCCCGACTTTTCGCGCTCCGCCAAAGCGGCCTGAATTCCGATGACGCCATAAAGCCCGGTAAAAATATCGATCCAGGCGACACCTACCTTTTGCGGCTCACCCTCCGGGTCGCCGGTCAGGTCCATTATCCCGCACATGCCCTGAATGAGGAAATCATAGCCTGCTGTTGCGGCGCGCGGCCCGGTCTGGCCAAAACCGGTGACGGACGCGTAAATCAGACGCGGATTAGTCGTTGCGAGGCTTTCATAATCGAGCCCAAATTTTTTCAGACCACCAACCTTGAAGTTCTCAATCACGACATCGGCCTCGGCAATCAACGCCTTGACGCGAGCCAGGTCGTCTGGAGCGGAAAAATCGCAAATCACCGAGGTCTTGCCGCGATTGGCGGCGTGGAAATAGGCTGCCGAACGATCGCCGTCCCGCTCGATGAAGGGCGGGCCCCAGCGACGAGTATCGTCGCCCTCCGGCGCCTCCACCTTGATGACATCGGCGCCGAGATCGGCCAGCGCCTGCCCGAGCCAGGGG
>JBNLGT010000125.1:0-6448 GCA_050306195.1 Ensifer sp.
AACAGTCACGGCTACAAACCTCAATTAATAATATTATTTTTCAATTGCTTATTGAACGATATCAACATTCCAACCGGGAATAACGATTTCTCTTTCGAGAATCCCTCGAACACATTCTGCTCAAAGCCACGCACCAGAGCGCTATCGCTCCCCCCCACCAGACACCGCCCTGAACCATAGGCAACAGCCATCTTTGTACCCAGAGTAGAACTGTCCGCCTTCACGCACCGAAGCAGCGCTGGCGATCGTGAAAGGCAGAGCGCCAAAACCGCTGAATTTTTGCGGCCTTAGAACTCGTTTTTCGTCTCATATGCTCAAAAAACGACCGAAATCACCGAAACGTTTTGGTTTTCATCCCACGCCAAACTTCCGCAAACATGATTTCTGCCCGAATGCATTGAACGACAACGGACATGCACAAGAAAAGAGCTAAAGCGGGCTGCGACTGAATCCCATAAGATACATACCGCTTTAAGCAGGCGAGCGCCGAACGTTGGTAACGGAGCAGCACTCTTCTTGGCCCCATCTAATCCGCTGCGTCGTAGTTGCGGCTGTCTTCAATAACCTTGCCGTCATTAGGCAGGGCGCCAGGTGGCAATAGCTCGACATTTCCCTTCATTTTCAGGGTCGCGACAATACTTTCTTCGTAAAGCGCGGGATTGGTAGCTCTGGTTTCTATCTGGACCGTCAAGGCATCCATGTCGTTTTCGCGGCTTGCAACCACCCGGACCCGCACGATTTCATCATGCCGGGCAACAAGCTCGGCCACCTGCTCAGGACGGACGAACATGCCCTTGATTTTCGTTGTCTGATCAGCGCGCCCCATCCAGCCCTTGATCCTGCGGTTTGTTCTCCCACATGGGCTCTTTCCAGGGAGGATTGCAGAAAGATCGCCCGTTGCGAACCGGATGAGCGGATAATCGGGATTGAGCGACGTAACGACAACCTCACCCACTTCACCATCCGGAACCGGGCGATCGGAGCCTGGGCGGACGATTTCCACGATCACGCCTTCATCAACGATCATTCCTTCCATCGCTGGCGATTCATAGGCGATATTGCCCAGATCCGCTGTGGCATAGGTCTGAAGGCAGGTAATTCCCCGCTCGGCATACCATTGCCGCAACGAGGGGAAGAGTGCGCCACCGGACACAGCCGCACGCGTGATCTTCAGCGTTTCACCCATCTCTTCGGCTTTTTCGAGGATGACTTTCAAATAATCGGGGGTACCGGCATAGGCCGTCGTCCCGATATCGGCCGCAGCCCGCACCTGCAGCTCGGTCTGTCCAGTACCGGCAGGCAGCACCGCCGCGCCGACAGCGCGCGCGCCACTTTCAAATATCATCCCTGCGGGCGTCAGATGATAGCCAAAACAGTTTTGGACAATATCGCCAGGCCCAATGCCGAGAGCGTGGACAAAACGACCTACGCGCCACCAGTCATGGGTAATGCCACCGGGTTCATATATGGGGCCAGGGGACTGAAAATAATGAAAGATGTCACCAACCCGCAACCCGCCGAAGGGCGGTGACGCTTTTTGCCGTGCCGAAAGCTCGGATTTGCGAAGAACAGGCAACGTGGCAAGGTCAGCAAGCGAAGCCAAGGGGGCGCATCCACCATGCGCCAGGATAACATTGAGGGCCTCCAGTTGGGCAGCCTCGCGCTCATCCTGAGAACGGGTCTCCAGCGTGTCGTAATGGTTCATGATATGGTCCTCCAAAGCTCAAACACCATCACGACAACCAGCGCTTGCGCCTGCGGTAGCTGCGCACATCGCGAAAACTGTTACGTCCCTCGTCAGACATGCCCAGATAGAATTCCTTCACATCCGGATTTTCCCGCAGCTCCTTCGCCGTGCCATCCATGACCACGCGGCCGCTTTCCAGAATATAGCCGTAATGGGCATAGCGAAGAGCGACATTGGTGTTCTGCTCAGCCAGCAGAAACGTTACGCCCTCACCCTCATTCACCGCTTTTACGATTTCAAAAATCTGCTCCACGAGCTGCGGAGCCAGCCCCATGGAGGGCTCATCAAGAAGGATCGTTTCGGGCCGGCTCATCAGCGCGCGGCCGATCGCCGTCATCTGCTGTTCACCGCCGGATGTGTAGCCCGCCTGGCTGCGGCGCCGTTCCTTCAGCCGCGGGAAATAGTCGTAAACCATTTCAAGGTCACGCGTGATATCGGCCTTGCTGCTGCTGCGCGTATAGGCGCCCGTCAAAAGATTTTCCTCAACGGTCAAATGTTCAAAACAGTGCCGTCCTTCCATCACCTGGATCACGCCCTTCTTGACCAGCTTGGCCGGGTCGAGATCCTGAATGCGTTCACCGCGATAGGTAATGCCACCCTTCGTCACCTCGCCGCGCTCGGACCGCAGGAGATTTGAAATCGCCTTCAGCGTCGTCGTCTTGCCCGCGCCATTGCCGCCCAATAATGCGGTGATGCCGCCCTTGGGGACATTGAGGCTCACGCCCTTCAGGACGAGGATCACGTGATTGTAGATCACCTCGATATTGGCAACGTTCAGCAGGCTCTCTTCGGTCATTTCGACGTTTGACATGGACATGGACTCGCGTTTTGGGATGCCCGGCGGCGGCTTCCCGCCGCCGGATCGACTTTCGAATGACGCCTATTTGCAGTCGCGCGGTTCGATGTTGTTTTCCTTCGCGAAGGCTGCCGCATCTTCCTTGATTAAGGGATCAACAACCTCGCGGTCCGCGGAGATCCAGTCAGTGACAACATTCCACTTCTTCGCCGTGGCATCCCATTGCTGGATCTTCGCGGCACCCGGGCCGCCATGGTTTGCACATGTGACTTGGAAGCTTGGCCCAAAGTCGGCCAAACCACGCTCAGCCATCAGTTCTTCAGTGATATCGAGCGCTTCCATGCCGTCACGCACTTCTGCTGGGGTAACGTTGGCGTGGCCGGTCATTTCCTGGGCTTTACGAATGGCTTCTGTGCTCAGGAATGCCTGATAAACGCCACGGAGGTAAAGCACGGTGCCGCTTTGGTCGCCGTTGCCAGCGGCCTTTCCGGCGTCGTAGACATATTTCTTCAGGTCGTCATAAACTGCATAGTTATCGCCCGAATTTCCGAGTGCGAGCGCCTTGTAACCGTTCGCGCCATCGCCTGCTGGCAGAACGTCGTTTTCCGAACCGGACCACCAGATGCCGATGAAATGATCCATCGGAAAGCGGATATTGGCGGCTTCCTGGATTGCGACAGAATTCATCACGCCCCAGCCCCACATCAAAACATAGTCAGGACGCTGCTGACGAATTTGCAGCCATTGCGACTTTTGTTCCTGACCGGGATGCTCCACCGGCAGCAGGCTCAATTCGAAACCATGCTTCTTCGACAGTTCCTCCAGCGTGCGGATCGGTTCCTTGCCGTAACCGGAATTGTGGTAGACCAGCGCGATTTTCTTGCCTTTGATATCTCCACCTTCAAGATCCATGATGTGCTTGACGGCAATGGAAGCCCCGTCCCAGTAGGTGGCGGGATAATTGAAAATCCATTTGAAGACAGCGCCGTCGGCGGCAGACGTGCGGCCATACCCCATGGAATGAACTGGAATGCCGTCGGCGGATGCCTTCGGGATGAGCTGATAGGTGATGCCAGTTGAAAGCGGCGAATAAATCAACGAGCCTTCGCCCTTGGTCGACTCATAGCATTCAACACCTTTTTCCGTGTTGTAGCCGGTTTCGCATTCGATCATTTTGATCTTCTCGCCGCCAATGCCGCCATCACGCTCGTTGAGAAGCGTTAGATAGTCCGCAAAGCCGTCTGCAACCGGAATACCGTTCGGGGCGTAGGGGCCTGTGCGATAAGACAGGCTAGGCAATACAAGATCGGCGAAGGCCGGGGCTGCACCGGTCAACAATGTGGCCGCGGCTAAGGCTACTAAAGTCTTTTTCATCTCAATTTCCTCCCAGATAAGTGATGAAACTGCCGGACTGCACCTGCTTCCGGCGATGGCAAACGGGCCCGCCCTAGTGCGGGAAAGGCCACAGGCGCAATTTCTCTTTCGCCACGCGCCACAGCTGGTTCAGCCCGTGAGGCTCGGCAATGAGAAAGACGATGATCAATCCTCCAACAATCATAAGTTCGATATGGGCGCTGAGGTCGGTCGGCCAACCAAGCTGTCCAACCAGCGTGTTTTTGAGCAAGACAGGCAGCAGCACTAGAAAGGCTGCGCCAGCGAAACTGCCAAAGATCGATCCAAGTCCGCCAATGATGATCATAAACAGAACAAGGAAGCTCTTCTGAATGCCAAATGCTTCGCCAACTTCGACAGCGCCCAGATAGACCGAGAAAAACAGAGCGCCGGCCACACCGATATAAAATGAGGACACGGCGAAAGCGGAAAGCTTGGCGGTTAACGGGTTCACGCCGATGATCTCGGCGGCAATATCCATGTCGCGAATGGCCATCCAGCGGCGACCCGTTGAACCCCGCGTCAGATTGCGCGCCACCCATGCAAGAACAAAGAGAACAACCAGGCAGAAGAGATATTTCGACCAGGCGGGCGTATTCGCGCCTGTGACGGCTACTCCGAACATGAACCTTTCAGGCGAGGTAATCTGGCCGGAGGCCGAGTAATTGTAAAACCATGGCACCTTGTTGAATAGCCAGACAAGAAAGAACTGCGCCGCCAGTGTTGCAACCGCCAGATAAAACCCCTTGATCCTCAGGCTTGGCAGGCCAAACAGCATACCCACCAGCGCCGTTACGCCACCGGCAAGAAATACATTGATGATCATCGGAACATCGGGAAATGCGGTCATCAATTTGTAGCAGGCATAAGCGCCCACGGCCATGAATCCGCCTGTTCCAAGACTGACCTGCCCGCAATAGCCTGTCAGGATATTGAGCCCGATAGCCGCGATTGCATAAATGAGAAACGGCACAAAAACTGCGCTTGCCCAATAGTCGTTTATGAAAAAGGGTACGACGCCGAAGGCTACAGCAACCACCAGAAAATACCGGACCCGGTCGAACTTGATCGGGAAGGTCTGGCTGTCGGCCACATAGCTTGTCTTGAAATCACCTGCTTCGCGGTAAAACATGCCGTTTATACCCTTTCAATAATACGTTCACCGAACAGACCCTGCGGACGGAAGACGAGGAAAACCAGCGCGAGAACATAGGCAAACCAGCTTTCCGTCGCGCCCCCCACTAGCGGTCCGACGAAAAATTCAAAGAGCTTTTCGCCCATTCCGATAATCAACCCGCCAACGATTGCGCCGGGGATCGATGTGAAACCGCCCAGCATGAGAACCGGCAACGCCTTGAGCGCAATCAGCGACAGCGAGAACTGTACGCCGGATTTCGCGCCCCACATGATGCCGGCAACCAGCGCTACAATGCCTGCAATCGACCAGACCAGCACCCAGATGAAACGGAGCGAAATGCCAACCGAAAGCGCAGCCTGATGGTCATCAGCTACCGCGCGCAAGGCGCGGCCTTGTTTTGAATATTGCGAGAAGATGGTCAGCGCGCTCACCAGCAGCGCGGCGACAACAGCTGCGACAATATCGAGCTTGTCGATAAAGAAGCCATAACCGAACCATTCAAAAGTGGTGCTGTCGATCGTGTCGCTGATGCCCTTTGGTAGACCGATATCGAGCGTCTTGATATCTGACCCCCACATCGTGTCCCCAAATCCTTCCAGAAAGTAGGTCAGCCCGATAGTCGCCATGAAAAGGATGATCGGTTCCTGCCCGATCAGGTGTTTCAGGATAAGCCGCTCCACAATAACGGCCAGCAGGGTCATAACCGCCGCGGTCAAAAGCACTGCGATAATGGCTGGAACGTGGAACCCCATATCATGCACATTGGTGCCGAAAACAGCATTGATCAGATGGGCAAACGGCACCTGACCGTCCATAATCCCGACCAGTGTCAAAGCGGCAAAGAGAGCCAGAACACCTTGCGAATAATTGAAAATCCCGCTCGCCTTGAAAATCAGCACAAAACCCAGCGCCACCAGTGCGTAGAGAACACCGGCCATAAAGCCGTTCATCGTGACTTCCAGCGCAAAATAAAAAGTATCAGGCATGAATACGCCCTCTGTTCGTGTTCCAGCACCTATTCATGCGGCACCCCCAGATAGGCATCGATCACATCCTGATTGTTGCGGACCTCATCAGGCGTTCCGTCGCCGATTTTCTTGCCGTAATCCATCACGACCACGCGGTCGGAAAGGTCCATCACCACGCCCATATCGTGTTCGATCAGGACGGTTGTTGTGCCAAATTCGTCATTCACGTCGAGAACGAAGCGGCACATATCCTCCTTCTCCTCAACATTCATGCCTGCCATCGGCTCGTCGAGCAGCAGAAGCTTGGGCTCAGCGGCAAGTGCGCGTGCAAGTTCCACCCGCTTTTTCAAACCGTAGGGAAGACGGCCCACCGGAGTTTTGCGGATCGACTGGATTTCCAGAAAGTC
>JBNLGT010000126.1:0-6250 GCA_050306195.1 Ensifer sp.
GAGGATGGCGTGACCGTCTATGACGTGACGGAAAAACCCGAGACTGATCCGGACCTTCTTGCAGCCAACCCCGATGCGAAGCGCGTAAGCTTCACACTGCGCAGGGTTGAGGACGAGACCCGCATCAGGTTGGAAGCCATTCCGCGCGGTTCGTTCCTCATTCATCCGCGCGCAAAATCCATTGAGGAAAGCCCCATTGTGGGCGACCGCCAGCGGGTGACGCGCTCGGAACTCGTGTCGCGCGGTTATGACCGCGAGGTCGTGGCGGCGCTGGCATGCGATGACCGGCGGCTTGATGAAAGCGACGATCAGGCGCGGCAGGGGGCAGATTGGACGGATATTGAAGGCTTCACGGCCTCCGCCATGGAGGAGGTGCAGGTCTACGAGGTCTATGTGAGCCTTGACCTGGATGAAGACGGCATTGCCGAGCTTTACCGTATGGTGCTGGCCGAAGGCGGGGCCCCGAGCGGTCAGGCGCAGACCGGCGCAGCTTACGAAATTCTCGAAATTACGCCGGCCGATGAAGCCCCCTATGCCGATGTGGTGGCCGAGCGCGAGGCGCATCAATTTGAAGGCCGGTCGGCCGCCGAGGATGTGATTGATATTCAGCGCATCAAGACCGCGCTGCTGCGCGAAAACCTCGACAACACCTATTGGCAGAACGCCTCGCAACCCTATTACGACCCGAACAAGTTTACGCCCGAAGGGTTGGAAGCCCTGTTCAACCCGGCGCTTGGCAAGCCGATTGCCTTAAAAAGCGGGGTCAATGTGGGTGAGGCGCTGGGTTGGCGGCAGGTGCCATACGTGGCCGACAAGGCCTTTGCCATGATGGCCTATTTCGACAATGAAATCCGCGACCGAACCGGCATTACCGACAGTTCCGGCGGGGTGAACCCCGAGCAACTGGGCGACATGACCAAATTTGCCGCCAGCCTGATTTCCGAAAGCGGCATTGCCCAGGCCGAAATGATTATCCGCAGCCTGTCGCGCAAGGGTATCCGGCGCGCTTTCAAGGGTCTTTTGAAACTGCTGGTGGCCCATGCCGACAAGCCGCGCACGGTGAAACTGCGCGGCCAGTGGACCGACTATGATCCGCGCGTGTGGAACGTCAACATGGACTGCACGGTCAATGTGGGGCTTGGCGCGGGTTCCAAGGAGCGGGATCTGGCCGTGCTGCAAATGATCCTCGGGCTGCAGAAGGAACTGCTTCTCTCCATCGGCCCGCAAAACCCCTATGTGAAACCGGACCAGCTTTACAACACGCTGGCCAAGATTACCGAAACAGCGGGTTTCCCGAGCGCGGAACCTTACTTTACCACGCCCGACCCGCAGGAAATCGCCCAGCTTCTGGGCGGGAACAACAAGCCTTCGGCAGACGACGTGAAGGCGAAAATGCAAATGCAGCTTGAACAGGTGAAAGCCCAGGCGCGCATGCAGATTGAACAGGCGCAAATGCAGGCCGACATGGCGGTGAAAAGCCACGAGGTGCAATTGAAGGCGCAGACCGAAGCCTTAAAAGCCGACCACGCCCGCCAGACCGCCCAGATGAAAGCCGAACTGGACCTGATGAAGCACCGCGAAAAGATGGAGCTTGAATGGGCAAAGGCTGGCATGGCGCGGGCAGATAGCGCTCATCCCTGACACGGCCTTCCGAACGGCAGCCTGACAATCGGCACCGGCCGCCGCAAAGGCCGGACAATTCAACATGATGAAAGAGACCGGAGCCTCTGAGGGGCTTCCGATGTTTTATCCAGGATATGGAGTGATTTGAGATGGCCGGATTGGCGTATGATCGCAGGCGCGCTGGTGGCGCGCAGGCTGCAAATGTGAATGGAGCAGCGAGTGAATGGATTCCGGTTCCTGTGCCAGACCCTCGCTTACCCTGGGAGCAGGAGAGTGAACCTGTGCGAGCTTTGCCTGCAATTTCCGGGCACATGCCGGGGAATCTCGGGCTACCTAGCGCTGCGGAAATACGCCGACAGCAAATGGCTGCGGACATCGAGCGCGAACGGTTATTGCGCGCTCAGCGAACACGTGAACTTTTGGCGGCTGAGGCTGCCCGGCAACCGCAATTGACGCCGCAAATGGTGCAAGAATGGGGTGCCCGCCAGGATCATGGAAGGGTGGATAAGTGGCTGGCTGATGAGGAAGAGAAACGCTATTGGCCGCGCGGCCAAAAGCCGGATGCCATAGCTTACCCCACTCCTGATGTGCCGACCTATAGCGTCAAGCCACCGGAGTTTAGGCCAAGCGTTTATGAGGAACTCGAAAGTGCCAAGAAAGGCAGTGCGGTACGCAAGCACAAGGTAAAAAGCCCCTATGCCGCGATGAGAATACTGGAAGCTGCGGGGAAGGGGTTTATCAAGGGCTGGAACCCGGACGATCCGCTGGGCTACGATCTGGAAACCAAGCAGTATCAGCATGAATATGCGCAGAGCCACCCGTATATGAAGCCGTTCGAGGTATTCAACAACGCTATCGGCTATCCGGTGATGGCAGCGGGCGATGCGGCATTGCGGTTGGCCAATGGCGCAATGCATGGCGGCGCATACTTGGTCGGAAAGGCAGCAGAGGAAGCAGGCCTTGGCTCAGGGCTGGAAAGGGACTTGCTTGCAATGCCAGAAGCATTCGGCGCCAGCATAGGGAGACTGTTAGGTCTGCCCAGCCGTGCATATCAGGGCGCCAAAGTGGCGCGCAGCCTAGAGCCGGGTTTGGTCGCGTATGGACATGCACTCGAGAAATTGGCACCTTACGACAAGGTCATGCCGACTCAATGGCAACTTGACCGTCTGTTGTTGACAGGCGGCAAGAATGTGACTGTGGGCAAATTGACTCCGGCGCAATTAAGAGAAATCCGCAAGGTTGTGCCACCACGTTATGCCGACAAATTCGATGCGGCCAAACCTGCGATATTCGCGGACGAAAGACTTGTGAAGAGCTTGCGTAAAGAACGTTCGCGCCATAGCGCCAGATTGATCAAGGCCCTGCCAGAAATTATCAAAAAGGGAAGTATATATGGTAATGATAACGAGAGCTTTACAGGGAGGCCACTGATTGCGCTTCCAACGACTGATATGAGAAAGCCGAACAGGTATGATGTTATGTCGCTGGATACAGATAAGGTTCCGGGGGAAATTGGCATACCGACTGTGATGACCACGCCCAGGACGCGCGTAGAAAGATTTCCGAGACAAAGGTGAGGCGTATCAATAGTTACGCCAGTTTTTAAAACTCAATGTCAGGGAATTTCCCATTCATGCTCACCCTGGAAAATTTTGACAGAATTATCATAAAGTTGGTAGTAAACTGTGCGGTCTGGTAGCTCGCGCGCCAAGGCGCGACCCAATTCAATAGCCTCATTATCGACCTTATCCCTCCAGGCCGTGAGTTCGCTCAACCATTCATTGTTATCAGCCATTCTCGGAGCGGGCGGGTGTTTGCGCCTCTCCAACATCGTTCGCCGCCATTCGCGAAAACGCGCCTGTAATTCGAGACTGACATTGTAGTGGCCAATCGTCAGTTCCTCCAACTCCTCTTCCCAAAGGCCATCACATTCTGGCAGGTTATGCGGGTTATCGGCATCTTCGCAATAGTATGAATTTATTACAATTGTATCGTGCTCTTGGTCTTCCGGGCGCGTGTAATTCGGATCATTTTCATATTCTGGAATATAGCGCTCGCGTTTTCGACCGAAAAGTGACCTAAGTGTCCGCCACATGCGCGGCTCCAATGTTTTTGTTTTGTTCTCGGCAACTTTAAGGCAAATGGCAAGTACGCGCAACCGGGTATTGGAACAGGGTGGTCAAGCAACCGGGAAGCAAAATCCTAAAGTAGCAATACTGCTATTCGATAACCGTTCGATTATAATTTTCATCAAAATAGACGATGACACGGTGTGGTAATTCGCGCTTGACTGCACGCGCCAGTTCCAGCCCTTCCTCATTCAATTCCGCCGGAATTTCACCTGTATCGGGATCTTCCTGGGCAACAACGGCGCGGCTCCAGATGCGGAAGCGTTGTTGTAACTCCTTGCTGAGACCAAAATCTTTTGCGAGAGACGGCCCGTTATAATCATCATACAGGCCATCATAACCCGGATAGTGCCCCTTCCGGATGATCCTCACTGGCATCCTGCGGGCAGATGTGGATTTCCTCGCCTTCGTAATGGGGCCAGCCACTACGGTCTTTGGGTTTACGTTTTCTGCGCTCCGGCGATATCGTTTGCGATCCGCCCCGGACGAGGTAGCTGAGTAGCTTTGAAATGAAGGACATTGATGTTTCCTGTTTGTTCCGTACGCGGGATAAGTTGCATCAATAGAAAGTGCAACAAAGTACCTTCAAGGTTATACCAGCACCCCTCAAAACGGGGCGTTCCGGTTTCACTGTTTCGGCGGTCGTGTTTGTCATGTCATGCTCGCAAGGGCATTTGCTTCGCGCAGTCTTTCGAATTTTGATTTTGTTGCAAGTTTTGATTGCACACGCGGATTTATCTGGCAATAGTGACCCGGAACAAAACGGGAGCAAACTCTATGGCATTTTTCGGCGCGGCGCGTGAAACGGTGGTTATTTTTGCAAGTACGGCTGTGCTTGCAATGGGTGTGAGTGCGGCGGCTGCGAAGGTTGTTTTTGACAACGACAAACTGGTGGCGCAAGGCACGCCGGGAGCAAGCGCGCTGGTGGATGGTTCAGGCCTGACTGGCGGGGAGGTTCAAAACGCAACGCCGTATCTGCAGGTGGCGCAAGCTGTCTCCAAGGCTGACGAGGAGCGGCTTTTGAAAGAACTTCAGGCGATAATGTCTGAATTTGAAAAATTGGACAGTCAGGGCCGCCATAGTGAAACCGAGCCGCTGATGCGTCGACGGGCAGAGATCGCCAAAGAACTGCGCGGCGCAGATCATGTTGATGTGGTCCAGGCGCTCAGTGACCTGGCAACAAATCTTTTGGTGCAGAACAAACGGGATGAAGCCGAAGAGGTAGAGCGGCAAGCGCTCGCGATGCTGGATCGTTTGGGCGCTGGTGCTGATCCCATATATGCGGGAAATTTGCTCGCTCTTGCTGCTATTTTGACTCCGGGTCGCTTAGAAGAGGCGGAACAATATGCCCGTCAGGCCCTGGCAATCAACGAGCAAGCGCTTGGCGAAGAGCATCCTGAAACACTGCGAAGCATGTACTATGTGGGCAACGCGCTTTTGGCGCAGAAGCGCTATGTGGAGGCTGAAGAAAGTTTCCGGCAGTTGCTGGACGTTGCCGAACGCGTGCTGGGCAGTGGAGACTCGCTGACGCAGCGAACAAAAAAGAGGCTGGCGCAGGTTCTGACGATTCTGGGCAAGGAGGCGCCAGCTGAACTGTCGCAGCAGATGAAAGACGTAGCTTCAAAGTCCGATGCCAGGCTGGACGCGCGGCTGAAAGAAGCAATGGACATTGATAATAAAGCCTTAGATCTGGAGAAGCAGGAGCGCTTTGAGGAGGCGGAACCGCTTTACCGACAGTCGCTGGAAATCTACGAAAAGGTTATGGGGGCGGATCATACCGCTACGGCTGCCGCCCTGTGGCGTCTCGCCGACAATTTGAGTACGCAGGAACGTGACGAGGAGGCTGAGCCTCTGTATCGCCGCAGCCTGAAAATAGTGGAAGATTATCTGGGGCCGGAACATCAAGCGACGGCATCAGGGTTGGACAAGCTTGCAGTCAATCTCTATTGGCAGGGCCGCTTCGATGAAGCCGATCCGCTCTATCGCCGGGCGATTGAAATATACGAACGCATACGGGGGAAGGAAAATCCGAAAACGGTTTCAGTTGTTCTCAACCTTGCGCTAAATCTGGATCGGCAACGCCGGTTCACCGAAGCTGAGAAGCTCTATCGCGAGGCATTGGATATACACCAGCGCTACCTTGGCGCTGAACATCCGCGCACTCAGGAAATCGCCAAATTTCTGGCGGAGAATTTGCAGGCGCAGGGCAAGACGGAGTGATGGGGAGGAATTTTCCTGTCTTCACGGTCGTTTCGTTTGATTGATTTGTCCTCGCGCGCGCACCACCCTAACGGCTGCGCTCCGGACGGGGCGGCCAAAAGTGGCCGACGGGCTGGAGCCCTTGCAGCGCTTTGCGCCGAGTTCGTTTTAAATGTCCTCACGGTCGCTTCGGCCCTCCGGGCCTGACCTCCGGACAGGGCCTCGCAACGGCTCGGACGCGCGGTCGCGCTTGCGGCGTTGCACGCCGAGTTCTTTTCCCTTGAGCCATCGAGGGCACC
>JBNLGT010000127.1:0-6156 GCA_050306195.1 Ensifer sp.
TTTCTTTCAAAAACTGCTCCTGCATTATCCGGCTTTTCCGTCCGCCGCGATTTAGCGGAACGAATTCAGCCGATTTGCCGGTAGATTTCCATGCCGATGGTTCGCAGGTCTTCTTGCGGCAGTTCGCCGACCAGCACACAGCTGATTTCCTCGGCGCGCCAGTAGACGGCAGTTACCCGATCCTTTTTTGAATAACGAAACGCCGTTTCCTCACCAGGGGGATGCGATACTATATAGAGGGTGACGCGACGACCGGTTTCATCTTCGTACATGATCTGCGCTGCAGCTCCGGTTTGGGCTGGAAGCACCCGTCCGCCAACAAGCTTATAACCATTGCGCCCGAGTTCGGGAATTTCAATTGCCCGGTCAAGACGCCGTGACAGCCATGCCGTCAGATCGTCTTTGCCGCTGGCACCTATTTCTACCGGGTGAACCACCTCGCTTGCATAGAGCGCATGGGCATCAACCGCTTCGGCGACGATCCAGGGCTGTGACGTACCGCCCGTTGGCAAGAATGAGCGGCCATACCAACCCATGCCGCTTCCAAGAACAAGGAAGACGACCGCTGCGGCGGCAAGCCGTTGCCAGTCGTTCTTCTTTTGGCGCGCTTCGGCTGCCATCCGCCGGACATTCAGACGGGCGGGTAGGGGATCTTCGCCGCCATATCCGTAAAGCGCGTGGATTGCTTCGTTCTGCGTGCGCCAGTGCGCCGCCTTTTCAGCGTCTTGCGTGTTTGCGGCAAGAGCAGCCTCAATTTCCGCCGCACGGCGTTCTTCGAGTTGGCCGTCAACATAGGCCAGGAGATCGGTTTCGGCGATTCTACCTGGTTTGTTTCTCATTTCACCGTCCTCAATCGCGGCGCGGGGTTGTCGGTCAGCAGGCGCAGCGACGCGCGCGCGCGGCCAAGACGCGACATCAATGTGCCGATCGGTAATTCCAAAATTTTCGCCGCCTCTTCGTAACTGAGACCCTCAAGCACGATGAGAAGTAGGGCTTCGCGTTGTTCTGCCGGTAACCGGTCAATGGCGTCGGCCGTTTCCGCCAGCGCCAGCCGCGACGTTTGCTCCCCGCCGTGGTGTGGCTCGGTTGTCATACCGTCCATGGGGACAAGGGTTGGCCTGTGTCGATTTCGTTTCAGATCATTGCGATAGATGTTGAGCAGGATCTTGAACAGCCATGGCCTGACCGGCCCGATTGGCCGCCAAAGCGCCTTTTTGCGGATGGCCCGTTCCAGACAATCCTGAACCAGGTCATCAGCGGTATCGCGGTCGCGCGTGAGCGCCAGCGCATAACGGCGTAAGGCTGGCACACATGCTTCAACATCATCCAGGAATTGTGACATCACAATTATCAGGCCTTTATTGTACGGTCTTCAATCCCGCCGCGGGTCGGCAGGTGCAAAGCGCATTCACGTTCGTTGTTTGATACAACAGCGACAAGCGCTCATTATTCCACGCTCGTGTGAAAATTTTCTTCTTGTATCTACAACCGGCCGCTATCGGGCAAGCGCCGCGAGGTTTCGTCTGGCGCGTATCAAGGCGTCGATTGAAAAGTTGCCGGGACCGTGGATGAACAGGCTGAGAAAACCGGCCGCAAGCCCGATATCCTTGCCAAAGGCGATCATTTCCAAAGGTTGCGAAAAATCGTGATGGAAGATTGCGGCTGTCAGCAGGCAGAAACCTGAAAATGCGAGCGCTATTGGCCGGGCAAAGTAGCCAGCAACAATCAGCAGGCCACCGAAAAACTGGAACGCTGCTGTCGGGTAGAGCAGCAAGGACGATATCCCGTATTGTGTCATGTAGGCGGCGTTATCTGCGGGAAAGCGGACGAGCAGGGTTGCGTCATAGATGAAGACCGTTGCGATCAGAACACGGATAGTGAAAAGCCCCAATGCTTCAAGAAATAGCTTGGTCATGACGAGTCTCAGACGTTAGCGGGTTATCCGGATCACGGACGAGAATCCGTCCGTGATCTGAGTTCGGGCGACAAAGTCGCTTTCATTCAGCCCTCGTCGGGCACACCGTTGATAGCGTTGGCAAGGTCTTGATATTGCTCACTGTCGGGACCGGCGAGGATCTTGATTTTTTCCAGATGCGCCTTGGCAAGGTCGAGCTTGTTCATTTCAGCATAGGCTTCGCCAAGATATTCATGCGTATTGATGTTGTTCGGGTCCAGCACCAGCGCCTTGTTGTAAAAGGCCTGCGCCTTGGTGAAATCGCCCAGCTTGCGCCAGGAATAACCAATCATAGTGTAGGTCATCGAATCCGGGTTGCGGACAGCATCCAGCGTCGCCAGCGCCTGCTGGTAGCGTCCGGCCAGGGCGAGATCGCGCCCGGCTGTGTAGAGCGTCTTGTCGTCCATGGTGCTTGCGCTCTTGCGCTCGCATTTTTTCTTCTTTTCGTTCCACACGGTGCCCTCTTTGCATTTGGGCGTCTGGGCTCCATCGCTGCTGCTGCCGCCGCCGCCTGCAGCCATTGCGATCGGCGCGAGAAAAAGCAGGCTCACCATCGCGAGGGTTGAGGTAAATAGGGTGCGTTTGTTGTTCATGGTTCTCTCCAAGGTGATAGGGCGGGGCCAGCTCCTGCCGACCGACATGCATTTCAACAACGGTGCGCTGGATTTAATCCCGACAATCGGCCCGATAGTGTTCACAAATCCGTGAACGCAGTTTTTTTCACTCTGCCGTCGTCGACGAGCTCGGACGCCGCGCGGCTATTTCGTGGGAAGACGGCCATTCTGGACATGACGCGCCCCGCCAAAAACTGCTAGATATTTTTGCGAGTCGGAAGGCGGGCACATGGACCAGTTGGATATTGCAGTCATTCTTCCTTGCTACAACGAAGCAAGGTCAATTCGCAAAGTTGTTGAGGAATTCAAGGCGGCGCTGCCTGAGGCGTCTATCTATGTTTTTGACAATAATTCCACCGACGGAACCCGGGAAGAAGCTGAGGCCGCTGGTGCGATTGTCCGCACCGTCAAGGCGCAGGGCAAGGGCAATGTCATCCGCCAGGCGTTTTCGCTGCTTGACGCCGACGTCTATCTAATGGCCGATGGCGACGGAACCTATGAGGCGGCCGCAGCGCCGAAGATGGTGCGCGAGCTGATCGACAACGACGCCGACATGGTAATTGGCGTGCGCAAGCACGAACAATCAGAGGCTTATAGAAAAGGCCATATGACCGGCAACCGCATGTTCAACTGGTTTGTCGGCAATCTGTTTGAAACCCCGATGGCCGATATTTTTTCCGGCTATCGCGTGCTGTCGCGTCCGTTTGTGAAATCGCTGCCTGCGCTGGCGGAAGGCTTTGAAACAGAAACAGAAATGACCCTTCACGCCATTGAGCTCAGGCTTCCTGTCAGCGAGGTCGACACCTATTATGGAGCGCGCGCAGAAGGTGACCACAGCAAGCTCAATACCTATCGCGATGGCTTTCGTATTCTTGTTTACGTGATCAGGGTCTTGAAACAGATCAGACCGTTTTATCTCTTCACCGTGATTGCCGGATTTTTTGCTGCTGTTTCGCTTGGTCTCGGGGTGCCGGTTGTTGTCGAATATCTCTATACCGGCCTAGTGGCGCGTTTCCCCACAGCCGTTGCGGCCTCCGGCGTCATGATCATCGGCTTCATCAGCTTTGTGACCGGCATTCTTCTCGACAACGTGGCCCATGCCCACCGCGAACAGAAGCGGCTTGCCTATCTGGCCATTCCCCGTTTCAAATCCGGCGATCTTGTCCGCGTATTGTTATCAGGTAAAAACGCTGAATAGATAAAGCCGGAGGGCACGCTCGGCATTAATCAGCTGTCATGCGCGGATACGCCGCGATAGGCCTGCGAACCCCAGATGCGTTTAACCGTTTCATCCCGGCCACAGGCCTTGCGATAGCCCTTGTAGGCGTCGGACCGTTTGACATAGCCGAAGCGTGTCAACGTGCGGGTGGCGCTTTTGTAGTAGTTCTGGTGATAGTCTTCAGCGGCCCAGAAACGGGCAGGGGGCTCTATTGGCGTTTGAATGGGCTTTCCCAAGGAAGCGCCCGCTTCGGCGGCGGCCTTTTTCGCAGCAGCTTCCTGTTTGGCGTCAAGCGCGTAGATGGCGCTCGTATAAGCATGTCCACGATCACAAAATTGGCCGCCTGCATCCGTAACATCAACGGTGCGCAGGAAGATATCCAGCAGCGCCTTGTAGCTGATCTTGCTTTCATCGAAATCAACCTGAACAACCTCGCGAAAACCCCGCTTGGCGTAGGTCTTGTAGGTGGGTTTACTTCCTTCTCCACCGGCGTAACCGGAAACGACGCTGCGAACCCCAGGCACGCTTTCAAGGTCAGATTCCACGCACCAGAAACAGCCACCGGCAAGCAATGCCGTTTCGGCGTGGGAATACGGGCTGGTCGATAGCAGCATGGAAAATGCGGCTGCGGCGGTCAGGATGAATTTACGCAAAGTTTCGGGCCTCCGGTTGTTGAGCCTATTAGGCGGGTTGAAGGCACGCGGTGCAATTCAAGTTCCAGTCTCACCCAGACACAAATATGTGAAACGGCGGGATGGCAAAGCCGCCAAGGACGGCAAATAGCGTGCCGCGTTCACGGTCTGCTGATGGAACTCCCGCCCACCATGATCAGATTGATCAAGCTGGCGACGGAGCTGTGCGTTTCGATTTCAGCATCCGTTCCTCTTGCATTTTCGTGGGAGGCTGCGGCGTCGCGCAAAATGCCAGTGATCTCGCGGTCAGGAAGCAACCGATTATCTCTCAAGGCCAGCAGCAGCGATTCGCAGATGGAAAGAGCCGCTATTCCCGCGTAATCCTTCTGGTCGGCTTGGTTTTCGCATTCGGTCATGACAGTTTCCTCTCTGCAGCGGCAGGGCGATCCGGAGATAGATTGAAGAATTTCAACATCGTTTCACATATTCCGGTATGATGGACTGATCGAAAGCAGTACCGTGCAAAGAGAATTTTCCGCAGATATGGGAGGCGGCCATAAACGCCGAAGAAAACAGCCCCATTGTGCGGAAGCTTTCCAATTTTGTCGCTCTGTCAGAAATGGAACTTGCCGTCCTTTCCCGCTTGCAGCGCCGCCGCAGGCGTTTTGTCATGGGGTGCGACCTGGTGCATCAGGGGCAGTCGGATCATGCCGCTTATATATTGGCGTCGGGCTGGACTTGCTCTTACAAAATCCAGCCGGACGGCTCGCGCCAGATCGTGGATTTTCAAATACCGGGAGACTTTCTCGGTCTACGCAGCGTCCTGCTGCAAACGTCTGACCACAGTGTTGAGCCGATCGTAGACATTGAGGCCACTGAAGTGCCGGTCAGCGAAATCCTTGACGCCTTCAAGGAAACACCGCGGCTTGCGACCGCTATTTTATGGGCGGCATCGCGCGATGAGGCGATGGTTGTGGAGCATCTTGTGGGCTTGGGCAGGCGAGACGCCAATGCCCGTATGGCGCACTTTCTGCTCGAGCTCGGCGTTCGCCTTGCCCTGGTGGGCATGGGAAGCCGGTCCGGATATTTCTGTCCACTCACCCAATATCATCTGGCCGACGCGCTGGGATTAACCGCTGTTCACGTCAACAGGGTGTTGCGGCGTTTGCGTGAAGACAATCTCGTAACGTTCCGTGATGGTCAGGTCATATTTGATAATTACGCCCGCCTGGTGGAACTGGCGGGATTTGATCCGACCTATCTGGATCACACGGCTCCCATCCTGAAATAGCGGCAACATTCTTCATCAAAAATAATGAAACGGGCAGGGGCTAACCTCGATCAGCATGCGCGAAGCACGGCTGCCTTAATATGGCCACATCGTAAACGCCCGCGACCGCTCTTGGACAAAAGAGCCTGAACGGGAGCCTTTCGTGGCTGATGCAGTGAAAAATGGAAATTGCAGAAGTCGCGTGTTTTTAAGTTGGAGAAATTGAGATGAACACTCCCGAATGGACGAAACCCGGCATCTATGGCGCTGTCATTGGCGCTGTACTCACCGGCATTGTTGGCTTTTCCTGGGGTGGCTGGATGACCACCGGAACCGCCGATAAAATGGCGAAAACCATGGCGAACGAGAAAGTCGTTGCCGCGCTGGTTCCCGTCTGTGTCAAGATGTCGATGGCCGACAGCAGCCGACTGGCGAAACTTGCTGTCATTAGAGCCAAACCGAGTTAC
>JBNLGT010000128.1:0-5659 GCA_050306195.1 Ensifer sp.
CCGGCAAAGTTGAATGTTCCCTGCGTGTCGCGCGCCTGCGAACCCCACCGCCAGATCTGTTCCGCACCCGGCGACAGCGATGACGAGTAGGTGGATACGATCATGTCGTAATCGTAACTCTGCGTGCGCTGCTGGTAGGAGGAATCGTCCACCGTTCTGATCTGCATGTTGATGCCGATGGTAGCGAGCGTGCGCTGATAGGGCAGGGAGAAGCGCTCCTGATCGGCATTCTGCGTCATGATCTCGAAGGCCAGTTGTCTGCCGTCAGGGCCCAGCATCTTGCCGCCCTTGATCGCGTAGCCTGCCTTCTTCAGCTTGCCGACCACTTCGCGCAGCACCTTGCGGTCGCGGCCGGAGGCATCGGTCACCGGCAGTTTATAGCTGCCGTCAAGATATTCCGGGGCCATCGTGTCCTTTGCGCCGCCCAAGAGCGCGATTTCTTCCGGGCTTGCCGGGACGCCGAAGCTGGAGAGATAGGAATTCTGCCAGAAGCTTTCGGTGCGCGTATAGGCCCCGTTATAGAGGTTCTTGTTCGCCCACTCGAAATCATAGGCCAGCGAAAGCGCTTCGCGCACATCAGCATTGTCAAAAGGCGAACGCCGCGTGTTGAAGACAAAGCCGAGCATGCCTGACGGCGTTTCGGGTTTGAAGGTTTCCTTGACGACATCACCGTTTTTGACCGCCGGGAAGTCGTAGGCCTGCTGCCATTTGCCGGGATCGCCTTCAGCATAGAAGTCGACATCGCCTTTCTTGAAGGCCTCAAACAGCGAGGTTTCCTGCAGATAGTAGTTGATCTGGATCTCGTCGTAATTGTCGAAGCCCACTTTGGCGGGAATATTTTTGCCCCAATAATCGTCCCGCCGTTGGTAGAGGATCTTCTCACCCGGCTTGACCTCTTTGATCGCGTAAGGCCCGGAACCGACAATGGCGTCGAGACCGGAGGATTCGAAGGTCTCGGGATCAATGGCGTGTTTGGGCAGAATCGGCGACAGCGCCAGAATGAGCGGAAATTCGCGATTGGCGGTGTCGTTGAAGGTGAAGCGAACGCTGTTGTCGCCAACCTTCTCCATTTTCTCAACCTGTTTAAGGCGGTTGGAATAGGGCGCGCGGCCATGATCGCGCAGCAATTCGAAGGTGAAAATAACATCATCGGCGGTCAGCGGTGCGCCATCGGCCCATTTGGCCGCCGGGTCTATATTGAACTGGATGAATGTCCTGTCGGCGTCCCATTCCACCGTCTTGGCCAAAAGGCCATACATGGTGAAAGGTTCGTCGCGCGAGCGCTGCATTAAGGCTTCAAAATAGAGATTGCCGAAGGCCGGGTCCCAGATGCCGCGGGCAGTGGTGCGCATGCTCTTCAAGACAAAGGGGTTAAGACTGTCAAAAGCCCCGACAACGCCGTAGGTGATCTTGCCGCCTTTGGGTGCGTCCGGATTGGCATAGGAAAAATGTGCATATCCTGGCGGTAAAGCTGGCTGACCATGCATTGCAATGCCGTGCAGTGGTTCGGCCCGAACGACGCCAGCGGCGGCAATCGCCACAATGAGATATGCCAATAGTCTCTTCAAAACGGCCTCCTGCGCGATGCCTGGCGCATGTCGCGTTCAGCTGAACGATAACGCACATGCGCGAGAAAGAGCTAAAGCGCGTTGTTGCTGAATCTTATGATCGGCATCCCGCTTTAGCGATTCCCAGTCAGCCTATCATGATCGCCGCCAAAGATGCAGCTCCTCTATATTCCGGCTTCAACTTGGCTCGAGATAGGGTCAAATTTGGTCAATATACGCAAAATGTTGTTCTAACGTCTGGATTTGGCCGCTGTTGCGCGTTAACAGAGAATGCAGTTTTTGGCGGGTCATGTAATCGCCTTAATTGATCGTCAGTGAGCGCGCTGATATGACCTGAGAAACAGCAAGACTGTTTCGAATGACACCGGGAGATAAGGACCGATATGAAACTTGTTGCCAAGACCGTAAGAAACGGCATGCTGGGCTTTGCAGCGATGGCTGTCGCTGGTTCAACCGCTGCGACGCCAGCCTATTCGCAGGAAGCCCTGCCGCAGGTGCCGAAAGGCTGGTTTAAAGTCTGTTCCAAGCAGGAAGACAACGATGTTTGCGTTGTGCAAAACCTGCTGCAGGCAAATAGCGGCCAGCTGTTGACCGCAATCGGCCTCATTACTGTAACCGGCAAAATCAATCGCCAGCTGTTCCAGATTTCCGTGCCGTCCGCGCGGGCTATTCCGCCTGGCATCACGATGCAGATCGATGGCGGCAAGGCGCAAAAATTTGATTACGCCGTTTGCATGCCCGACAAATGCGTTGCTGAAACGCCTCTGACAGACGGTATTGTTGCTGCTTTGAAGAAGGGTGGCGAGGTTGTTTTCACCTCCGTCAACTTCCAGCGCGCGCCAAACCCGATCAAGGTTTCGCTTGAGGGCTTTACCTCTGCTTTTGATGGACCGCCGATCGAGCAGTCCAAGCTTGAAGAAACGCAGCGCCAGCTTCAGGAGGAAACCCTGAAAAAGGCTGAAGAGCGCCGCAAGAAGCTGGAAGAAGCGCAGAAGGCTGCCAAAGAAGGCAAATAAGCCTCAAGGCTACGGTCTCAATGAAAATGCCCGGATCTCGCGGTCCGGGCATTTTTTTATTGCTTATTGTGGTCGAGTGCGGCGATTACAGCGCCGCGGGCCTTATCGGGCGCGCAAAGGACTCTGTAACACTTTGAAATGATGCATGTTCGTTCCGTTCAATCGAACCCGATTGAACGCGACATGCATTAGTGCGCAACAATCGTTTTCGGCTTGTAGAGGCCGTGATTAGCCTGCTCAAAAACCTGGGCGATTTGCGGGTGGCGCAAGGGTGTTCCGCTTTCATCTGGAACCAGATTTTGTTCGGAGACATAGGCGACATATTCCGTCTCGTCATTTTCGGCGAGCAGGTGATAAAACGGCTGCTCCTTGTGCGGCCTGATTTCTTCCGGGATAGAACTCCACCACTCATCCGTATTGGCGAATTCCGGGTCGACATCAAAAATGACGCCGCGGAACGGGAATAAGCGGTGACGGACCACCTGACCGATCTGGAACTTAGCGAGACCCTGTTTCATTGAAACAATCCTTTCAATGGATATTTGGGATTTTTTTGCCAGACATCAAGTCGGTTTTCCAAATCAGCGAGGAAACCGGACGTTTTTTCGCCGATTTTTGACCGGTGCATATGTATCGGCATAGAAAAACGGCGGAGCAAAAAGCACCGCCGTTTCAAAAGGTTGATGTCGTTGTTTCCGTATTAGACGGAATAATACATGTCGAATTCGACCGGGTGTGGGGTCATTTCGAAACGCATCACTTCAGCCATCTTCAATTCGATATAGGCGTCGATCTGGTCATCGTCGAACACGCCGCCGGCGGTCAGGAACTTGCGGTCCTTGTCGAGGCTTTCGAGCGCTTCACGCAGCGAACCGCAGACGGTCGGGATCTTTTTCAGTTCCTTCGGCGGCAGGTCGTAGAGATCCTTGTCCATGGCCTTGCCGGGGTGGATCTTGTTCTTGATGCCGTCGAGGCCAGCCATCAGCATGGCCGCAAAGGCCAAGTAGGGGTTGGCTGTTGGGTCGGGGAAGCGAACTTCAACGCGTTTTGCCTTCGGCGAGGAGCCGAAAGGAATACGGCAGGATGCCGAACGGTTGCGCGCGGAATAGGCCAGAAGAACTGGCGCTTCATAACCCGGGACCAGACGCTTGTAGGAGTTGGTCGAGGCGTTGGAGAAAGCGTTGATGGCCTTGGCGTGTTTGATGATGCCGCCGATATAGTAGAGGCAGTTTTCAGACAGACCGGCATATTCATCACCGGCGAAGGTCGGCTTGCCGTCTTTCCAGATCGACTGGTGCACGTGCATGCCCGAGCCATTGTCGCCAAAGACCGGCTTCGGCATGAAGGTGGCTGTCTTGCCATAGGCATTGGCAACCTGGTGCACGACGTATTTGTAGACCTGCACCTTGTCGGCGTTGCGAACCAGAGTGTCGAATTTCACGCCCAGTTCGTGCTGGGCAGCAGCCACTTCGTGGTGGTGCTTTTCAACGACAACGCCCATTTCCGCCATGATGGTGAGCATTTCGGAGCGCATGTCCTGAATGCTGTCAACCGGCGGGACAGGGAAGTAGCCGCCCTTGGTGCGCGGACGGTGACCGAGGTTGCCGGTTTCATAATCCGCATCATCATTGATCGGCAGTTCGGTGGAATCGAGCTTGAAACCGGTATTGTACGGGTCAGCCTTGTAGCGGACATCGTCGAACACGAAGAATTCAGGCTCGGGGCCGAAAAACGCCGTGTCGCCAATTCCGGAAGCTTTCAAATAGGCTTCCGCCTTTTTGGCCGTGCCGCGCGGGTCACGGTTGTAGGCTTCACCCGAGATGGGATCGAGAATGTCGCACACGACAACCATCGTCGACTGAGCGAAGAAGGGATCCATATGCGCCGTTTCAGGATCGGGCATGAGCACCATGTCGGACTCGTTGATAGCCTTCCAGCCACCAATCGACGAACCGTCAAACATCACGCCGTCGGTGAACATGTCTTCATCAACACAGCTTACATCCATAGTCAGATGCTGAAGCTTCCCGCGCGGATCGGTAAACCGCAAATCGACGAATTTAACATCGTCATCCTTGATCTGCTTGAGAATGTCTTTTGCTGTAGCCATTTATCGAATCCCTATTCTTTTTGGGTGTTTCCTCTGGCCCCAAGCATCTTGGGGTATGCGCATGCAAATCAGATCGCGTCTACACCGGTTTCACCGGTCCGGATACGAATGACTTCTTCGACTTCGGAAACGAAGATCTTGCCGTCTCCGATTCTGCCTGTCTGTGCTGCCTTGCGGATTGCTTCAATAACCGCTTCGGCATTTTCATTGGCCAGCACAACCTCGACTTTGACCTTCGGCAGAAAGTCGACGACATATTCCGCACCCCGGTAGAGCTCGGTATGTCCTTTCTGACGTCCGAAACCCTTTGCTTCGGTTACGGTGATGCCCTGAAGGCCCACTTCCTGAAGTGCTTCTTTTACTTCATCGAGTTTAAAAGGTTTGATGATCGCTTCGATCTTTTTCATGAGAAAATAACTCTCTGCTTCTCCCGTTGCAGCGGCCCATTCCGCTGGCCTTTGTCATGCACGTATCATGCCAGATTCCAGCCAGACAGTAGAATTCGTGAGCCCATAAGCGGGGCGCAAATGCTGGCTGGCAAATCTCCATGTTAACGCGGCTTTTTCAGCACCCGCATCAGTTGCTTTTTGTCCTTCTGCGTCCAACACTGATCATATCTCAAGGCATAGCGCGTCTGGGATGAAGCATCAAGCGCATAAGATGAAACATAAGACGCATAAATAAGGTGCATATGCCTAAATAATATGCGCTATTGTCGATCTTGTTTTTGGGCTCCGCTTGGTCTCATAGTGGACCATGACCAAAAGACTCTCACAGTTCATACTTGAACCCGCAACGATGAACGCCGCCGATAAAGCTGCCGGTGAAAGCGGCATCAATATGTGGCGGATGATGGTGAATGCGGGTTCGGCCATCGCCGCAGCGGCGCTGAAACACTATCCGGGGACTCAGCGTTTTGCCGTATTGTGCGGCCCAGGCAATAATGGCGGCGATGGATATGTCGC
>JBNLGT010000129.1:0-5645 GCA_050306195.1 Ensifer sp.
TGAAAAGCCTCTGCGGTTTCCTCCGGCCGCGAGGCTGGCGCTTGTGTTCGTGTTCGCTGGCGCTGCTTATTCCGCGCACCCTATGCATTACCCGCGTGAAGCCTCCTATTTGCCGCAGATTGCAGGTTATCACGCATCTGCATTGCCGCTGTCTGTTTTTGATCTTCCCGACATGCTCGGTGATCCGCCGGTGCTGGAGCGGGTGAGGGATGTTGCAGAAGAGGTTTCTGTTGACGACGAGGTTCTCTGTGGAGCCCCGGCCGAGCGCGCAGACATCATCATGACGCTGGCGGAAAGTCAGGTCTCCCCCGAACTGTATCCGCAAATTCGTTTTACCGAAGAGACGGTGGATAGTTTCCGGTCCGGCGACGGAAAGATCAGGAACCTGTTTGTTGAAAGCGTGGGTGCGGGCACCTGGATGACAAACTTTTCTGTCCTGACAGGGCTTTATACGCGGGATTTCGGCTGGCAAGCGGCCTATGTGACGCAGTTGATGGAAGGCAAGGTGCGGGGCGCGCTCCCTGATCTCCTGTCTCGCTGCGGATATCGGACAATTTTCATTATGCCCTTTGCGTCCACGGCCCTGAATGAAGGCAGGTTCATGCAATCAATTGGGTTTCAGGAGGTTTATGATTCCGCTGCTACCGGGCTTGAGCCGATGGAAGTGCCCGATTCCGGCTATTTCAACTTCGTCCGGCAGTTGATTGAAGCGCACAGAGCCGCGGATGATGACCGCCCGCTCTTCATTCATATTCAGACGATGTTCAGTCATCAGCCCTATGTGTCAAAGCTCCTGCCAGAGATTATGGCGCCGGAGTTCCAAATCGAGGGTGAAAATGTCGAGATGGAGGAATATGCGCGCCGGGTGGCGATATCGCGGCGGGATTTCGCTGACTTCAAGCACTATCTGAACGACAAGCCCGGCTCTCGCGGCAGCATCTGGGTCGAGTTTGGAGATCACCATGCCATAGCGACCGAAGCGCTGGACGTTGCGAATGGGGAAAAGCAGGCGCTCATGGCCGATGCTGGTTCTGATATTTATCGAACCTATTACGCCGTTCACGGCTTTGGCCGCGAAATCGATTATTCACAGCTCTACCCCACGACGGATGCAGCTCTTCTGGTTGCCGATGTTCTGAAATCAGCCGGGCTACCGACATCGCCTCTTTTTGAAAAATTGACTGGTGTGAGCGCTGGATGTGAAACGCGTATGCGTTCATGCGCAAATTCAGACGCCGGTCGCAGGGTTTTGAAAGGGCGTATCAAAAGCGGGCTTTTGTTGGCTGACTAGGTACTGATGGCAACTTGCGCCGATCTAAGAGTATAGCGGAAATTCCTGCGAGGCATTTCCGCCATTGGCCGCAATCATTGTGCTGAGGCACGTGATCAAATTGCGGCCAAGATTGACGATCCATCTATTACAGGCTCAGTCCTGAACGATCACGGTCGCGCCGACTTTGACCTGGGCATAGAGGTGTTCAACATCCTCATTGGCCATGCGGATGCAGCCGGAAGAGGCGAATTTGCCGATGGATGACGGCGTGTTGGTGCCGTGGATGCGGTATTCGGTGCGGCCCAGATAAAGGGCGCGCGCACCGAGCGGGTTCTTGATGCCGCCTTCCATACGCGCAGGCAGGATATGGCCGCGTTTGGCTTCGCGTTCGCGCATTTCCTGCGGCGGATACCAGTCCGGCCATTCGGTCTTGGCGGATACTTTTTCAACACCGGTCCAGCGAAAACCATCGCGACCAACGGCAATGCCGTAGGTCATGGCCACACCGCGTGAGATGACGTGGTAGAGGCGGCGGTCGGAATTATCGATGATGATCGTGCCGGGCTTGATGTCGGTGTTCACCTTGGTCAGCGTACGGGCAACCGGCGAGCGGTTGATGGCGGCGACCTTGTTTTTCTTGACCTTCTTGCCTTCATCCAGAACAGCCAGCCAGCCCTTGGCGCTGCCCTTGGTTTGCAGCGAGGCAAGAACAATCGGCTTGTCGCCTGCGTTAGCGGTTGTAAAGCCGAAAGCGGCGGTAAAAACTGTGGCGGCTGCCAGTGCGGTCAAAAGCGTTTTCATCGGGCATCTCCTCTGTGTCGTCCCCGGAAATGGTCTCAATGAGATGCTTTTAGGACAGGCCCACGTCGGGCGCTGTTCCACTGGGAACAGGGCAGGCAAAGAGGATGCGCTTGGCGTTGGTGATGTCTCAACATGTGCATTCATTAATTCTTAAGTATAAAAATGTATTTATTATCGGATACTTGGCCAGCAGTAGCTCTGATCTAGAGCGATGGAGTTGCAATGCAGAATGGCGAAACAAACAAGCAATTAGTCGAGCGGCTTGATTTTTACGGTCTCGATTCCGAAGCCCTGGAAGTGCTCGGCGCGCTTAAGGACGATGTTGATCTGGTGATGGATCAAGCCCTGGAGCATTTCTATTCCGAAGTGTCCAAAGTGCCTGATCTGGTGGCTCTTTTCGCCGATGAAACGCGTATGAGTTACGCCAAAAACCAGCAGAGGCAGCACTGGTCTCGTATCGCGAGCGGCGTTCTGGACAATAGGTATGTCGAAGCCGTGACAAATGTCGGCTTGACCCACGCGCGTATTGGCCTGGAGCCGCGATGGTATATTGGCGGTTATGGGGTGCTTCTGGAACATCTGCTCGCCAGCATTGTTGAAAAACGCTGGCCTTCGCGGTTTGGACGCGGGAAGGCGCATGGTCTGGCGAAGGAGATCGGTCTTCTCGTAAAGGCAGCGCTGCTCGATATGGATTATTCCGTTTCGGTCTATCTCGACAAACTGGAAGACGAACGCCGCAAAGCGGAAGCTGAAAGATTAAGCCTCCAGAATGAACAGGATATTGCGATTGAGAAATTGAAAGCAGCCCTGGAGATTATGGCTGGCGGGGATCTGGAAAAGCGAATGGATGAGGAATTGCCAGGCAATCTCGTCGCCATCGCTGAATATTTCAACGAGAGCGCTGAACACCTTCGACAGACACTTGCCGCCATTCGCTCGGCAGCAGACCCCGTCACCAATTCCGCTGATGAAATCTACAGCGCTTCGGAAGACTTGTCTTCCCGCACGGAACGGCAAGCTGCAAGTGTTGAGCAAAGTTCTGCGGCGTTGACCGAACTGTCGGAAAGTGTTCGCTCGACGGCTGAGAGCGCCGCTACCGCCTCCCAGGATGCCGTCGGCGCGCTTGATGTTGCGCGTAAATCCGGCTCCATCGTCAATGAAGCGGTGACCGCCATGGGAGAGATCGAGAAGTCTTCAGACGATATCTCCAAAATCATTGGCGTGATTGATTCCATAGCGTTTCAAACGAACCTTCTGGCGCTGAATGCAGGCGTAGAGGCTGCGCGCGCAGGCGATGCGGGCAAGGGGTTTGCCGTTGTTGCGCAGGAAGTGCGGGAGCTTGCCCAGCGCAGTGCTTCGGCGGCGCGGGAAATCAGCGACATTATTTCCAAAAGCTCTGCACAGGTGGCCACCGGCGTGGATCTGGTCAGTCAGTCAGGCCGTTCATTGGAGGAAATCATTCAAAAGGTTTCCGGGCTCAATGAGCTTATCGAGAACATTTCCCGAGCCTCAACCGAACAATCTAGCGGTATTGGTGAAATCTCGTCGGCAATGAATGAAATTGACAGCATCACCCAAAACAATGCGCACATGGTCGAGCAAACAACAGAAACTTCACGAAATCTGACAGCACAGGTGAAGCGAATGGTCGACGCGCTGAGAGGATTCAAGACGCGTGACCCTGAAGCATCCGGGGGACGGCAGGATGGACCTGAGCGTCGCGGCCTTGATCATCACCAGCGCAAGGCGGGCTGATTGACCGCATTAATACTATCGAGTGTGGCGACTTTGGCGGAACCTGAACCCCGGTAAACGTTGCCGGGGTCCGTCGCTGCGACATTAAGCAGGCATTCAAAATGGAATGCGCTCGAAGATCCCTAAAAACTACCTTCGGTAAAGCATCCAGCTCTTGTTGCTGTCTTTCTTCATACCGTCTTCAAACACTTTGGTCTGGTTTCGGCCGCCATTCTTGGAACAGTAAAGCGCAATGTCGCTCTTGGAATAAAGCTCATTGGGCTCTTCGGCGTCAGACGCCATGCACATGCCGAAGGACATGGTGACCGGGCCATAATCAACGCCGGTCTTGGAATTTTTAAACGGCGTTGCAACCAGCGCCTTGCGGATCCGCTCGGCAATCTGAATTGCTTCCGCACTGCTGTTGCCTTCAATAATAACGGCAAATTCCTCGCCGCCCGTACGCGCCACAAAAATATCCTTGCGCACATTGGCACGGATAATATTGGCGACTGTCGCCAGGATCTTGTCGCCCACGGGGTGGCCGTAAACGTCGTTGATCTTCTTGAAATTGTCGATGTCGCCAAGGATCAGCGCCGTCGTGGCGCGGTTGGCCTGTTTGTTGTAGATGGCCGAAAGTTTCTCATCAAAGGCGCGGCGGTTTGAAAGGCGTGTCAGCGAGTCTGTGTTGGCAATTCGCTTGTATTCGTCCAGCTCCTTGCGAACTTTCTCCATCTCGACGGATTTCTTGGTGACGCTTTCAACGGCCTTTTCGCCTTGCGCCATGGTGTCGCCGGTGGCCTCGGTCAGAACGCCGATGGCGTTGCGCAGAATTTCGACGCTGGAGGTATTCTTGTCGGAAATGCGCGAAACCGTATCGCCCAGAAGCTTGTTATAGCTTTCCAGCGAGCTTTGCTCATCCTTCAAAACGCCCAGCAGGCCTTCAAGCTCGGAAACAATTCTCGTATGCGCGCCATCAAGCGCCGTTGAGCGATTGTGGCTGAAATATTGCTCGCCAATGGTGTCGAGTTCGGCTTGTGTCGCCTTGTTTCCCAGCGACGCCAGCTCTTTCGTCAGTTTGGGATTGGAACCGATATAAGCCTCGTAAAACAATTCATAGTTGCGCGGAACGGGCGCAACCCCCATGGTCCTCATGGCGTAGGTCACCTGGGCTGCAATGTCGGGCACTTGCACCTTGCCAGATGCGGGGGCCGTCTTCATTTGCAAATTCTCCGTGTCGGCTATTGATTCCGGATCCATGATATAGAGTCCAAACGGTTTGGAAAATATTAATGTTAACCAGACCTTGGGCCTGTAATCGCAAAAAATATCATCTTCTATATTTGTGAAGTAAACTTTAAGCGCCGCAAGAAAATGCGACGCTTCCGGGAATCATGGTCAAATTTAGGGACGAAAAAACTCAGGAAAGGTTGAGTTCCTTGAAAAAATCATTGCCTTTGTCGTCAATAACGATGAAGGCAGGGAAATTTTCAACTTCGATCTTCCACACCGCTTCCATGCCGAGTTCAGGGAACTCCAGAACCTCGACCTTTTTGATACAATCCTGTGCCAATCTGGCAGCCGGGCCACCAATGGAACCAAGGTAAAATCCGCCGTGGCGGGCGCAGGCGTCGCGTACCGCTTTGGAACGGTTGCCCTTGGCCAGCATCACCATGGAGCCGCCAAAGGACTGGAATTGGTCGACATAAGAATCCATTCGACCTGCGGTTGTTGGGCCAAAGGAGCCTGATGGCATGCCCTCAGGCGTTTTGGCGGGCCCCGCATAATAAACCGGATGGTTTTTCATGTAGTCCGGCATGTCGCCGCCCGATTCCAG
>JBNLGT010000130.1:0-5561 GCA_050306195.1 Ensifer sp.
CTACAGCAAGATGTCCGTGTAAAGTTCAGATACATCCGGCTCCGGATCGTTCTGAGCAAAATCGGCGCTGTCTGCGACAATCTCGCGAACTTCCTTGTCGATTGCTTTCAGCTCATCTTCAGAAGCCCAGCCTTTTTCAATCAGACGCGCTTTGACATGCTAAATCGGGTCATGTTCGGAGCGCATCTTCTGCACTTCATCCTTGGAGCGGTATTTGGCGGGATCTGACATGGAGTGACCACGATAGCGGTAGGTCATCATTTCCAGGATGATCGGGCCCTTGCCCGACCGGCAATGCGCAACCGCTTCATCTGCCGCAGCCTTCACCGCCCGCACATCCATGCCGTCAACCTTGAGGCCTGGGATGCCGATGGACGCACCGCGTTGTGAGAAGTCTGTCTGCGAAGACGCGCGTGATACGGCAGTGCCCATCGCATAACGGTTGTTTTCAATAATGTAGATAACCGGCAGCTTCCAAAGAGCCGCCATATTGAAACTCTCGTAGACCTGCCCCTGGTTGGCAGCGCCATCACCGAAATAGGCGAGCGACACATTGTCATTGCCACGATAATGGTTGGCAAAAGCCAGCCCTGTACCGAGCGACACCTGCGCACCTACAATTCCGTGACCACCGTAGAAGTTCTTCTCCTTGGAGAACATGTGCATGGAGCCGCCCTTGCCCTTGGAAAGGCCGCCCCGACGCCCGGTCAACTCAGCCATCACGCCGCGCGCGCTCATGCCGCAAGCCAGCATATGGCCGTGATCACGATAACCGGTAATCACCTGATCGCCCTCTTTCAGGGCCATCTGCATGCCAACAACAACTGCTTCCTGCCCGATATAGAGGTGACAGAATCCGCCGATCAGCCCCAATCCGTAGAGCTGGCCCGCTTTTTCTTCAAAACGGCGGATCATCAACATGTCGCGATAGGCGGCAAGTTCTTCATCTTTCTTGAAATCGACGATTTTGGCGATAGCGTCCTTTTTGGATGCTCTTGCCGGTGCTTTGCGACCGGCGCTCGCCGCAGCGGATTTGCGCGGAGCCATACAGTCCCTCCCTGATTAGGCTTCATCTGCAGCAAACCATAAGGCAGTTCGGACTAATGAGCAATGCTACAAATGCATAGCAACTATTCACTTTAATATATTGAAATATAATGAGAAATTTAAATTAACACGATTTCAGTTAATTGTTAAGTCAGTGAAATATAACGATCTCGTCCGGCCGAGAAACATTAAGCGAAAAGCGCGCCTTCTCGTCCAGCATATCCCTGTCCAGAGACCCGTCGCTCAATAATCGAACCCGATTTTCAAGCTGTGTGCGGCGCTCCTTGAGCGTCGCCAGCTTCTCCTCCCGCTCTACCTTCTGACGCTTGAAATCCTCCATCGCACGCAGGCCGTAGTCGCCGTGCAACGAATGATATCCGAAATAGCCAAGAAATGAAGCGGTAATGACCGGGAGAATAAGACGCCCAAGTTTTCTTTTTTTATGATGCCTCGTCCACATGGAGATGCCCTGTTACGCAATACTGAAGTTGGACATTAGAACAGAGTTCTTAACCGAGCGTTGACTCTGTTGACGTCAGGCAAAAAAAAGAGCGCGGCAAATATCTCGCCACGCTCCTCAAGGCTTGAAGCACTATGAAAATCTTATCCGCGCAGGATCGAACGCCCCGCATAAACTGCCTGTGCGCCAAGCCCTTCTTCAATACGGATCAACTGATTGTATTTGGCAAGCCGGTCAGAACGGGCCAGAGAGCCGGTCTTGATCTGTCCGCAATTGGTAGCCACTGCCAGATCTGCAATCGTAGAATCCTCCGTCTCGCCCGAACGGTGCGACATGACGGCCGTGTAGGAGGCCTTGTGCGCCGTCTCAACAGCGTCAAGCGTTTCAGAAAGCGAGCCGATCTGGTTGACCTTCACCAGAATAGAGTTGGCAACACCCATCTTGATACCATCGCGCAGACGCGCCGAATTGGTCACGAAAAGGTCGTCGCCAACCAGTTGGCATTTTGAGCCTGCAAGGCCAGTCAGAGTCTTCCAACCATCCCAATCATCCTCAGCCATGCCGTCTTCGATGGAGATGATCGGATATTTGGCGACGAGCTCAGCCAGATATTCAGCCATTGCGCCCGCTTCCAGCGTCCGGCCTTCACCCTCCAGAACGTATTTGCCGTCCTTGTAGAATTCGGTCGAGGCGCAATCGAGCGCGATATACATATCCTCACCTGGCTTGTAGCCAGCTTTTTCAATCGACTTCATGATGAAATCGAGAGCAGCAGGCGCGCTTTCCAGACCTGGAGCAAAACCGCCTTCATCACCCACATTGGTGTTATGGCCCTGAGCGCCGAGCTCTTTCTTCAATGTATGGAAAACTTCAGAACCCATCCGCACGGCGTCGCGCAGGCTTTCAGCCCCCACTGGCATGATCATGAATTCCTGGAAATCAATCGGGTTATCCGCATGCGCGCCGCCATTGATGATGTTCATCATCGGCACCGGCAGCACCCGCGCATTCGGTCCACCTACATAGCGATAGAGCGGCAGGCCGGAAGCTTCAGCTGCAGCCTTCGCGACGGCAAGAGAAACACCCAGGATCGCATTTGCGCCAAGGCGGCTTTTATTGGCTGTACCATCCAGTGCCATCATCGCCTGGTCGACTTCAAGCTGATTTTCCGCTTCAAATCCGGCAATGGCCTCATAGATTTCGCCGTTGACGGCGGCGACAGCCTTTTCAACGCCTTTGCCCAGATAGCGCGATCCACCATCGCGCAGCTCCACGGCTTCATGTGCGCCAGTCGATGCGCCTGAAGGGACTGCGGCGCGCCCGAAGCTGCCATCCTCCAGAAGGACGTCGACCTCAACGGTCGGATTGCCACGGCTATCAAGAATTTCGCGGCCAACGATATCTACAATTGCGGTCATTTGCTTACCTGTTGATGGTGGTTTCGTTCGCTGCCTGTCTTAGAGTGTTTCATTTCCAAATGGAACCAGCCACTGGCAATTTCGGCGAAAGACAATCGTTTGCTCACGCGGGAACAAATTGATCCCTGGAGCGCGCAAACCAGCGGGACATGTGATCCACAAAAGCGCGCACACGCGCGGTATTGCGAAGGTCCTTGTGCAACAGCAGCCAGATCGACCGGTCAGGGCGGGCGGCAACTCCAGGCACGCGCACCAGACCTGGGTGCTGGTCTCCCAGGAAACAGGGCATCCAGGTCATTCCCATACCGCTTGCGGCAGCCTCCATCTGCGGCGCGGCGTCGGGAAAACAATGCCGCAATTTCGCATTGGGAAATGGTGAGGATTTCACCCAATTCGGATCATCCGTGGCAAACCATCCAAGCCACACAGCGCCGCTTCCATCCCCCGGCTCCAGCGGACCAATTGATTTCAGATAAGCTGGAGACGCGTAAGGCGCGCGGGTAAACTGGACAAGCTTCCGGCCAACGACGTCCTCATCCACCTCATAGGCAACACGGATAGAGACATCGGCCTCATGGCGCGTCAGGTCAGAAATATTGTTGGTAACCTGAAGCTCCAGCTCAATATTCGGATAATTCCTCGAAAAATCCGCGAGCGCTGGCGCGACTATCTTGTCCACCAAGGCGGGCGGCACACTAAGGCGCAGTACGCCACTTGGTTTGAGGTCAACACCTGCAACCTTGCGGCTAATTTCAAACGCCTGCCTTTCGATCTCCTCAGCGTGCGGCACAAGAAGCTCACCTGCTGCGCTCAGTTGTACGCCACTCCGACTGCGCTCAAACAATCGCGTATCCAAAGCAGATTCCAGTCGTTCGATCGAGCGTAATGCAGTGGCATGACTGACGCCCAAATCAGATGCGGCCTTCCTCAAGCTGCCCGCTCTTTTGGCGGCGAGGAACACTGACAAATCACTCCATTCCAAATTCACAGGAAACCTCGTGGTTCAAATACAAACCATGATGGTGCAAACTTTCCTATTCTGCATCCACATCTCTACCACTAACTTGCGATAGCAACCTTGGCAACCGCTTCGGAGGGAGAGCCGTCATGACCGGATTACTGAAACCACGCGACATCACGCTGGCGTCCGGAACAATCCATAACCCCGCCGAGCCCCGCCATTTCATGAAACTGGTGCCGATCAGGCGGCGCGTGCGTATCCATCACGATGGCGTGCTCATTGCAGACAGCACAAACGCCTATCGCCTCGTCGAGCTATCACACGAAATTTATGAACCTGTTATCTACCTGCCATTTTCTGACACCAGAGCTGCGCTACATAAAAACGAGAAGTCCTCGGTCTGCCCTCTCAAGGGAAAGGCAAGTTACTTCGACCTGCTCGCAGATAATGGCGAGATCCTCTGTGAAGACATTGGCTGGGCCTATGAATCCCCGCACGACTTCGCACAGGAACTTGCCGGTCTGATTGCATTTTATCCCGACAAGGTCACACTGGAGGAATTGCCATCATGAACAAGCCTGCTCCCCGCACGTCTCCACAAATACAGGACGCAGCGAGCCTCTTCGCCGCGGTTCGCGACCAGTCGACGGCACTGACCGCCAATCTTCTGCCCGAAGACATGATGCTGCAGTCGATGGAAGACGCGAGCCCGCCGAAATGGCATCTGGCGCATACGACCTGGTTTTTCGAACAATTCATCCTGCGCCAGCATGTGAAGAACTACCAGTCGCCTGACGATCGTTTTGCCTATCTTTTCAATTCCTATTACGTCCAGGCAGGCCCGCGCCACGCACGCAACAAGCGCGGCATGGTTTCCCGCCCAGGTGTTGACGCCGTCATGTCCTACCGGCGCTGGGTCAATGATGCGATGCAGGCGCTTCTAGGTGAAGATCGCGATGACGCCGAGGCCATCGCCGAGCTCGCCATTCTTGGCTGCCACCATGAAATGCAGCATCAGGAGCTTCTCGTTACAGACCTCCTGCACGCCTTCTCCTACAACCCCTTATTGCCCGCCTATCGCGATCCGGAGCCTGTCGCTGTTTCGTCAGAACTTTCGCTCGAATTTCATCGCCATGAGGGTGGCCTTGTAGAAATCGGCCATCAAGGGGACGCCTTCTCCTATGATTGCGAAGGCCCACGCCATCAGACCTATCTGCCCCCCTTCGCGATCGCCAACCGTCCCGTCACCAACGGAGACTGGATCGCCTTCATGGAGGATGGAGGCTATTCCAATGCTACCCTCTGGTTGATGGACGGTTTTGCCCATTCCCAGCGCGAAAACTGGGAACATCCCCTCTATTGGTGGCGGCAGGATGATGAATGGTGGACCTACACCCTGCGCGGGCCGCAGCCCGTCAATCTCAATGCCCCGGTTGTCCATGTCAGCTACTATGAAGCAGACGCATTCGCCCGCTGGGCCGGCGCACGCCTGCCAACCGAAGCCGAACATGAAATCGCCTTCCGCGACAACCCTATTGAAGGCAATTTCCTGGAAACAGGCGCCCTTCGTCCGCTGCCCGGTCGCGGCATCTGGGGTGACGTCTGGGAATGGACCCAAAGCCCCTTCTCGCCATATCCCGGCTTCCGACCCCAGGAAGGCGCAATTGGCGAATAT
>JBNLGT010000131.1:0-5535 GCA_050306195.1 Ensifer sp.
AATCCCCCAACCTGCTCGCCAATATCTCAACCAGCCAAACAAGCCAGATGCGCCATTCCTCTTGCAATCTAATCAGAAAAACGCAAAGGCCAAAAACAGGTGGATTGGCGTTGTCAGTTGATACCGGCCCGATCTTCATGGTGAGCGGCCGCATTGCCTTCATATCTACACATTTCTACCGCATCAGACGACAGGGTTGTCTTTGGGGCGCGGGGGCTTGCTTACGCCCACGCTAGAAGATTTGACTCATAGGTCCGAAAAGGGCACATCATCTGCAGCAGAAATATTGGGACTGAAACACCAGGGCATGGGCAGCCATCGGAACACACTGAGACCGCTCGGCGACACGCCGCCAATCCTGGCGAACGGGCGGCGCGCGCCTGATCGCCGCGAGGTTTCCTTTCGGTGGCTCTCAGGAACATTTCTGACAGGTCTGACCAGCACCATATTGATGGGCGTCGCATTGTCTGCGGCAATGGAGGGGCGCAAGCAACTTGCCATTCCCGCAGAAGCCTATGCCTCAGTTGATACAGATTTGAGTCAGCGCCAAGGCAACCATATCGTAAAAGGCAGCCGACTATTTCCCGCCAATATCGCCGCCAAACCTTCCGATCGGGAAGTTCTGGAGGTCTCCACCATTCTTCAGGAGGGTGGCAAAGAGGTCGTCCGGCGGCAACCCTTTGCGCATGTCAAGATGGCGCTTGCAGCAAACAGAACAGTGCAGGACGATTATCCGCCTTTCAATCCGCTGGCCATATTTTCCGACGGCGGCGGCGCCGCCCAGCCATCAGGCAGCTTTTCTGGCACCTTGTACGGCTCGGATGTCGAGACCGAGATCAGCCTCGAAACACATGACTTCCCGCTGGAAAATGCGGGTGTCAAGTTTGCGCCAGCCATGTCTTTGGAAGAGGTTGAAGAAATCGTCCGGACAAACGGCTCGGTCCTGACCGACGGAAATAGCCAGATAGCATCGCTTTTCTACGTGGATCCCCGGCGATTTGCGACCGGCAATGATCCGCTCGATATTACAGCCGGACTTTCGGCTAAAGTCATCGAAACGAATGTTTCGGTTTCAACATCAGAATTGATCCGGCCAAACAGCCCCGAATACGCCGATGACATTATACCAATCCGGCGGGAGTTGAGTGTTGAAGCCGCGCTGATCAGCAATGGCTATTCCGAAACCCAGTCCGCTGAACTCGCGGAATATCTCGGCCCCGAACTGGATGGTGAAAACCTTGAGCCGGGCGACATATTGCGGGTTGGAATCGTGCAGGCTGGCGATAATTTGCAAGTTGTTCGCGCCAGCGTTTACAGAGACGGCGAGCACTTCATCACAATAGCGCTTGACGACAAAAAGCGTTTTGTGGCCGCAGCAGAGCCTCCAATGCTGGACGCGCTGGCGGCGGCCTTCGATGACAACAAACAGCCGGTTATCGCCAATCGTGACCTGCCGCGCGCTTATGACGGTATTTATCGCGCCGCCCTTTCCTATGGCATGGGACAGGATCTTACCGCGCAAATGGTCAGGTTGCTGGCAAGCAATGTGGATTTTCAGGCGCGACTGAAATCAACAGATAAACTGGAAACGCTTTTTACCGTGGCCGACAAAGACGGCAAGGTAACGTCGGAATCCGAGCTGCTTTTCATCTATGCAAAATTCGGAGACACCGAGACCAGGCTCTACCGTTACCAGAACCCGGATGACCTATCTGTCGACTATTACGACCAGGACGGAAAGAGCATCCATCAATTCCTTTTGAGAAACCCCGTGCCCAACGGCGTTTTTCGCTCGGGTTTCGGAATGCGTCGTCACCCCATTCTGGGCTATCGGCGCATGCATACGGGGGTCGATTGGGCCGCCAAACGCGGTACACCAATCATCGCAGCGGGCAACGGAACGGTTATCAAAGCAGGCTGGGACAAAGGTGGATACGGCAACCAAACGCTGATTCAGCATGCCAATGGCTATGTATCCTCCTATAACCACCAAAATGCGATCGCCAAGGGTGTAACGCCCGGATCCAAGGTTCGTCAGGGACAGGTCATCGGCTGGGTGGGAACCACCGGGCTTTCAACCGGACCCCACCTGCACTACGAGTTGATTGTGAACGGAACCAAAGTGGACCCGCTAAAAATCAGGCTGCCAGAAGGCAAAGCGCTGAAAGGCGAAATGCTGGCGCGGTTTGAAACGGAACGCCAACGTATTGATGAACTGCTCGGCCACAATGAATGGCAACAGGTTGCCAGCAACTGAGTGTTCGTTGGACTCATGTCGAGAACTTAAAGTCCCAGTTCCAGACGGATCTTCTTCGACAGTTTCAACGCAACAAGGCGATGGCTGTCGACGATATGTGACTTGAGTTCTTCATCATCCATCGTTTCATCGCTAACGCGCTGGATCCAGGTCATGCCACGTGAAGCCAGATAGGGCGCAGGCCGAAGACCGGCCTGCTCTCGCAAGACTTCAAAACCCAAAGCGCTCACTTTGAAGGTCACAGCCAAGTCTTCGCTTTCGGCCCATCCACCAACAGCAAAAACCTTACCCGCAACCTTCCACACATGCGCACCGCCCCATTGAATGACATGATTGCTGTGGGGCAACGAAGCGCAAAACGAATTGAATTCTTCAACATTCATCTTGCGCCCCGCCAGTTTTCATCAAGCTGCAATATCAGGATCGGATGCCTGCCGGGTCACGGCTTCAAACAAAAGCCGGTCAGAACCACCTGCAACATCAACAATCGAACCATCCGGAATATCACCAGCAAGAATCTGCTCGGCGAGCGGATCTTGCAGGTATTTCTGGATCGTCCGTTTTAGTGGCCGTGCGCCATAGACCGGGTCATAACCCTTGTCAGCAAGCCACTCGCGAGCGCTCTCTTCAAGCCGGATCACGATCTTACGATCGGTCAAAAGCTTGGCGAGGCGTTCAAGTTGGATGTCTACAATCGCACCCATTTCAGAACGATGCAGGCGATGGAAGAGAATGATCTCATCCACACGGTTCAGGAACTCGGGCCGGAAGCTCGCCTTCACGACATTCATAACCTGCTCACGCGCTATTTCGCTTTCATCATTTTCGCCGAGCGCTGTGAGGTACTCCGCACCGAGGTTCGACGTCATGATGATGATCGTGTTCTTGAAATCAACGGTGCGGCCCTGCCCATCTGTCAGACGCCCGTCGTCCAGAACCTGGAGAAGGACGTTGAACACATCCGGATGCGCCTTCTCGATCTCGTCGAAAAGAACGACCTGATACGGCCTGCGACGAATCGCTTCCGTCAAAGCACCACCTTCATCATAACCGACATAACCGGGAGGAGCGCCGATCAAACGTGAAACCGAATGCTTCTCCATATACTCAGACATATCGATTCGAACGATGGCCGACTCCTCGTCGAAGAGGAACCGCGCAAGCGCTTTCGTGAGCTCTGTTTTGCCAACACCAGTTGGGCCGAGGAACATGAAGGAGCCGATGGGACGATTCGGGTCCTGAAGGCCTGCGCGGGCGCGGCGAACCGCACGCGAAACCGCCTGAACGGCGTCACCCTGACCGACGACCCACTTGCCGATCTCATCTTCCATGCGCAGCAGCTTGTCGCGTTCACCTTCCAACATCTTGTCCACCGGCACGCCGGTCCAGCGCGACACAACCTGAGCCACATTGTCAGGTGTTACAACCTCCTGAACCATGGCCTCGGCGCCAGCGCCATCCTGCTCCTGGCTTTCCGCCTCCAGCAACTCCTTTTCAAGCTGCGGGATCAGGCCGTAGGCAAGCTCGCCCGCCTTTTGGAATTCACCGGAACGTTGCGCAATTGCAAGATCGTTTCGTGCTTCATCCAGCTTACGCTTCAAATCCGCCGCAAGACCAAGCTTCTGCTTTTCGGCCTGCCAACGCGCTGTCAGCGCATTGGCCTGCTCTTCAAGGCCCGCCAAGTCTTTTTCCAGCTTTTCAAGCCTGTCCTTGGATCCCGTATCGGTTTCCTTTTTCAAGGCTTCGCGCTCGATCTTCATCTGAATGATGCGTCGATCGAGTTCATCCAGCTCCTCCGGCTTGGAGTCGACCTGCATGCGCACACGCGATGCAGCTTCATCCACAAGGTCAATTGCCTTGTCCGGCAGAAAGCGGTCGGTGATATAACGGTTAGACAGCATGGCGGCGGAAACAAGAGCCGAGTCGGAGATACGAACCTTGTGGTGCTGTTCGTATTTCTCCTTCAGTCCACGCAGAATGGAAACCGTGTCTTCCACTGTCGGTTCAGAAACCATGACCGGCTGGAAACGGCGAGCCAGCGCTGCATCCTTTTCTACATGCTTGCGATATTCATCCAAAGTCGTTGCGCCGACGCAGTGAAGCTCACCACGAGCAAGAGCAGGCTTGAGAAGGTTCGACGCATCCATGGCGCCGTCGGCCTTTCCAGCCCCCACCAAAGTATGCATCTCGTCGATGAAGAGGATGATATTGCCGTTTTCCGACTGAACCTCGTTCAATACGGCTTTCAAGCGTTCCTCAAATTCACCGCGATATTTTGCGCCGGCGATCAACGCGCCCATATCAAGCGCCATCAACTGCTTGTCGCGCAGCGATTCAGGCACGTCGCCATTGACGATACGTAGGGCGAGCCCTTCAGCGATTGCTGTTTTGCCAACGCCCGGCTCACCGATCAATACCGGATTGTTCTTGGTGCGGCGGGAAAGAACTTGAATCGTGCGGCGAATCTCGTCGTCACGACCGATCACCGGATCAAGCCGTCCCTGGCGTGCATCAGCAGTCAGGTCCCGAGCATATTTCTTCAACGCATCAAAACCCTCTTCGGCATTGGCGCTGTCAGCCGTGCGGCCTTTGCGGATTTCGTTGATGGCGTCGTTCAACGACTGCGGCGTTACACCAGCCTTTTTCAACGTTTCAGCTGTGGAGGCTGTCTTTTCAATCGAGAGCGCCTGCAAAAGCCTCTCAACTGTCACAAAGGAATCACCCGCTTTCTTCGCGGCCTCTTCGGCAACCGAAAAAACGCGAGCCAAAGGCTGCGACAGATATATCTGAGTGTTGCCGCCCGACACTTTCGGCAATTTGGCCAAAGCCGCATCATTCGCGATACGCGCGTCCTTGGCGCTGCCGCCTGACTTTTCAATCAAGGCTGCCGCCATACCCTGGTCATCGTCCAGGAGCACTTTCAGCACATGTTCAGCCGTAAATTGCTGGTGCCCCTGAGCCAGAGCACCGGTTTGCGCGGATTGAAGGAATCCGCGAACGCGTTCGGAATATTTTTCCAAATTCATATCAAACCTCCGTTCGTCAAATCACCCAGACAGGCGTGACCCGACAATTCAGATTAAGACCCCCGTTATCGGCTGGTCCTGAGTAAACAGTGCATTTGCCACTGCGTTCCCATTTTATATGGGACGACATGAAACTTTTTAAAGGGGCTGAAAGCGATTCCGGAAAGGCCCGAACTGAATAACCAAGTCGCCTTGCCAAAAGTCAAAAAACCCGGCCTGAGGCCGGGTTTTTGAAGTTCTATTCGCCAGCTT
>JBNLGT010000132.1:0-5503 GCA_050306195.1 Ensifer sp.
CAGGTATCCTTCAGTCGAACTGCATGTTGGTCCCAGGCAACATTGCTGCGGGATTGGAGAAAGAGCCCGGTTTCGTTTGAAACAGCAAAACCGTGCGCCGCAGGCGCGAGCGCGCTAGCATGATCAAATTGCCTTTGTGAAACGAGTTCGCCCGTTGCGGCATTCAGAATGACATAGCTGCTCCCCTTTGGCGACGCTGCCGCCACCAATCCGTCATGCCTGTTGACCGCAATGGCTCCGACATAATTGGCAAGCCGCTCTGTCACATTTTCCGGCAGGGATACAAGCGTCAGCGCCTCCCCGCGTTTCAGGTTGCCGATCAACGGCGGCAGGTCATTACGTGGTCCCTGATATTGACAGGCGAACCATATACGACCGTCCGCGCAGGTGTCAGCATGACGGATAGACAAATGGGAAAGCTCCGGTGAAAGCCCGTGCTTTTCGATCAAGGCACCCGTCTTCGCGTCAATCAGCACCAATGAGGGTTCCATATGGTCGAGATTGAGCTTGGTGCGCCCGAAATCCGGATGGGTTTCAATGCCGCCATTGGCAGCAATCAGCATTGAGCCGTCATCGGAAACCGTCAGGTCATGTGGCCCAATACCATAGGTCGAAAACTCACCAATGCGGTTGAAATCCGCCGAAGCATCATAGATGCCGATCACACCGCGTCGGTTATCGAAGTCGTTTTCGCTGGCATAAAGCAGGCGTCCATCCGGCGAAAAAACACCGTGACCATAGAAATGCCTGTCAGCGTTGGAAGAGACAATCACAGGTGCGCGGCGACCATTGATGTCGCGGATCAAAATGAAGGTACCAGGCCTGCGCGCAAAGGCTGCAACAAGGCCGGTCTGTTTTGACACCGCAACCCCATGAGCGCGATCGGGCAGTTCAATCCGGTCAATCATCGCGCCCTTCTCGCTCACCAAAGCAAGGCCGTAGCGGTGGTCGCGGTCCATGAACGCCGCCGCATAAACAGCGTCAGCGCGTCCAAGTGCAAACAGGCTCTGCGGTGTAAGCCCGGCAAGAAAGGCCGCGCCCGACGCTCGTATGAAGCTGCGCTTGTCGATCAACATCCCGCGCAATGTTCAGTCTCCGTCCGAAAAGGTGAAACTCGCGCCCAGCCCCATTACGCGGCCATAATCATTATTCAGCCGGTCCAACAGGTCATCAAGCGTCAGGATGAGAAAATCGAACTTCCTGCGCGACTCATCATCGCTCAAGATGTCGGCAACGGGCCGCTTCAATGATGTGGCGGTGGCAATGGCCGTTTTGAATTCGAAATTGATATTCGCAGTCAACGCCGATGCATCTCCGGCGATCAAATTCTGCATGCCAGAATTCAGCCAATAGGCCTGGAGACCCTCCAGATTGCCAACGATGGAGGCAAATGTGTTTCCCGATCGCCAAAGCGGCGCCTTCTTGGCATTCTGGTAGTCATCTTCCGGTTCATAGAAGACGCCAATTCGCTTGTCCCGAACAGTCTCCACACCGTGCACCAAAACACCAAGCAGGCCTGATACGGCCTCCAAATCATCACGGTAGACTGCGTTTTCAGGTCCCGGCCTCTTCCAATCCTTTTGAACACCATTCGGATCATTCCAAAGGCGCTCCAGCTCGCCGGCCAGATTTTCAAGATTCGTTGCGATGGCCAATCCGGCCCGGCAGCGGTAGTTTTCAGTTCCGCCCGCAAGGTCGTTCGCACCGGTACCGAAGAGAATATATTCTTCTGTTCCAATTCCCTGCAGAGCAACGCTTTTCCCCGCCATAGATTCGACGTCGATCGCAGCCTCATCTTTTTTCGCCAACAGCGCCTGCACCTGTTTCAAACCGATGCTTTTACGATCGGGATAGAAGAAAATGCGCTCGAAACGATTTTCCCGGATGACCGGGCCGTCGCGCAGCACTTCTGCTACAGACCATGAATGCACAAGTTCATGGAAGGCTGCCCTGGCGTTGTCGAGGGCGCTTTGCGAATTCTCGTCACAAAGGGTCTTCATCGCCACCGTCATCGCGGAGGCCTTTTTGGAAAATGCCTGATAGCCCGGTAAAATGACCTCATCGACGGTTTTTTCCATCACCGCCTGAACCTGCGCAGACTTGATTGCCGCATGGCCGGGTACGGCTATCGAAGTGACCGCAAAGAATGGAATGACGGAGAGAATTTTCGATTTCATAATGACTCCAGGAACCGGATAAGCGCTTCACGGTTCGTTTTTTCCATGCTCATGTAAACGTTTTTTGACGCCTCGGCCTCGCCACCGTGCCAAAGAATCGCTTCTTCCAGTGTCCGCGCGCGACCATCGTGCAGATAGAAGTTACGACCATTCACTACGCCCGAAAGCCCGATAGCCCAAAGCGGAGGCGTGCGCCATTCTCGTCCGTCAGCCTCACCGACCTGTTGACCATCGGCCAGTCCTGCACCCAAATCATGCAACAGAAAGTCACTATAAGGCCAGATCAGTTGGAAGGCCCTGGCATTATCTGCTGCGTCGCGTCGTGTGACGAATTTTGGCCGGTGGCAGGCCGCACAACCAGCCTGATAAAATTGTTGTTTGCCACGAAGAACCTGACGATCACTTACATTGCGCCGCGCTGGCACGGCCAGCAAAGATGTATAGGCTGTCAGAATGTCCATTACCGGATCAGGCGCCTCCGTTTGACCCAAACGGGGCTGAACCCCGTCCGGCAATGCAAGACATTCTTCCTGTGCGCTGGTGCAATCGCCGTGAGCGTCCGGCTGGTCAGGCGAAGAAATTCCGATATCGGTGTTAAGGGCAGCGGCGGCCTGTGATCTAACGGTTGCATGCTGCGCTTTCCAGCCGAAAAGGCCAAGTTTCTGCTTGCCGCTTTCGTCAATCCAGGCGGGGCGGCCTGAAATGCCGTCCCCATCAGCATCGTCCGGATCGGCACCAGAAAGAATATCAGTTGGTGCGATCGCTTCAATTAGGCCCATACCCATGAGAGGCTGGGCAATACGGGGCGAGAGGGTTGTTTCAGGAGAAAGCGGGCCATAGTTCAGCTTCGCAACGCTATAAGCTGGCTGACGAAGCGTCACTGACGTTCCATCGTCCAGCACGACATTCACGTCGTTGTACTTTACCAGCACCTGGCCTTCTGCATTCAGACCACCAACAGCCAGATCCTGAATCTGCGCGCCGTAAATCGGGTCTGGAAAATTCAGCCCCTTTTCCCGCTCACCCCTGTCGTGTGGCGGAATGGCCAAACGCAAAACGAAGGAGGTCGCGTCGCCGTCATGCGGTGGCTGGCCGCGCCCGTTGCGCAAATGGCAGCTGTGGCAGGAACGAGCATTGTAGAGCGGGCCCAAACCATCGGACGCTTGCGTTGACGAGGGAGAAGACACCCAGAATTTTTCAAAAATGGCTTTGCCAAGAAAGAAACTTTCACGGGCTTCGTCGCTCAAATTGGCAAGCGGCTTCATAAAGGCGTGGCGATCGATCTTGCCGGTCATGGTGCCGGCCCCGCCCTGCATGGCCTCATACGGTTCCGACCGGCTAAAATCCGTTGCCGGTCGCGTAGCGTCGTCCACCCTTGTCTGTTCGGTGCGCGTCAAATCGCTGCGCTTTGCAATCGCTTCCGCGCGGGCACCAATAGGGGCGACGACCGCAAAGAAAATAAGGACGGCTTTTTGGGTTATGGTCATTCAAAAACCGGCTTGGCAGAACCAACCTTCATCATCCAATTTGATTGGGGCCGCATCTGTACGCGGCCCCATTCATATTACTGGAAAATAGCATTCGGATTGTCGAGGCTATCAGACCCCTCGACTTCGATACCGCCGAGATCGAGGCTGACAACAGCTCGCTCAATCGTCTTTGTCTGGTTGATCAGACCATCAACGAAGGCCTGAATGGTCGCATTGCCTTCTTCGTTTCCTTCGGCAATCATCTGGTCATAGGCTTCAACGGTCTCACCACGCTTCTTCATGGCTTCAGCTGCAGCCATGGTCGCGTTGAGCTTTTCTTCCAGCTCCTTGGCAACGGCTGGATCCTTTTCCTCAAGCAGGGACTTGATGGACGGGCCTTCCATAACCGTGCCGTCTGCACGGGTATATTTGCCGTTAAAGCCCGTCACGATTCCGACCACGTCATAGTAGTGCGAGTTGAACGTATTGTCAGAAAAGCAGTCATGCTCCTCTTCAGGATCATGAAGCAGCAGTCCGAGCTTGGTGCGCTCGCCCGCCAGTTCGCCGTAGGACAGTGAGCCCATGCCTGAGAGGATAGCCGCCAGCCCCTGTGACGGATCACCCGTCAGAACCTTTGCGGCATCACCACCTTTTTCAAACTCACGAACAATATATTCGAGGTCGGAAACCAGCAGCGAGGAGGCGGCCTTCAGATAGGCTGTGCGTCGGTCGCAATTTCCATTGGTGCAATTGGCTGTGTCATAATCAGTGTAAGGCCGGTTTCCCGCACCGGCGTCATTGCCGTTCAGATCCTGGCCCCAAAGCAAAAACTCTATCGCGTGATAGCCGGTTGCCACATTGGCGTCGATGCCTCCGGCTTCATGCAGGCTATTGGCCAAAAGGTCCGGCGTGATCTCGGACGCGTCAATCTTCTCGCCATTGATCTCGATTTCCTTGTTGGCAATCACATTGGCGACATAGGCCGGGTTCTCGTCGCTCTCAACGCCGTAGGAAGCATCCACATAATCGATCAGGCCCTCATCCAGCGGCCATGCATTGACCTTGCCTTCCCAGTCATCAACGACGGGATTTGCAAAACGGTAATGTTCGGTTTGCTGGTAATAGGGGCGAGCATCAATCCACGCTTTGCGCGCTGCCTTCAGGCCATCCTCTGAAGGAGCCGCAAGGAAATCATTGACAGCCTTGTCCAGGGCTCGGGCCGTAATCAGCGCGTCTTCGTAATTGGCGTGTGCAATTTCTGCGTAGTGATCAACGACAGCCTGCAAATCGGCGGCAGCCGCCGAAACTGTCATGGCAACCGAAGCCGTGAGGCCGAGTGCAAAACTGCGCACAATATTCCTGTTCATGGATGTCCACCCTTCTCATCGTCAGAATTTGGCGTCTACATGACTCAAATTAAAACATGTGTCAAATAATCAAGTTTTTAATTATTCTAAACAAGATCGGCCGATATTCACGCGACGCGATCAAGAACAACAATGAAGAAACCATCTGTATTGGTCGCTGCTGGCGAGAGTGTGACAGTCAGACCATCGGGCGAATGTGGCGATGTTGACGCATGGTTGGTCGCCTCGCGATAGGCATCGAGGGTTGGTCCCAATTTATAAGACCCGTTGGCCGCCAGAAAACGCTGGACTTGTTCCTGATTTTCCTCGGGAAGGAGGGAACAGGTGACATAAATCAGTTTACCTCCGGGCCGAACATATTCAGATGCTGCGGCAAGAACCTCCGCCTGTTGGGCAAGGCGTTCCTCGACATTTTTGGTGCTCAACCGCCATTTTGTATCTGGCCGCCGCCGCCAGGTCCCGGTTCCCGTGCATGGGGCATCAACAAGGA
>JBNLGT010000133.1:0-5178 GCA_050306195.1 Ensifer sp.
GTCGATGGACTCAAATCCATCAATGCGGTCGTGCTCAGCCGGAGTTTCGCGCGCACCCATGATGCGCCGTGCGGCGGCCTTGTAGAGCGTTTCGATGAGGAAGGTCGACTTTCCACCACCCGAAACACCGGTAACCGCCGTAAACACGCCCAACGGAACGGCCGCCGTAATATTTTTCAGGTTGTTGGCGCGCGCACCAACCACCTTGACCTCGCGGCCTTTCTTCGGCTTCCGGCGTTGTTCGGGAAGTGCGACCTGCATGTCTCCGGAAAGATATTTCCCAGTCAGCGAGGTTGGGCTGTCAATAATGTCCTGAGGCGCGCCCTGCGCCACAATGGTTCCGCCGTGAATACCCGCCGCCGGTCCGATGTCCACCACATAATCGGCGGTCAAAATGGCGTCTTCGTCATGTTCGACAACGATGACGGTATTGCCGATGTCACGCAGATGCTGAAGCGTGTCGAGAAGACGGGCATTATCGCGCTGATGCAGGCCGATGGACGGCTCATCAAGAACATAAAGAACACCGGTCAGGCCGGATCCGATCTGCGAAGCCAGACGGATGCGCTGGCTTTCGCCACCCGAAAGCGTGCCGGAATTGCGCGACAGGCTCAAATATTCAAGTCCGACGTCATTCAGGAAACGCAACCGCTCGCGGATTTCCTTCAGGATCCTGACGGCGATTTCGTTCTGCTTGGTGTTAAGGTGATCGGGAAGGCCTTCAAACCAGTCGCGCGCCACCCGGATCGACATTTCGGTGACCTGGCCGATGTGAAGTTTATTGATCTTCACGGCAAGCGCTTCCGGCTTCAAACGATAGCCGTTGCATGAGGGGCAGGGGGCCGCCGACATGAAACGCTCAATTTCCTCGCGCGCCCAAGCTGATTCCGTTTCCTTCCAACGGCGCTCGAGATTGGGAACAATCCCCTCGAAGGTTTTCTCTGTCGTGTAGGAACGCGCGCCGTCCTTGTAGTTGAAAGTGATTTTCTCTTCCGTGCCGCCCAGGATCGCATCACGAGCCGTCTCGGAAAGCTCGCTCCACTTCTGCCCCATCTTGAAGCCGAAATGTTTCCCCAGCGCTTCCAGCGTCTGGCTATAATAGGGTGAGGAAGACTTGGCCCAGGGTGCAATCGCGCCATCTCTCAGGCTCTTGTCTGGCTCCGGCACAATCAGCGAGGCGTCAATTTTCTGCTGAAAACCCAGACCATCACAGGTCGGGCAAGCGCCAAAAGGATTGTTGAACGAGAAAAGCCGCGGCTCGATTTCCGAAATGGTGAAGCCGGAAACCGGGCAGGCGAATTTTTCGGAAAAGAGAACACGCTCATGCGTTTCGTTGAGCGACTTGTTGGCCGATCCACCACTGGCGGTTTCTTCAGGCGGCAGCGGTTTGTCGGCAAATTCCGCCACAGCCAACCCGTCTGCCAGCTTCAGGCATGTTTCCAGACTGTCCGCCAAACGCGCCGACATATCGGGCCGCACAACAATGCGGTCCACCACCACGTCAATATCGTGCTTGTATTTCTTGTCGAGCGCGGGCGCATCGGCAATTTCATAGAACTGGCCGTCGATCTTGACGCGCTGAAAGCCCTTTTTCATGAGCTCCGCGAGTTCCTTCTTATACTCGCCCTTGCGGCCTCGAATGAGCGGCGCGAGGATATAGAGCCGCGATCCCTCTTCAAACGCCAGCACACGATCCACCATCTGGCTGACTGTCTGGCTTTCAATCGGCAGGCCTGTGGCCGGTGAATAGGGGACGCCAACGCGGGCAAAAAGCAGACGCATATAGTCATAGATCTCGGTAACCGTGCCCACGGTGGAGCGCGGATTGCGCGACGTCGTCTTCTGCTCAATGGAAATGGCAGGCGAGAGACCGTCAATCTGGTCGACATCAGGCTTCTGCATCATTTCCAAAAACTGGCGCGCATAGGCCGAAAGGCTCTCCACATAGCGGCGCTGACCTTCAGCATAGATCGTATCGAAGGCAAGCGACGACTTGCCGGATCCCGATAACCCGGTCATGACGATCAGCTTGTTGCGCGGAAGATCAAGGTCGACGCCCTTGAGGTTGTGCTCGCGCGCGCCACGGATCGTAATGTTTTTCAGTTCACTCATATCGTCCACACAAAATAAGCCCCGGTCCGGAGCGGCATAGGCATATACGACCGGGCTTTTATACCAGTTTTCAGGAATATCATCGCATTTACGAATCTGTTGACAAAAAGCCTGATAATCAATAGAACAAAAAAGGAACATAGATTGCAAATGCTTTTTTTGCAAAATCGTTGTGGATTAATCGCACAAGCGGGCGACGCAGCTCCCTCCAGTTCTTTAAGGTGAGGAAAATTTTGCGCCAGAATTGGCGCGACTGCGAGCAAGGAATGAAACAATGGCGGGAAGTGTAAACAAAGTTATTCTGGTGGGAAACCTGGGCGCAGACCCGGAAATCCGCCGAACACAGGACGGTCGGCCGATCGCCAACCTGAGCGTGGCAACTTCAGAAACCTGGCGTGACCGCAGTTCCGGTGAACGCCGTGAGCGCACCGAATGGCACCGCGTCGTCATTTTCAACGAAGGTCTTTGCAAGATCGCCGAGCAATATCTGAAGAAGGGCGCCAAGATCTATCTCGAAGGTCAGCTCCAGACCCGTAAATGGACCGACCAGAACGGTCAGGACCGTTATTCCACTGAAGTCGTTCTGCAGGGCTTCAACTCAGCGCTCACCATGCTGGATGGACGTGGCGAAGGGCAGGGGGGCTCCATGTCCCGCGGTGGTGACTTTGGTGATTACGGTGGCGGCAGCGGCGGCAGCTTTGGCGGCGGTGGACCCGACTATGGCGGCGGAAGCGGTGGTGGATCGTCCTCTCAGGGCGGCGGCGGCGGTTTCTCCCGCGATATGGACGACGATATCCCGTTCTGATTGGCTGGGTTTGTTCTGTGGCGCAGACGCTCTCCAATATTGCAATTGTCGTCAGGGACTACGACGAGGCAATCGCCTTTTATTGCAATGTGCTGGGCTTTGAGCTTCTGGAAGATACTTACCAGCCAGAACAGGACAAGCGTTGGGTCGTTGTACGGCCCAACAACGACAAAGGCAGCGGGACAGCTCTGGTTCTGGCCCGCGCCTCAAAACCTGAGCAGGAACCCTTCATCGGCAATCAGGCTGGCGGCAGGGTTTTCCTGTTTCTTTCAACTGATGACTTTGAGCGTGATCATGCGCTTTACCTGAGCCGCGGCGTAACATTCATCCGCGAGCCGAAGGTGATGGAATACGGAACAGTTGCCGTGTTTCAGGATCTTTACGGCAATCAGTGGGACCTGGTTCAATTTGCTGAAGGCCACCCGCTGGCGGTTCGCTAGGCCCCTGCCACGGCGTTTTATCCCGGAATGAACGAGAGCACCCCGTCCACCACAAATTGAACGGAAAGCGCCGCCAGAAGCACGCCCAGCAGCCGGGTGAGAATATTGCGCCCGGTTGAGCCTAAAAAGCGGTCAATCGCGCCAGCAATGACCAAAGCCAGAAACACGAGCGCCACACAAACCGCCAGAACGCCGATCAGGGATAGTTTGCCAATGGCTCCGTCGAAAGAGCCTGAAAGCAGCACAGTGGCTGAAATAGCGCCAGGACCGGCAATCAGCGGCAGCGCCAGCGGAAAGACTGCGAGATTGTGAACATGGTCGTCTGAAACAGCGCTTTCACTTGTCTTCTTCTTGCGCTCGCCACGCTTTTCGAAAATCATTTCAAATGAAATCCAGAAGAGGAGCAGCCCACCAGCAATGCGGAATGCGCCAAGCGAAATGCCAAGTGTTGTCAGGATCACCTGACCGACAAGCGCAAAGCTTGCAAGAATAAGAAAGGCAATCAGCGTTCCACGCACAGCAGTCTTTGAGCGTTCCCGGCTGTTCATGCCAGCCGTCAGCCCAAGAAAGATCGGCGCCATTCCTGGAGGATCGATCGTGACGACTAATGTGACAAATGCATTTATGAGTTGGTCGAATCCGATCATTTCCAGCAGTCCAATTCCCTAGAATTCCGCGCTTTCAGCCGGTATTGGTCTGGCGCGTTCTATATTTTAGTTCACGAACATATGGCCGAAATCACAAATCTGCAAAAGCCTGTTTATAACGACCGCCAAAATTGGCGTGAAAAGCCCCTTTCCGCTATAAAAACACAAGTGATTCTGAAATGAGATTGTGACCTGATTTGACAGCGCAAAATCCCCCCGGAGGAACCGGCCCGAGCGATATCGAGCCGATCTCCATTGTCGAAGAAATGCAGCGTTCCTACCTCGATTACGCCATGAGCGTGATCGTGAGCCGAGCACTCCCTGATGTTCGTGACGGCCTGAAGCCGGTACACCGGCGAATTCTTTACGGCATGTCCGAACTGGGTATCGACTGGAACAAGAAATACGTAAAATGCGCCCGCGTCACCGGTGACGTCATGGGTAAATATCACCCCCATGGTAACGCCGCGATTTATGACGCTTTGGCGCGTATGGCGCAGGACTGGTCGTTGCGCCTGCCGCTGATTGACGGACAGGGCAACTTTGGCTCTGTGGATGGTGATCCGCCTGCCGCCGAACGTTATACCGAGTGCCGTCTGGAAAAGTCTGCGCATTCCCTTTTGGATGATCTCGACAAGGACACGGTCGATTTCCGTGAAAACTACGACAACTCGCTTTCCGAACCTGTGGTGCTGCCGGCTCGGTTCCCGAACATCCTCGTCAATGGCGCCGGCGGCATCGCCGTCGGCATGGCGACGAATATTCCGCCGCATAACCTGTCCGAAGTCATCGACGGTTGTGTCGCGATCATCGATAATCCGGCCATCGACCTCATTCAATTGATGGAACATATTCCCGGACCGGATTTCCCCACTGGCGCGATCATACTCGGGCGTTCGGGCATTCGTTCGGCTTATGAAACAGGCCGCGGCTCTGTGGTCATGCGCGGCCGGGCGCATGTCGAGCCCATGCGCGGCGACCGTGAGCAAATCGTCATCACCGAAATTCCCTATCAGGTGAACAAGGCGACGATGATTGAGAAGATGGCCGAGCTGGTGCGCGACAAGCGCATTGAAGGCATTTCCGATATTCGCGATGAATCCGACCGCGATGGTTATCGCGTCGTCATCGAACTGAAGCGCGACGCGGTGGCCGATGTCGTGCTCAACCAGCT
>JBNLGT010000134.1:0-5121 GCA_050306195.1 Ensifer sp.
GAGGATTTTCGTATAGGTCGCGTCATGCACCACATCGAAATCCTTGAGAAAGGGCAACTTTTCGCGAAAATCCGCTCCGTAGAAAAGGTCGAGCTCATTGGAGAGGATTGCCGTTTTGCAACCAGCAGCCTTGACCTTGGCGAACGTCTCGAGAAACTCGGGGCGAATGACATCAACCGGGCTTGCGCCGCGCGCTGCGCGCACGAAGTCCGACATATGGCGCCAATCAGCGTTGACGAGATTTGCGACTTCTTGCGTACGCTGCTGCCAGTAATCGCGTTCGGAAATCTCGTCTGCCTGCATAGATTGCCACAAGGGATCGCTTTCAGGATCGAATGGACCGCGCCAGGTAAGTGTCCCCGCTTCCAGGCCAAGCGCCTTTTCGCTCAGTGCATGAGTCTCGAAAAGGGTGCGGGAGATAACACCGCCGAAATCCAGAATGAGCGCGCGGTCAGTCATCATCGCTCCACAATTGGGCATATTGACTGGGAACAACGCCCCCGATTGAATGATTGATCTGCTGGAAAGCCCTGAGAAGGGTCTTACGAATTTCCAAACTTTTTTCGGTCGTAAAGCGTACATTCGGCACGGCAACAGCAATGGCGCCGATCGCGTTTCCGTCAGGGCCAAAGACCGGAACCGCCTGCGACGTGACGTCGTAGTCGAAACCCTGCGCCACTAGACCAAAACCGGAGGCGCGGGCGTTTTCAATTTGCCGTCGGATTTGGTCGGGTTCAGTGACTGTGTGTTTGGTATAGGCCTTCAGCTTTCTTGAAAGCACTTTTCTAACAAGGGTACCGTCGGCAAATGCCAGATAGGCCATGCCTGAAGACGTTGCGTGCAAGGGCAACAGTTCGGCTTCGTCAAAATGAACCTGAATCCCGTGTCGCCGGGGATCGGCATGACATACCGGAGAAAGATGGTCTCGTTCGAACAGTGACATATGCATCAGCTCGCCAACCTCCTCCGATAGTTTTTCCACGATCGGCATGACCACGCGACGCATGGGATGAGTCGCCTCGCGAACGCTCGTTAGACGCAAAATAGCCGGGCCAAGCCTGTAGGCGCGTGTTGTCGGATGCTGCTCAAGAAAGCCGTTTTCCGCGAGTTCGGTCAAATGACGGTGTACTGTCGCCTTATCTCTCCCCGACCGCTTGACGAACTCGGCCAACCCGATTTCCGGCGTCGATATCGAGAAATAATTTAGCAGTTCCAATGCCTTGGTTATCGTTCCCACGTAATCGCTCTTCTCTCGTCTTGAGGCTTTGCGGCCTCGCTTGAGTTTATTGTTGACAGAAAACAAATGGACATGCAAGTATTTCTGATACCAAAGGTTCAAATAATGAACCACCCAGAGGAGAAGAAAATGAAAGATATTTTGAAGGTAGGCCTTTGCCTGACTGCACTCGCGGTGCCATTTGGCGCACATGCTGAATATCCCGAAAAACCCGTTGAGTTTGTCGTTCCATTCCCTCCCGGAGATCTGGAAGATGTTTTGACGCGCATGATTGCCGATGAATTTCAAAGCACCTACGGCGTCGCGGCTGCCGTTGTGAACAAACCCGGCGGTGGCGGTGGCCCGTTCCCGGGCGCCGCAGAAGTCGCCGAAGCACCCGCCGATGGTTATACCGTCGGTTCCTTCGTGATTGATGTTCCGATTGTCGGCCCAACGGTTGGCATTCCAGCGCTCGAAGGCAACCCGTTCGAGCCAGTTGGGATCTTCCTCACCTACCCCTTTGTGATTGCGTCTGCCAAATCAGCACCCTACGCAACGATCGACGACCTGGCTGCCTATGCCAAAGACAATGACGTAGCGCTCGGTCATTTTGGATCCTTCCTGATCCCGACTCAGGTGACATTTGCTCTTGCGAAAAAGAAAGGTTTCGAGTTCGCATCGGAAGCAGCCTTCGATGCGCTTGATTGCAACACGCTCGCATCCGGCGATGCCGATGTCATCAACACGACCTTGCAGCTGATCCTGCCTTGTCTTGACGATGTAAACGTCCTTGCCTCAATTGGCGGCAAGCGTATTCCGCTGACGCCCGACACACCCACTGTCGCGGAGCTGGAACCGGATTTGAAACTGGCGCTTTGGAACGGTCTCTTTGTCCACAAGGACACCCCAATGGACGTTCGCAAGAAAATCGCTGCGGTTGCCGAGAAGGTGATGAACTCCGACAAGGCCCAGGATCTCGCCGCCAAAACCGGTGCGCTTATCTATTGGGAAAACGCAGAAACATCCACTCAGCAAATAGAGTTTGACGGCGACGCGCTGTCCCAAGTCCAAACGCTCATCGGCTCTGAATAGAGCCTGGAACGCCCGCCGTCGCGGCGGGCGTTTTTTGTTTCCAGAGCAATTCCGGCAGATTGAAAGCCTGATTTTACGTCCGGAATTTTGCGCGAATGAAAACCAGAGGCGTAAAGAAGCAATTGCCACGATTGTCTCACGTTGGCGGAGGTCTGCCTGTGTCACGCATCAAAAACTTGCAGGAGCTTTTAAAACGCTATCGCCGTCCCGGCGACTACGTTTTCTCGCTCGTTTTTCTGCTTTTTGCCCTTTTCCTGCTGGTCAATCTTCCCTACGAAACTGCGTGGGTGGCTCGCACCAAGCTTTATGCCCAGCCCGCCTTCTGGCCGACCATCTCGATTGTTGTCATGGTGTTGTTCAGCACCATTCATCTTTTGGGCTCCTTGATCAGCGAGCGTATTCCGGGCCGCTGGACCGAAGTTGCCTACTGGCTTCGGTCGCTGGAATATGCGGTATGGTTCATGGCCTACGTTCAGCTCGTGCCCTGGCTTGGTTATCTGCCCTCCACCATCACATTCTGTCTGACGCTGTCCTGGCGGCTTGGTTACCGATCCTGGCGCTGGGCGCTGGTCAATATCGCGTTCGCATTTGTCGTCGTATTCCTGTTCAAGGGCTTTCTGCAGGTCAAGGTTCCAGCAGGAGCTGTCTACGAATTTTTGCCTGACACATTACGCATTTTCATGATCACCTATTTTTAGGACCTGATATGGACGCCCTTCTTTCTGGTTTCGAACTTCTTGCCCGCGTAGATGTCTTTGTCGCGTTACTTGTCGGCTCTATCGGCGGCGTCATTATTTGCGCTATTCCGGGCGTCGGCCCGGCAGTTGCAATTGCCATTCTTTTGCCCGCGACCTTTTCCATGGAGCCGCTGGTTGGCCTCACCATGCTGCTCGGCATCTATGGATCGTCCATGTTTGGCGGCGCTTTGCCCGCCATCCTGATCAACACCCCAGGCACAGCGGTCAATGCGCTCACGACCTATGACGGATACCCGATGACGAAAAAGGGGGAGGCGCTCCGAGCGGTCGGGCTTGCCTATGGCGCCTCGTTATGGGGCGGTATTTTGTCTATACTGGCGTTGATACTATTGTCTCCGGTCCTGGCTAAAATTGCTCCGATGTTTGGCAGCCGTGAGATCTTCCTGGCCGCCCTGCTGGGGTTGGTGCTTGTCGTTCTTGCCCACCGGGGCCAAACCTTCGTTGCCGGCATGCTGGCAGCCTTTGGGGTTCTTCTGCAAACTGTAGGCCTCGAGCCCGTCAAATATACCCAGCGCTTCACATTTGGGCTGGATTGGTTGAATTCAGGCTTCGACCTTATTGTCGTCGTACTTGGCCTTTTCGCGATCAGCCAGGCCTTTATCCTGCTTGTGGACCCTGAGAGCGCGCCGGAGACACAGGAACTCAAAGGCAGCATGTGGGGCGCGATGAAAGAAGTCCTCAAGCATAAGCGTGTCGCCTCTGTTGCCTCGGGTTTCGGTGTACTGATGGGCATGATCCCCGGTGTTGGCGAGTTCACCGCACAGTTTTTCTCCTACACCTATGCCCAAAAAACTTCGAAGAATCCGGACCTCTTTGGCAATGGATCGCCGGAAGGGTTGATTGCTTCGGAATCGGCCAATAATGCAGTTCCCGCCGCCGCAATGATCCCGCTTCTGGCCTTGGGCATACCCGGCGAGGCCCTGACGGCGATGATGCTCTCGGTGTTCTACGTCCACAACGTCACGCCGGGACCGAACCTTTTCCAGAACAAGCTGGATTTCGTCTATGCGCTCTATATCGCAATGATCCTGCTCAACATCATTGTCGTCATTTTCGTTGTCAATGCTTCGAACCTGTTGATGAAAGTGATCCGGGTGCCAACACGCTTTCTCGGGCTGGTCATCCTGACCTTGAGCTTTGTCGGACTTTATTCGCTGCGCAACTCAGCGATCGACTGCGCTGTTGCAGCGGTTTTCGGTATTGTCGGGCTTATTCTGAAACGCCTCAATCTGCCTGCAGTGCCGATCATTCTGGGAATGGTGCTGGGCAACATCATGGAAGTTAAACTGCGCAGCGCCATGGCCCGGGTGAAAAGCCCGTTCGATTTCGTGGACCGTCCGATCGCGGCAATCATTGCAGCAGCCATCGTTTTCATGATTGGCATGCATATCCTAGTTACCATTCGGGAACACAGAAACCGGGTTCCCGATTCCGACCATGATGTCCATCCCACCCAGACAAGGTAATCACCGTGGACCAATCCAGAATTGATGCCCTTCGACATGCCCCAGTACCCGAAATTCTTCACATCATAGATGGCCAGCGCTGCGCCTCCACCGACGGGGTCTTTGAAGATGTGATTTCGCCTTTGAACGGCAAGGCGTTAACCCGCATGGCCTGGGGTAGCGAGGCTGATGCTCATGCAGCTATCCGGTCTGCCAGACAGGCATTCGACGACGGCCGCTGGTCGGACAAAGCCCCGTCTGATCGCAAGAAGATCATGCTGAAATGGGCCACGCTGATTGAAGCTGAGGCGCTGGAACTTGCGGTTCTTGGTGTTCGCAACAACGGCACGGAAATCGGCATGGCCTACAAGGCTGAACCGCTTTCGGCAGCAGCGACAATCCGCTATTACGCGGAAGCCATCGACAAGTTATATGGTGAGATTGCACCAACCGGCACCGGCAATCTCGGACTGGTTCATCGCGAACCGATTGGCGTCGTCGGTGCGATCGTGCCGTGGAATTTTCCGTTGATGATCGGCGCATGGAAGCTGGGCCCGGCGCTTGCAGCAGGCAATTGCGTGGTTTTAAAGCCAGCGGAAACGGCCTCATT
>JBNLGT010000135.1:0-5103 GCA_050306195.1 Ensifer sp.
TCTTGTTTCCAGCACCTTCAAAACAGGCGTTGCGATAAAGGCGGCGGGTTGCAGATGAGAAAGCGCCTCGACATCGAAATCTGTCGGCATGATGAAGCCCGACCCCATGGCGACGTCATTGGCCGGGCTGTCGGCGGTATAGGTGACCGTCGTCTTGCTGCCACCGGTATTGATGATGTTCCGGCATTCGGCCGGCAACACAGCTACAAATGCTGCAAGCCGTTGCTGAACCCTGGCTTGCTCCGCCGAAGCGCCGCCAAACAGAGCCGGAATTTCAGGAATATGCGCCTCGTAGGCCAGCAAGCCCTCGCACGCCAATAGCGGAAATTGCGAAAGCCGCTCCACAGCGATCTTCAACGAGGCCGGGTCAGGAAAACCACCACGATGCATCCCGCAGTCCACTTCGAATGCAATGCGCATGGAGGCGTTTTGACCCGCAGCAATATCACCATATTGGTTCAGGCGGTCCACCGTATCAACCAACCAGACGGTCTGGCGAAGAAGCCGTTCTCGTTTGTCTAAAGCAAGGGTTGAAAGCACATGGTGAATTGCGGCGGCCGGCATCGGCTTGCCGTAGAGAATTTCTGCATCGGGAAATGCGTCAAGCACCGCGAGCGTGACAGGCAGATGAAAACTCATGATGCGCTTTGTTTCCAGCGCTTCCATAATGTGGCCGATCAACGGAATGCTCGGCAGGGATTTGTCGACGATACGCAATCCAAGCGTCGGCGGCAAAGTCCGCTTGACGACGGAAAGATTGCCATTCAGCCGATCCAGATCGATGACCAGCGTGGGGCGATGATAGTGAGCCCTCTTAAGAGCGCTCGCTACATCCCTGAAATAATGCTCGTCCTGCCCCAAACTAGACTCCGAGAAGACGCGCCAGATAGGGTGATATGAACCGGTTTTCCGGATCGATTTCCCGCCGCACGGCCATGGCGTCATCCCAGCGCGGATAAATTGCGGCGAAATCCTTGGCCGTCAGATTATGCATCTTGCCCCAGTGCGGTCGTCCCCCATATTTGCGGAAAATGGGTTCCGCCGCCGTAAAAAACGACCTCGGGTCCTGCGCGGCGTCATGATGGATGGCAATGGAGCAGGTCTTGCGCTTGTAAAACGGGCTGAGCCAGAACTCATCTTCGCCCACGGAGCGCACCTCCAAAGGAAAATAGACCTGCGGAAAACGCTTTTCCGTCAGCTCGATAATCTCGGCCACAGCCTTGGAGCCTTCTTCGAACGGAAGGTGATATTCCATTTCGTTGAAGCGCGTCTCCCGCTCCGTGGTATAAACATTCAGCCAGTCTTCAACATAGTCATCTTCCGGCAGCTTGGCGAGCGCGCTGCCGATCAGCTTACGCCGCAACCATGGGAACCAGCCGAGCAGGTTGCGCGCCAAACGCAGTGTCGCAATGCCTTCCTCATCATCCTCCAGCGGACGGTCACTCGTCGGCGCGTCGGTCATGTCGCTTGTCAGGCAAAGCGCATGCCCGGAGAAGGGAATGAGAAAGAATTCGGCTGAGCGATGTTCGTTGAAGAAGGCCTCAAAGCCAGCCAGCACATCGCCCATCGGCATGACCGAACGGCGCTTGTGCAGCTTGTAGGTGGCTGTGTTCTGAATTTCCACCTCTGTCAGAGCGCCAAAGGCTCCCAGTAAAACGCCGGTGGCATGAATCATATCAGCGTTTTTTTCCATGGTGAAAACGCGCTCTTCGCCACGCCCGTCCACCAGTTTCATCATGCGCAGAAGCGTGTGATAAGCGCCAAGCTTTGATCCGGTCCCATGCGTTGCAGTGCCCAGCGCGCCGCCAAGCGTCTGCTTGTCGATATCGCCCATATTGGGAAGCCCCTGATCAATCTCCTGCAACAGGTAAGTCAGATCAGCTAGCCGGGTTCCCGCGCCCACTGTTGCTGTCAGTGTATAGGGGTCGCTGGAAGAAAGCCCTGAAAAGGCGGATAGATCGAGTATCGTTCCTCGGCTTTCCACCAGTGGCGTAAACGAATGCCCCGACCCGGCAATACGGATCGGGCCTGGCGCAGTTCTGATAATATCGCCCAGCTCTTCGGTCGTTTCCGGCGCCGCCATGCTATTGGGAAGCGCTTTGACCGAGCCGGACCAATTGCTCCATTCCAGATTATTCGCCATCAGACCGCCCTCCCCTTGGCCCGCCGGCTCGCACGCTGCGTGACAAAGAAAATCGCCACCAGCACAGCTGACACGAGAGCGGCAGCTGCAGCAAACCAGGCAACAGGAGTTGCATTGTCCTCCATGATGAACGCAGAAGCAAATGCGGGACCTAACGCCAGCCCACAAAGCTGCCCGGCGGGCACCAGCAAGGCTGCCGCGCGTTCATCATCCGCATCAATCGCAAGGCGGATTTGAAAGGGAACCACGAACAGACAGGTAAACGCAGCCGCCATGGTCAGCACCCAGAAAATATGCACAGGAGGCAGCCCGGCAATACCCGCCGCCACAGCGGCGGCAAACAGTCCCGCACCAAAAAGCACAATCTTATGGTTCAAACGGGCTTCAATCATCGTTGCAAGGCTGGCGCCTGCGACCTGCGCGGCCAAACTGAAGGAAACCAGAAGCGCCGCCGCCCTGACAGACATTCCTGCCGCCGTGGCCAGTGGCTCAAGAAAGGCCCAGAGCGAGCCGAGAAACATGTAGAGAAAGAAGATCGAGGCCAGTGCAAGAAGCGGCTGCAGGCGCAGAACGCCACTATTGCCGCTATCCACCGGCTTGGGCAAAACGCCATAATCCCGAGGCATGAAGAAAGTTGCACCCACCGAGGCAAGACTGACAAACGCCAGCACCATAAAGCCGCCCCTGGAGCCATATTCCTCAATAACGAACAACGCCAGAAACGCGACAAGAATACTCTGCGCCATCGTCTGCAGCGTCACAAAATATCCACCATAGCGCCCCGGATAGCGTGCACGAGCAATCAACTCCACCGCAAAGGCCACCAGCCCGCCTTCAACGACCCCGGCAAGACCGCGCCACAGCGCAATCATATAGGGTGAAGCCGCAGTTGCAGTCAGGTAATCGAACAGCGCGGCCAGGACCAAAAGTGCTGCCGCCTTGAGGCGCAACCGGCTGGATGTCACCACAAAGGCGGCCACTGCCGAACCAATGCCGATTGCCAACAGTTCCAACGTTGCAGCCAGCGCAAGTTGATCGAAATTGACCCGCTTGTCCTCGAGCAGGGCCCCCAGAAGTACGGGCTGAAGCCCCAAGATGAGTACACCCGCCGAGCCTGTCCAAAGTGCAGCGAGCTGTGCGCTGGATGAGGGATTCCCCACCAGCCATTTCCCCTCGGTCATGCTTACCTCATTCCCCTCAAGATAAAAGCTGACACATTGTCATATTTTTTAGGCAAGCTGGCATTGAAGGCTTTCCCTTGTCAACTCACCTAAAATATATGGCGAAGGGCGAGACACACGCAGGCGGGGTATTAGGGCGCGGAGGACGGCGCGAATCCTGGCAGGCTCGAAGTGTCGGTTGGGCAGACGACATTTTGAATGCCGCCCTCAAGCTGATTGGAGACAAGGGCTTTTCGGCACTGGAAAATGCCCCGAATTAGCGAAGGTGCATAAACCCGCACGCCTTAGCTATGTCAAAGGATCGGCAGGCGAAAAGGAAACGAGGGGGCTGTTAGCAGGGAAGCGAGTAGAAAATGGTCAGGTGAAAGCCGAAGGCTAACTTGGCCTTCTCTCCTGCCTACATGTGTAATTCCGTAACGTTCCCTCGCTCCTTGGTTCCCTGCAACAAAAAACAAGTTCGGTTAAAGCCGGATTCAGCATGTCAAAATCATTCGGCAATCAGTTGCGCTTTTTCAGACATATTTTGAAAGTCGGCATATTTCATGAGGTCCATACGTGGCGCAACGAACGGACGCATAGCCAACTGAGTGGATACTTCCGCAACCATGCCCGCAGCAAAATCCGCTATAACTACAAAACCCTCACGGTGCGTATGTTCACAGTGAACCGCACCGGGCTTGCCGCTGTAAAGGAATGTACGCCCGCACTGCGCTTTCGGTTTAGGGCATTACGGAGCCGCGCTAAAACGACTGTGATATTACGTGCCGAATAACACCTGCCATCTAAAATCTCTGCCAACGATTGGTAGTGGTATAAATTCGAGTGAACCCATTCGACAACGCTTCTCCGATTTTTCCCTCAAAGATTGAAATTTCTGAACTCTAAACCTAATTTTCTTCGGGGGGATATTTACATGAAGCTTGTCAACGATTTCAAAGACTTTCTGCACGATACGGTATCTCGCCTCCGAGAAGATGGAAATCATCCGGCAGGTCGAACAGTCCCATTTACCGATCAAGAAAACGCTTGAACAGCTTGGTATTCCACGCCAGACCTTCTACCGCTGGCATGACAGGTTCCAGCGTTTTGGTGTCGAGGGGCTGGAAGACAGGCCATCTGCCCCACCACGGGCCTGGAACCGCATTCCTGATGACATTCGTGATCAGGTAGCTATTTCAATTTTAGAGAGGCGGCTTGATGCCCTATTTTGTTGAAAGTACCGTCAGTTTTCCGCCGGGGTTCATCTTCGATCCGCCCTACGATACAAAACATCGTGAACAACTGCCGAGTTCCGCCCGCCAGGATGACAAAAAAAAACTTGGCGATATCATGCTTGACACGGGTAACCTGAATATCGTCAGCGGCAGGTTCAAGGCAGTTCTTGAAGGTTTGGAACCCAACATTCACAAATTTCATCCGCTTGCCATAAGCAACAAGGCGGGCGAGCCCTACGAAGAACCCTATTATATCTGCCGATGCGGGCAGGGCTTTGGTGCTGTACTCTCCTGGAAATCCGGGTTCGATGGCAAATGGCGCAAGACAATTCACGGTGAACCCATAAGGGGACTTTCAGATGTCAGAAAAGAAGGTGTTTTTCTTAGCGCCCCAGAGATCGCCGGTCGGCATTTGTTTTTCAGTATGTTTCACGGACCCGGCATGTTTGTCTTTTCTAACGAGTTGATGGAGCAACTTAAACTACTCAATCTGAAATATATTAAATCTTACCCTGTTAAAGCAGTAGATGAGCCCTGGGACGTGGAGAAAGAAATTGGGCCTTGG
>JBNLGT010000136.1:0-5064 GCA_050306195.1 Ensifer sp.
CGCTGAAAAGCAGGGAGAAATTGCGTTCAATAACAACTGCGCGTCATGCCACGGCAAGAATGCCGCCGGTCAGGATGGCGTCGCACCGCCGCTCGTCCATCCAATCTACGAGCCCAATCACCACGGCGACCAGTCATTCTTCGCGGCCGCGCAAAATGGCTCACGCGCGCACCACTGGCCCTTCGGCGACATGCCGCCGGTGCCAGGCGTAACGCAAGCCGAGGTCACAGACATTGTCACCTACGTCCGCGCCCTGCAGCGCGCCAATGGAATCAACTAAGGCAGAAAGCCGCGTCACAAGACGCGGCGGCATCTGCATGTGTTGAAAAAGTCAGCGCGAAGAAATATCGGCGTTTGGGGGCCTGAGCTTACCCAAGCCGATGCCCCCCTGGAGCAGAGCCAAGACCCATCCCTGCACATCGATTCACAAATCTAAAGAGCCTAACTGTGCATGTATTCAGCGGCTCAACATGCCAAACTTCGAAGCGATTGATTGACAAGGAATACGCGGAGGGCTTGCAACAAACCCCGGCAAGTGCTTCATTTTGGCTGGTGGGGAACAGATATGAAGAAGCTTCAGATATCAACTAGCTTTATTCTAGGGCTTGTGTTTTTTACAGCAGCATCCTTCACCGGCGCAAACCCGCTTCATTTTGGCCCATTTTTTATCGACGATCGCCATCCAGGTTTGATTGTTCTCGATGGCGAAATAGATGTAAATTCCGCCCTGAATTTTAGACGTGCAATCCAAGCAGCCCCGTCAGCAAAGTTGCTTGTGCTTAACAGTCCGGGCGGCAATGTTCAAATGAGTCTGCTAATTGCTGATGATGCAAATCAGCATAGAATGGCAACATACATCCCGAAAAGTGCGGGATGTTACTCTGCGTGCGCATATATCTTTTTGGCGGGCATCGACCGGCATGTAGACGGAGAGTTAGGCGTCCACCAAATTTCATCGGAGTCTCCAGATATTGTGGGAGCCCAAGTTGCAATTTCAGACATCATTGATGTCCTGGGTCGATATAATACCTCACCGGGGATATTAAGCGTGATGTTCAAAACACCACCAAATGAAATGCACGTGTTCACGCAATACGAGATTGAACAGCTAGAGTTGAACCGCGCGGGCTACATAACCGATGGCCCATCAGCTAAGGAAATGGCGTCACTTTCCAGTGGTGTCACTCTAAATGGTAACGGCACCAAAATCAGTAAAAATGCAAACGCCTCACCCCAAACGAAAGAAGCATTACCATCCTCTGACCGGATCGCAGTCTATACTGGATTGGATCTCTTTGGAGACGACATAAATGCAATTAGGGCCGCAACCGCTGGTGACTGCGCAGCCGAATGCGCGTCCATGCGCGGGCAATGCAAGGCATTTACGTTTAATACCAATCCCAAGATAAAGCGCGGGCCCAATTGTTTCCTGAAGGCTGGTTATGGCCGACTTGACGGCAACAGTGTCGCGTTTTCAGGCTTATTTCTGAGCCAGTCTGAAAAAGACCCTGAACCGTTTACTATAGAAACAATCGATCCTCAGCAGGCGCTTTTTGAAGGTGTTGACATTCCAGGCGGTGACCTCTCCCGGCATCCCTACGCAGCAGCGACGTCGCCGCTGCAATGCCGTCTTGCCTGTATCGACAACGACAGATGCCTGGCGTTTACTTATGTTCGTTCTAAAAACGAATGCTGGCTGAAGGGCACGATCGGCACTTCAAAAGCCCGAGCTGGCTTAGTTAGCGGAATTAAGCGTCAGCAAAACTTTGTACCGGCAAAAGTCATCAATCTCAATTGAACTCCTCTACGAACCTCCAGATAAACAACAAGCAAGCCAGCGCGCCCCGACCGAGGCCCTCACTTGGAAACGGGCATAGCATCGATCAATGCAGCCAGAATCGAACAAACAATCCAATGATTAAATAACTGATATCATTTAAAAAATGGCGGAGAGGAAGGGATTTGAACCCCCGATACGGTTGCCCGTATGCCGCATTTCGAGTGCGGTGCTTTCAACCACTCAGCCACCTCTCCGGCCCGGTCGCATAAACCTTCAAACCGAACGGCTTAAAGGCAGGAATTATGCGCCACTGATATCAACTACAGCACAGGCGCTGTAGTGTGGTTGCTGCGCTGCTTCGCGCGGGCCATCACATAGCGAGAGTTCTGCTCTCATGCAAGAGCCAATTCCCGGTAAAATGGGGCCAAACGCTTGACAGCCTGCCTTTCCTCACGTATCTCCCCGCTCGAAGATTGCGCGGATTCTGTCCGCGCTTTCATTTTGCCAACTGGCAAAGCTCCACCGGCAGCATGGTTTAATTCGTCAAGAGATTGAATTTGCTGCCTGAACCGACTGATAAAAAGACGGCCAGCTTCTGCTTTCAGAAGATTATGAGCCGGACCGAACAGAAAGGTAAAGAAATGTTCGCAGTCATTAAGACCGGCGGTAAACAGTACCGCGTAGCAGCCGACGACGTCGTGACAGTTGAAAAGCTGGATGGCGAAGCCGGTGCAAAAGTTGAATTCACCGAAGTTCTCATGGTCGACAAGAAGATCGGCGCTCCCCTCGTTGAGGGTGCAAAGGTCACCGCGGAGATTGTTGAGCAGGGCCGCGCCAAGAAGGTTATCGCCTTCAAGAAGCGCCGCCGTCAGAACTCCAAGCGCTCGCGCGGTCATCGCCAGCATCAGACGACTGTCCGGATCCTGGACATCGCGGCTGGTAAGTAAGAGCAAGAGAACGAAGGTTTAAAGGAGAACACCAATGGCACACAAAAAAGCTGGCGGTTCATCGCGTAACGGTCGCGATTCTGAGTCCAAGCGCCTTGGCGTGAAGAAGTTCGGCGGCGAAAATGTTCGCGCCGGCAACATTCTCGTGCGTCAGCGCGGCACCAAGTGGCATCCGGGCAACAATGTTGGCCTCGGCAAAGACCACACGATTTTCGCCCTTACGGACGGCAATGTGAGCTTCGCCACGAAAGCCAACGGTCGCGTGTATGTGTCCGTGATGCCGAAAACGGCGGAAGCAGCGGAATAAGCCGGTAGCGCTTTAAAACAGCCGGCGTCTCATCGACCCGGCTGATACAAAGGTTCAGGCCAAAGATCAAAAGGGGAGATGGGGCAATACCCATCTCCCCTTTTCGTTTGTCTTTAAGGAGCCGAACCATGCAAAGCGAAATGTTAAGAGAGGGATCATCAAGGTCCCCCGAAGAACGGCTGGAAAGCCACAGAGTTTCCAGTCAAAGTCCTGTTCTTCTATCGGAGCGGCTTGTTCTGCGCGCTCCGCACAAAGAAGACATCGACGCCCTTGCCCATCTCGCCAATAATGCCAAAGTCGCCACGATGGTATCGCGCATGCCGCACCCGTATACGGTTGCCGATGCTGCCGATTTCGTGCGACGCGCCCATAATGGCGCGATTGGCAAGGCCGTCTTTGCCATTACCAAAGCAGACAATTGCGCATTCATGGGATGTTGCGGGCTGGAAGTAGATCCGAACACACCTTGCCGCGGCGAAATCGGCTACTGGCTGGGTGAGCCTTATTGGGGACAGGGTTATGCGACAGAAGCAGCGCAGGTCCTTGTTGATATGGCTTTCCGCGAAGACGCCATCACCATGCTGGATGCACGCTGCCGTGTGGTCAATGCGGCATCCCGCCGTGTCATCCAGAAATGCGGATTTCAGTATCAGGGAACAGGCATGGCCCCCTCTCTGGCGCTTGGCGGCTCCATAGCCGTTGAGTGGTACAGATTGGACAAGGCCACATGGTTGTCGCTCAGAAGTTGGGGAGGATCACGATGAGCGCGGTATTAGTAAGGCCCAGCGGGCACAGGCAGAACGAGCACCGGCAAAGCAGCCTGAGTTTTTTCACACAACCGGTCATCAGAACCAGCAGGCTCACCTTGCGCCCGCTCAAGCCCGAGGACCAGTATCGGATTGCCAAAGGCATGCAAACGCCTGAAGTCGTCCGCATGCTGCTTCCCGTACCGGTTCCCTACGATCATCATGACGCGCTGGACTTCATCCGCGCCTGGCAGGGCGGCGAAATTGAAGGCTGGGCCTATGCAATCACCCTTGATGGTGGCGCGCTGGAAGGTATCATCTCGATTGAACGCCGTGAAGGCGGCAAACGACCGGGCTGGCATATTGGCTATTGGCTGCTGCCTGATCATTGGGGCAAGGGCTATATGAGCGAAGCCGTCAGCGCGCTTGTCGAACGCTTTTTCGGCAAGATGATGGGTGAAGCGCTTTACGCTGGCGTCATCACCGACAATCCCGCCTCGCTGAAGGTTCAGGAAAAGCTCGGCTTTCTGACCACCGGCATTGCGCAAAGCTACTGCAATCCGCGCGGCACGATGGTCGATGTTGTCGAAACCGAGGTTACTTTCGGCTCTTTCACTCCGGCTTGACCGGCTTCAGCGCACACTTCCCTTCCCCCCGTTTGCGGGGGGAAGGCTTCTGGCTGCGCCAACGCCGCCATAATCCAGATATTCCACCCCCTCCAGCGACGTTGCAAATGCGCCAATCGGCAGCAGTTGAAATCGTTCGTCCAAAATTTCCAGCGACCTGATCCGGTCACAGCGAAAGGTTCTGGGTGCACCGCGCAACCGGTCAAAAGCCAGCGCATACCAGGCCGGGTAATTGAGAAGTAAAAAATGTGGCTCGATTACTCGCTCAGTCAGCTCACCCTTTTCGCTTTCATAGGTAATACGGATTGTCTGGTTCAGCAAAAACGCTTCATGCAGTCCGCCCACGACAGTTTCCGGCGGAACGGTATAGCCTGACAGGACAAGGGGTGAGACCGTTTGCCCCACCAGAATGCGCGCCTGCAACGCATGGATTTTTTGCTGGTCTGCCCGTGAAAACGAAGACACCAGCTTGCGGCGCACAGAGGCCAGATTGGCCATCAGAAGCGGCGACTTCATCTGCCGGATGACGGCGAGACTAACGAGCAGCCCGACCGCCTCACGATAATTCAGCGATATACGACCTACGCCCCAATTGGCGCTCAGCCGTACGCCACCGCCACGCCCGCGTTCTGCTTCAATTGGCAGGCCGCGCTCGCGC
>JBNLGT010000137.1:0-5060 GCA_050306195.1 Ensifer sp.
CCTCAGGCATTTGTCGACAACCATCTGACACATTTCCGGATTTGAGGTATCAATGCCGCCCAGCGTCAAAACACCTGCGCGGCCGCCGGAGGCAGGCGTCAGATCTTCCACGCCGGCTTCGGTAAAATCCACACGAACAATCCCGGCGCACGAGGCAGCCAGTACATCAACAACGGCGCTCCCAAGATTGCCCGATGCCCCCGTCACCATGATGACACGATCTTTCATGACGTCCTCCCCCTGCTGTATGGCCAAAGCACACCCGTTCGCTGAACGCGCGCGTTCCTGCATTCAACAATGAGGGTAATCATACCTCATGCCAATCTTTCAGGCGTGATATTCTTCTAAATCTTTTGTGATCGGCTCGGCAGAAAATGTTAAGCGCAACAAATCGAGGGCAAGTATTCAAGCCTTTTCAAAAACTTCCAGCCCCGCAAACGCCTCCACGGCTTTCAACCGCGCTTCTATGTCGTGCACCGGGAAAGATACAATAACTTCATTGGCATCCGTTTCACGCAGAAATGCGGCAAGTTTCGCATCCACGGTACCCGCAGAGCCCACAGCGGCGTAACGCAAAGTGTGCTCCACGCCTGATTTTTCCATTTCGGTCCAAAGACCCTCCATACTGTCGACCGGCCTCGGGAATGCACCCGGTTTGCCGCGCCGCAGATTGACGAATTGCTGTTTGGCGGAGGTAAAGAGATACTCAGCCTCTGCGTCACTATCAGCAATCACACCCATGATGCCCACCATGACATGCGGCGCGTCAAGTTGCGCGGATGGCTCAAAACGCTCGCGATAGATCGACAACGCCTCCAACAGCATATCGGGCGCAAAATGCGAGGCAAACGCATAAGGTAGACCAAGTGCAGCCGCTAAATGCGCGCTATAGAGGCTGGAACCCAAAATCCACAGGGGCACATGGCTGCCAACGCCAGGAAAAGCGATCACCCGCTGGCCGTCTTGAGCGTCGGCTAGCCAGGCTTGCAGCTCCAGAATATCATCCGGGAAACGCTGCGAAGCAGCCTCAAGATCGCGCCTCAAAGCGCGTGCTGTCGCCATATCCGTACCTGGCGCACGGCCCAGCCCAAGATCCACCCGCCCGGGAAAAAGAGCATTCAGCGTACCAAACTGCTCGGCTATCACGTATGGCGCATGGTTCGGCAACATGACGCCGCCCGACCCTATTCTGATCCGGCTTGTGGCCGCTCCAACATGGCCAAGCACAACAGAGGTTGCCGCACTGGCGACACCGCGCATTCCGTGATGTTCAGCCATCCAGTAACGATGATAACCCAGTTCCTCCGCCTTCACCGCCATACGCCGCGTATTGGCAAGCGCATCCTGAACAGTCTGCCCTTCACCAACGGAGGAAAGATCGAGAATGGAAAAACGTGTCATTGGCTATCTCTTGGTAAGTGTCTTTCCGATATATGAGCGGTGACCCACCAATACCAGCCCTCAGAAAATGTTTCCTGTTTGTTCACATTTTGCTGACAGTTTTCCTCACAAAGGTTAGGCTTGGTCATGTCAGATGTGATTCGCATTATCGGTATCGATCCGGGGCTCCGCCGTATGGGCTGGGGCGTCGTGGAAACGTTGGGAAACTCGTTGCGTTTCGTTGCCTCCGGAACGATCACCAGCAATGGCGAAATGGATCTCGCCTCCCGCCTTTGCCAGCTGCACGATGGCCTTGCCGATATCATCCATAGCTATCAGCCACACGAGGCAGCCGTGGAGCAGACATTCGTCAACAAGGATGCCGTCGCCACGCTGAAACTCGGTCAGGCGCGCGGCATTGCCATGCTTGTTCCAGCCCGCGCGGGATTGCAGGTCGCCGAATACGCCCCGAATGCGGTCAAGAAATCTGTTATCGGTGTTGGCCATGGCGAAAAACAGCAGATCCACATGATGCTGAAAGTGTTGATGCCCAAGGCTACATTCAAAGGTAACGACGCCGCCGACGCACTCGCCATCGCTGTTTGCCATGCCCATAATCGCGGCAGCACAAAAGCCCGTTTGGCAGCGCTAGCCGGATAACATACAGTCACCCAACCACACCACGAAAGCTCCACCAGCATGATCGGCAAACTCAAAGGCAGCGTTGACGAAATTGGCGAAGATTATGCGCTCATCGACGTCCACGGCGTCTGTTATGTCGCCTTTTGTTCAGCTCGCACTCTTTCAAGGTTGAACGCCGGAGAGGCCGTGACGCTTTTCATCGAAACCTATGTGCGCGAGGACCAGCTCAAACTGTTCGGTTTTATCACAGCTCTGGAACGCGACTGGTTCCGCCTGCTGCAATCCGTGCAGGGCGTCGGCTCCAAGGTGGCGCTCGCCATTCTTTCCACCCTCACCCCGTCCGATCTCGCCAACGCGATTGCGCTACAGGACAAGACGGCCATTTCCCGCGCACCCGGTGTCGGCCCCAAGGTTGCAGTTCGCATCATGACCGAGTTGAAAAACAAGGCGCCGGCTTTTGCAGGCGACGCCATGGGCTCAATCGGGCTGAAGCAGGAACTGGGTGAAGGTGTAGCCTCCGCCCCGGTTGCCGATGCTGTTTCCGCGCTTTCCAACCTCGGCTACTCGCGGGATCAGGCGGCCAATGCCGTTGCGGCAGCATTGAAGGCGGCGGGAGAAGATGCCGACAGCGCCAAACTCATTCGCCTTGGATTGAAGGAGCTGGCGCGCTGACACCGGAATGTCTTTTCCGGCAAGCCCAAACGCGGTAAAGCCCTCCATGTGGCAACGGAATTTTTGAAATGAGTGAACCCGAACGTCTGATCAGTGCGGATAAACGCGGCGAAGACCTGGATGCGACCCTGCGTCCGCAATCGTTAGACGAATTCACAGGCCAGGCGGAAGCGCGCGCCAACCTGAAAGTCTTTATCGAGGCAGCCAAAAACCGTGGCGAAGCGCTGGACCACGTTCTTTTCGTCGGCCCGCCCGGGCTTGGCAAGACAACGCTTGCGCAAATCATGGCCAAGGAGCTGGGTGTGAATTTTCGGTCCACCTCCGGCCCGGTCATCGCCAAGGCGGGAGACCTTGCCGCCCTGCTGACCAATCTTGATGAAAATGACGTTCTCTTTATCGACGAAATCCACCGCCTCAATCCGGCGGTCGAAGAAATCCTTTATCCCGCCATGGAGGATTTCCAGCTCGACCTCATTATCGGCGAAGGGCCAGCCGCCCGGTCGGTAAAAATCGACCTCTCGAAATTCACCCTTGTTGCAGCAACCACTCGCCTTGGCCTGCTGACCACACCGTTGCGCGACCGTTTTGGCATTCCGGTTCGCCTCAATTTCTACACGGTGGAAGAACTGGAACTCATCGTGCGGCGTGGCGCGCGCCTGATGAACCTCGGCATGACCGACGATGGTGCGCGGGAAATTGCCCGCCGCGCGCGCGGAACGCCACGCATCGCCGGTCGCCTATTGCGCCGGGTGCGCGACTTTGCCGAAGTGGCCAAGGCCGAAGCCGTCACCCGCCAGATCGCCGACGAAGCCCTAACCCGCCTGCATGTCGACAATATGGGCCTTGATCAGCTCGACCATCGCTATCTGTCCATGATCGCCAACAATTTCGGCGGAGGGCCGGTTGGCATCGAAACAATTGCCGCAGGTCTGTCTGAACCGCGCGACGCCATTGAAGACATTATCGAACCCTATATGATCCAGCAGGGCTTCATCCAGCGCACCCCGCGCGGTCGCGTTCTAACCGCAAATGCATGGAGACATCTGGGCCTCAATCCGCCGAAAGATCTGGAGAAAACACAGATCAACCTGTTTCAGGATGATGAGTAGTTGATGACAGAAACCTTCCCCCTCTCAGGTAAACTCACTCCCGATGGCAGGCATCATCTTACCCAGCGGGTCTATTATGAAGACACCGACTTCTCGGGCTTTGTCTATCACGCACGCTACCTGCACTTCATGGAACGCGCCCGCACCGACTATCTGCGCTGTCTTGGCATAGAGCAGTCAAAGCTATTTGAGTTAGACGGTGAAGGTCTGATGTTTGTCGTCCATCGCATGGAGATCGACTTCAAATCTCCGGCGAAGATGGACAACGTTCTGACCGTGACCACCGTCACTGAAAAAACTGGTGGTGCGAAGATGATCCTCAATCAGGAAATTCGCCGGGGCGACGACCTGTTGATTGCAGCCAAGGTCATCATAGCCGTCGTTAACGGCTCTGGCAGGCCGCGCCGTCTGCCGGAACCATTGGCTCGGTCATTTCGCGGCGAAGCCTGATTACTTTTCGGTGAGTTTCAGTTCAATGCGGCGGTTCTGCGCGCGCGCCTCGTTTGTGTCACCTTCCGTAATAGGTTGATATTCGCCAAACCCGGCGGCAACCAGCCTTTCGGCGGGAACACCTTCAGAAATTAAATATTTCACAACCGATGTCGCGCGGCCGGAAGAAAGTTCCCAGTTGTCCGCATATTTACCTGTACCGGAAAGCGGCACATTGTCGGTATGACCATCCACCCGCAGCACCCAGTTGATCTCCGGCGGTATTTCCTTTGCCAGGTCAACAAGAGCCGCCGCAAGCTTTGCCATTTCCGTCTTGCCTGCGTCGTTAAGCTCTGCTCCGCCGGACGGGAAAAGCACTTCTGATTGGAAGACAAACCGGTCGCCCACGATGCGGATATTTTCGCGGTCGGACAGGATTTCCCGCAGACGTCCAAAGAAGTCGGACCGGTAGCGGTTCAGTTCCTGCACCCGCTGAGCCAGCGCCACATTCAACCGGCGTCCAAGATCGGCGATCTTTGTCTGGCTTGCCTTGTCCTTGTTTTCAGCCGCCTGCAACGCACCTTCGATCGCCGCGATCTGCGTTCGCAACGCAGCAATCTGCTGGTTCAGGAGGGCAATCTGGCTGAGCGCCCGCGCGCTGACCTTCTTCTCCGCGTCCAGCTGACCACTGAGCTGGCTTATCTTTACCTCAGCCTCGCCCTCATTTCCCTTGCCAGCATCCAGAATCTGCTGCAACCGGGACCGTTCGCTTTCAGACGCCGTAAGCGACGCCTGCAGAGCGGAGAGCTGATCTTCAAGGTCCTGTTG
>JBNLGT010000138.1:0-5049 GCA_050306195.1 Ensifer sp.
ACAAAGCCGTGGTCAGCGCCGGGGCAATCCCTGAAATTTCTGCGGTGAGAACTTTGTTAATCCCCAATGCGCCAAAATGGGCGGCCAGAGCAATGGCGGCAGTGATCAGCATGGAACCGGTGCCGACCGGGTTGATGTCATAGAGGTGCGCGCGTTTGAACTCGATGCCGGGAGGGGCAAGACCAAGCGGTTTGTTGATAAAGAGATCGGCGGAAATCGTGCAGAGCCACGCCGCAGCAATAATGGAGAACACGCCAAGCGTTTCTTCCAGCAATCGGTAGATACCCATTTCCATGAGCAGCAGCGCTATGGCGACATTGAAGAAGAGCCAGACGACGCGGCCTGGGTGGCTATGTGTGAGGCGGGAGAAAAAATTCGACCATGCGAGTGATCCGGCATAGGCGTTCATCACATTGATCTTGAGCTGTGACACAACGACGAAGGCGGCAGTGAGGATTAACGCCAAGGTCTGGTTTGGCACCATATAGCCGAAAGCCGTCACATACATATGGGCCGGATCGGCCGCCTGATAGGCGGGGATGCCGGTAGAAAGGGCCAGGACTGCAAGGAAGGAACCAGCCAGCAGTTTTGGCGCGCCGACAACAATCCAGCCGGGTCCGGCCAAAAACCGCGCAATACGTTGACCGAGCGTTTGCGGTTTTCCGTCGGCAGGAAGAAAGCGCAGGAAATCCACCTGCTCGCCAATTTGCGCCATCAGGGCCAGTATGACGGCCGACGCCGCGCCGAATTGCGCCAGATTGAAGGGGGCAATCGTACCCAGTTCACCAGATTGCCGCCCGTGACCAGCGAAGCCAAGCCAGAGATCGACTTTCTCCCAGTCGAGAAAGGCAATGAAGATGAATGGCAGGATGTTGAGGATAATCCAGATCGGTTGGGTCAGGAGCTGGAATCTGGAGATCAGCCGTACACCGTGTGTCACGAGCGGAATGACAGCCAAAGCGGAAATAATGTAGCCCAACCAGAGTGGGATGCCGAAGGCAAGTTCAAGCGCACCGGTCATGATTGACGCTTCAATGGCAAAGAGGATGAAGGTGAAGCTCGCGTAGATGAGCGACGTAATCGTCGATCCGATGTAACCAAACCCTGCGCCGCGTGTCAGGAGGTCGATATCCACGCCATGGCGGATCGCGTATCTGCTGATCGGAATGCCTATGGCGAGTAGAAGAATGGAAGCGGCAATAACAGCGTAAATCGCATTTGTCGTGCCATAGGCCATGGTGATTGTGCCCCCGACCGCCTCCAGCGCCAGAAACGAGATCGCGCCGATGGCGGTTTGAGAAATGCGGGCAGGGGTGTATTGGCGGGCGCTTTTGGCCGTGAAGCGTAGCGCATAGTCTTCCAGTGTCTGGTTGGCGACCCAGCGATTATATTCACGGCGAATAGGGACGATGCGCTGGCGGGCCGTGCTCACGAAAGCGCACTCCTGCAAACTTGTCCGCCGGAGCGCCACAACGCAGCCCGTTCATTTACGCCTGACAATATTTTCATATTGAGACAGAAAGCATGAGCATGCCCGGCTTTCAAGCACGAACATGGTTCGACCCTTTTCGCGACTACGTCAAATGACGTAGGTGCTTGTTTTTATGGTCTCAGTGAGATGGCGTATAAGGGGCTGAGTGGTCCCAAAATAGAACTGACCGGCACAAACGCTTCGGTTTATGCCGGTCAACTCTTCCAAAATCCGGTAGACCGAATTTGTTTGGGAAGGAGCTATTAGTCGTCGCTGCCGCCGTGGTCGCCGCCGCCGTTGCCGCCGGATTCACCATGGCCGCCTTCACCACCATGTTCACCTTCGCTGCCATGATCATCGCTGCCTTCCGAATCATGATCTGCAGAACCATGATCGTCGCTTCCAGCTTCAGTTGAGTTGCCGTTGTCGTCGGAGAAATCTCCCTTGACGATTTTTTGCAGAAGGCCGCCATTGGATGCCGCCATTGCAGCGGGGGGCGCGGTGATGATCAGAGCTGCAGTCAGGGCGGTAAGAATTTTCTTCATATCGTAATCGTCCTTGGATGTTGTTCGATTATTCGAAGGATTACAGTTTAACGCTCTAATGCTGACAGCAGTCTTACGCAAATTGTAAGTAGGCTGTCAGCTTTCTGTAAGCTTCGTGCCTCGTCGCGATGGCCGTAAGATTCTCCTGGGTCTTCCTGCTTTACCCCCGCTGTCTACGTAATTTGACGTATATCGCAATGCACAATGACGACTGATAGTCCCTCTGTCATGTGGCTTTGGATGGCCGCGAAGAGAACAAGAGGGGTTCCTACGTCATGAACTTGAAGACGAAACTGACAGGCCTGGCACTTGCCGCAGCCATGTCCTCCACCGCGCTTTCCGGCGCTTTTGCTGAAGACGATACGATCAAGGTCGGTATCCTTCATTCGCTATCTGGAACGATGGCTATTTCGGAAACGACACTGAAAGACGCCATGCTGATGCTCATCGACGAGCAGAACAAGAAGGGCGGCCTTCTGGGCAAGAAACTTGAAGCCGTTGTAGTCGATCCGGCATCCGACTGGCCGCTTTTTGCTGAAAAGGCGCGTGAGCTTGTTGAGAAGGACAAGGTCTCAGCCGTATTTGGTTGCTGGACATCTGTTTCGCGTAAATCGGTTCTGCCGGTGTTCAAGGAGCTTAACAACATCCTCTTCTACCCTGTTCAGTATGAGGGTGAAGAATCCGAGCGTAATGTATTCTATACGGGTGCAGCCCCGAACCAGCAGGCTATTCCCGCTGTTGATTACCTGATGAACCAGGAAGGCGTTGAGCGCTGGGTGCTTGAAGGCACCGACTACGTTTACCCGCAGACGACCAATAAAATCCTCAAGGCTTACCTGCTTTCAAAGGGTGTCGCCGAAGAAGATATTATGGTCAACTACACGCCGTTCGGGTTCTCCGACTGGCAGGCTGAAGTTTCCGCCATCAAGAATTTCGGTTCTGCGGGCAAAAAGACCGCTGTGGTTTCCACCGTCAACGGTGACGCCAATGTTCCCTTCTACAAGGAACTCGGAAACCAGGGCGTCAAAGCTGAAGACATTCCGGTTGTTGCCTTCTCGGTTGGTGAAGAAGAGCTTGCCGGTATTGATACCGCGCCGCTCGTTGGCCATCTGGCTGCATGGAACTATTTCGAATCGGTTGATACCGAAGTTAATGCCGAGTTCATTGAAGCCTGGCATGCCTTTACCGGCAACGACAAGCGCGTGACCAACGACCCGATGGAAGCACATTATATCGGCTTCAACATGTGGGTTAAGGCTGTTGAAGCCGCTGGTACGATCGATCCTGACGCTGTGATTGATGCACTTCCGGGTATCTCTGTGCCGAACCTTTCCGGCGGCTATTCTGCAATGATGCCGAACCACCACATCACCAAGCCGGTTCTGATCGGCGAAATTCAGGATGACGGTCAGTTCGAAATTGTGTCTCAGACCCCTGGTCTCGTTCCTGGCGATGCATGGTCAGACTACCTGCCTGACTCCAAGGTGCTGATCTCCGATTGGCGTGCGCCGATGTCATGCGGCAACTTCAATGTTGAAACCGGCAAGTGCGGCGGCAAGGGCTCCTAATTGGGTCCCGGGTGACTGTCGGGCGGGCGCCTTGTGCGCCCGTCCTTTTCCCATCTCTTTCAGGTAAACCGATGTTCAAAGCGATCCAGCTTTTTCTTGTTTCTGTCTGCCTGATCGTTTCCTTTCTGGCGACGGGCCTTCGGGCCGAGGACGCCACGCCCGAGATGATCAACGAACTCGCCAAGGGCAAGTTCGACCAGACTGAAAAAGCCATCAACACTCTTGCAGCAACAGGCGATACGGCGATTGTGCCAGCGCTTGAGGCGCTTTCGGGGGGCGATCTTTTCGTCCGCAAGTCCGATGGGCAGGTCTTTATCGCCAAAAAGGCTGGCAAAAACTACAAGCTCGCCGTTCCACTGACGGGCGAAGATGCGGGTGAGGAGCCGAAGAGAGGTTTTGCGAAGATCAAGGTCAACAACAATCTGCGCCGGGTTATTCGTTCTGTCCTCGGCGGTTTGACCTTGCAGTCGAAAGATGCCGCCACACGGATGACGGCGGCGGAAACCATTTTGAAATCGCCGAGCGAAGATGCCATCGATGCACTGGAGTTGGCGATAGCCAAGGAAACCGACAGCGCCGTGCTTAAAGCCATGAACCAGGCGCGGGCGGCCTCCATTATTATTTCATCGCGGCCACCGGAAGATAAGGTGGATGCGATCACCCGTATCCGGAATATGGGCGGTCGAGACGCGCTGTCACTGCTTCTGGGCTTTCAGAATAAGGCCGATGAAAGCCTAAAACCGCAAATAGATTCTGCCATCGATGCAATCAACACGGAACTGGTGTTCTGGGATGCCGGGCAGAATGTCTGGTACGGTCTGTCGCTGGGTTCTGTCCTGCTGCTGGCCGCGATTGGGCTGGCGATCACCTTTGGCGTGATGGGCGTGATCAATATGGCGCATGGGGAGCTGGTGATGCTCGGCGCCTATTCCACTTTTGTCGTTCAGGAAATCATCCGCACTTCCGCACCTGAACTGTTCGATTGGTCGCTGGCGATTGCACTGCCAATAGCGTTCGCAGTTTCCGCTTTTGTGGGACTGATCATCGAACGTCTGGTTATACGCCATCTTTACGGCAGGCCGCTTGAGACATTGCTCGCGACCTGGGGCATTTCGCTCATTCTTCAGCAGGCGGTGCGCACAATTTTCGGTCCGACCAACAAGGAAGTGGGCAATCCGAGTTGGATGTCCGGTGCGTTTGATCTGGGTGGCCTGACGATTACCTGGAACCGCATGTGGATCGTCGTGTTCACCATTGGTGTATTCTTCGCGCTGCTGACACTTCTGAAGCGCTCGCCTATTGGCCTTCAGATGCGCGCAGTGACGCAAAACCGGCGCATGGCGGCTTCCATGGGTATTCGCACCCCTTGGGTTGACGCCATGACCTTTGCGCTGGGGTCCGGCATTGCGGGAATTGCCGGTGTTGCGCTTTCGCAGATCGACAACGTTTCTCCCAACCTTGGGCA
>JBNLGT010000139.1:0-4995 GCA_050306195.1 Ensifer sp.
AGACGGTCCGCATCGGTCAGCGGGATGCCAGAGGTCATTTTTTCAACATTGGCGACAGGGTGCAGCGCATCGCCTTCGACAAAGCGGACAGAAAGTCGCCGCGCCAGCTCTAAGGCCAAAGACGACTTGCCAGACCCGCTCACACCCATCACCACAATAACTGGCATCAAAGGCTCACCGTAATACCGCCATCCACGTGAAGCGTATGACCGTTGACAAAGGACGAGGCTTTGGACGACAGGAAGACTGCAGCCCCCACGAGCTCTTTGACATTGCCCCAGCGCCCGGCAGGTGTTCGTTTTTCAAGCCAGGTATTAAATTCGGGATTATCGATCAGCGCCTGATTGAGCGGCGTTATGAAATAGCCGGGCGCAATTGCGTTCACCTGAAGTCCATATTGGGCCCAATCCGTACACATGCCCTTGGTCAGGTTTTTAACCGCACCTTTTGTGGCGGTATAAGGCGCGATGGAAGGACGTGCCAGTTCACTTTGAACCGAGGCAATATTGACGATCTTGCCCTGACGGCGCGCAATCATGTGCCGCGCGACTGCCTGCCCGACAAAGAAGACGCTGGTGACATTGGTCCTCAGGAGCAGCTCCCATTTGTCTTCAGGGTAGTCTTCCAGGGGCGCTCTGAACTGCATTCCGGCATTGTTGATCAGAATATCAATCGGACCATACTCGGCTTCAATTTTCTCAACGCCAGCATCAACATCGGCCTTGATAGTGACGTCAAAAACAGCAGGATGAACCGTGTATCCCGCAGCGGTCAGTTCCGCGCATGCAGCAGACACCTTCTGCGCATTACGCCCGTTGATCACAACCTCCGCACCATGTTGCGCAAGCCCCTCGGCCAGAGCACGGCCAATTCCCTGGCTGGATCCGGTTATCAATGCACGACACCCGCTTAGATCGAATAGATCAGACATTTATATCTCCCACTTCCTCGCGACGTTGTCTGTCTAAGACCACCGCCATGAAACCACGTTCACTCGTATTGATAATGGCCTTCAAACCACATCATCCAAGGTGTTCATCATTTTATCCCGGAAGGTCACCCTATACGGCCGTCACGGCATTGGCGAGCTGAATTCCCAAGTATCCAATGTGGTGACAACGTCACTGCATCGCGCCACTGCGCATCAAAATCTCAAGACTTGAGATTTAACTTAAGGCCCTTTCGCGCTGCTTGTTTAAAGTCAACCTATTGGCCTACTCCTGCCGGAAAATCAGATCGGCAGCGCGGCTATTCTCCCTTACGCGCCGTCCGTTTGGCAGGTCGTTTCCGTCCAATTTGTGGGCGATTTCCTCTTCGTTGAGGCCAAAGCCCACCCAGCGCTGGCGAAGTCTTTCACGCAGCTCCGTCTCCGGCACATCAATCATCACGGTCAAATCGAAACAGTCGGCAAGGTCGCTCCACGGAGCCTCATCAAGCAGCACGTAATTTCCTTCCACGATGATCAGTTTCGTCTCGGACGGAATGAGGCGGGCACTGCCGCGTGACACCTCCAAGCTGCGGTCAAAAACCGGCACGGCCACCAGCTTTTCTTCGCTGGCGCGTAACCGCAAAAGCGTTGATCGCAGCCCGCCGACGTCAAATGTATCCGGCGCACCCTTCCATGGGCGGCGACCCATCTGTTCCAGCACGGCATCATCGTAATGAAAGCCGTCCATCGGCAAGATAGCCACCTGGCCGGGATGTCTCCTGTTCAGAATGTCAACCAGCATTTCGGCCGTGGTGCTTTTGCCCGAGCCAGGAGCGCCCGCTACGGCCACAAAGCGCCGCCCCTCATTCTCCAGCAGCTTTTCCGCCGAAGCTACAAGTTCCTCCATATCGACAATTTGCCCACCCATCGCAGCCTACCTTGTTTCAATCCGTTTGAAGCAACCGGCCCTCAGCCACGCCCAATATAGGGCATATTAGTAGCCATCACTGTCATGAACTGCACATTGGCATCCAGCGGCAAGGATGCCATATGCATGAGCGAGGTGGCGACATTTTTGACATCCATTACCGGCTCCACCTTGATGCTGCCGTCGGCTTGCGCCACGCCTTTTGTCATTGCCTGCGCCATATCGGTCAGCGCGTTTCCGATATCGATCTGGCCACACGCAATATTAAACGGGCGACCGTCGAGAGATATGGAGCGCGTAAGCCCGGTTATCGCGTGTTTGGACGCTGTATAGGGAGACGAGCCCCAGCGCGGCACGTGGGCCGAAACCGACCCGTTGTTGATGATACGACCGCCCTGTGGGTCCTGGGCGCGCATATGTTTAAACGCCGCTCGCGCGCAGATGAAGCTTCCGGTGACATTGATGTCGATGAGATTGCGCCAGGCGGCAACATCAACCTCGTCGATTGTGCGGCCCAAAAGGGCCACGCCCGCATTATTGAAGAGGACGTCAATCCGCCCCCATGCCTCCGAAGCCTCATCAAAGGCTGCATCCACCGCTGCTTCATCTGTCACGTCGCATGGCAAAGGCATCGCGTTGGGAAATGAAGCGGCAAGCGCGTCCAGCGGCTCGGCGGTGCGTCCCACCAAACCAACCTGCCAGCCGTTAGCCAGAAAATGCTCCGCACAGGCCTTTCCAATGCCGCGCCCAGCCCCAGTAATGATGATTGTCTTCGCCATGACGCATCCCTTCCCAGTCGCGTAGTCAGGATCAACGATGATGGTTCATAAAAGCGTCCTGATCCGCCCAATCGCCTCCAGAATATTCTCCTTACTATTAGCGTAGGAAAACCGCAGATAACCTTCTCCCCAAGCGCCGAACGACGTTCCAGCGATGGTGGCAACACCCACCTCGTTTAAAAATCGATCTTGCGCTTCGCGCGAGGTTAGCCCAGTCCCTTCAATATTGGGAAACGCATAAAAAGCGCCTGCCGCGTCGGCGCACCGAACGCCCGGCAAGTTATTCAATTCCGCAACGATAATCTGACGGCGATTGTCAAACTCCGCCACCATGTCCTTAACAACGCCCTGCGGGCCGGCAAGGGCCGCTAATCCCGCATATTGCGCAGCGGCATTCACACAGGAATGGTCGTTGACACAGAGACGTATAGCTTTGTCGACGGCGATATCCGGCCAAACGGCGTACCCGAGCCGCCAGCCCGTCATGGCGTAGGTTTTTGACCAGCCATCCAGCATAATCAGCCGGTCGCGAATTTCAGGATATTGCAACAGGCTGACATGCTCGCGTCCGCCGTAGAGCATCTGGCTGTAGATTTCATCAGACAGGATCGCGACATGAGGATAGGCTGCAAGGCCCGCAACCAGTTTGTCGATTTCTTCCTTTGGTGTGACGCCGCCGGTGGGATTAGCCGGACTATTAATGATGATAAGCCGGGTCCGCTCGGTAATCTGGCTCAAGACAGCGTCCGCCGAAAAAGCAAAACCGTTTGCTTCCTGAAGAGCGATCGGCACCGGCGTTGCGCCGGAATAACGGATAACCGACTCATAGATTGGGAAACCCGGATTGGGATACATAATCTCCGCACCGGGTTCGCCAAACATCAGGATGGCAAAAAACATGGTCGGTTTTCCGCCCGGCACCACCACCACATTGTCCGGATGAACCTCCACGCCATGGCGACGGAGCAAGTCAGCACTGACAGCCTCGCGCAGCGGCAATATCCCGTTTGCAGGTGTGTAGCCGTGATGGCCATCTCTCAGCGCCTTCACACCCGCTTCGACAATATGCTCAGGCGTCGGAAAATCCGGCTGCCCAATGCCCAGATTGATAACGTCTCGCCCCGCCGCCGCCAGTTTCTGCGCCCTTGCCAGCACATCAAAGGCGCTCTCTGTCCCCAAGCGAGACAGAGAACCGGCGAAAACAAGATCCTGCATGACAATGTCTCCAGCGCCTAGAGGCTCAGGCACATATATTTCAGCTCGGTAAAGTCATCGATGCCATATTTGGAACCCTCGCGACCCTGACCGGATTCTTTGATCCCTCCAAAAGGTGCAACCTCGGTAGAAATCAGGCCGGTATTGATACCCACCATGCCGTATTCGAGCGCCTCTGCCACGCGGAAAACTTTTCCGACATCACGCGAATAGAAATAGGACGCCAGGCCGAACTCGGTATTGTTAGCCATGGCAATCACGTCTTCCTCTGTTTCGAATTTGAACAGCGGCGCAACCGGGCCGAATGTCTCCTCGGTTGCGACCTTCATGTCGCTCGTAACACCGGTCAGAACCGTCGGCTGGAAGAACAGACCGCCCTTTTCATGGCGTTCACCGCCAATGGCAATGGATGCGCCCTTGGAAAGGGCGTCGCCGATATGTTCTTCCACCTTGCCCAATGCCGCAGTTGTGATCAACGGTCCAGCATTGACACCCTCATCAAAGCCATCTCCCACATTCATCTCGGCAACCTTCTTCGCCAGCTTTTCAGCAAAAGCGTCATAGACGCCCGCCTGCACATAAAGCCGGTTGGCGCAGACACAGGTCTGCCCGTTGTTGCGATATTTGGAGATCATCGCGCCTTCTACGGCAGCATCAATATCAGCGTCGTCGAATACGATAAACGGCGCATTACCACCCAGTTCAAGACCAAGTTTCAACACCTGATCGGCGGCCTGCCGCATGAGGATTTTGCCAACATTGGTCGAACCCGTGAAGGTGATTTTGCGGACCTTGCTGTTGGAGCACAGTTCCTTGCCAACATCAGACGAATTGGTTGACGTCACAACGGACAGAAGCCCCGCGGGTAAACCCGCTTGTTCCGCAAGGACAGCGATTGCAAGAGCCGACAACGGTGTTTCAGCAGCAGGTTTCGACACCATGGCGCAGCCGACTGCCAGTGCCGGCGCCATTTTGCGCGCAAGCATGGCGTTGGGGAAATTCCATGGTGTGATGGCGCCCACAACACCAACCGGCTGCTTGATCACAATGATACGTTTGTCAGGCTGATGACCGGGTATTGTATCGCCATAAACACGCTTTGCTTCCTCGCCAAACCACTCAATAAAGGATGCGCCGTAGAGAAT
>JBNLGT010000140.1:0-4967 GCA_050306195.1 Ensifer sp.
GCCACCAGAAGGTTGAGACAGGCAAGCGCGGCAGCACCCGCGCCTGAGGCCACAATCTTGACCTTGCTAAGATCCTTGCCCGCAAGTTCCAGCCCATTTAGCACGGCGGCGGCGACAATGATGGCGGTTCCATGCTGGTCGTCATGAAAAACCGGGATATTCATCTTCTCGCGAAGCTGACGCTCCACCTCAAAACATTCAGGCGCCTTGATATCTTCCAGGTTGATACCGCCAAAGGTCGGCTCCAGCGCGGAGACAACATTGACCATCTCATCCACGCCCGAGGCGTCCACCTCTATGTCGAAAACGTCAATACCGGCAAACTTCTTGAACAGGACAGCCTTGCCCTCCATCACCGGCTTGGAAGCCAGCGGGCCGATATTACCAAGCCCCAAAACAGCCGTACCATTGGAAACAACACCAACAAGGTTTGACCGGGCGGTATAGGCGGCTGCCGCATCGGGCTGCGCCTGAATGGCAAGACACGGGGCGGCGACGCCCGGCGAATAGGCCAGAGCCAAATCGCGTTGGTTACCGAGCGGTTTGGTGGCCTGAATTTCCAGTTTTCCTGGCCTTGGGTAGCGATGGTAGAACAGCGCCTGTTCATCAATATCGCCCTTTTGAGACGGCGTCTCGTCACCCAAATGTTCCATTCTTTGCTCCCCCCGGCGCTACGCCAGATTGTCTTTACCCGTTTCATTAGATCGATTTGATTTTGAAATCCACACCCGCCGCAGGCATTTGCGTCGGGCTGTTTCGCGCTTTCTGTCATTTTTCTGAAACAAGAGTCTGATTTTAGGGGGACAGCAACCAACAGGAAGCGGCACGCCATGACCGAAGACGCAAATTGCCGGAAATTCAGAACGCTGTTCATCTCCGACGTACATCTGGGTTCCAAATCCGCAAAAGCGGATTTCCTGATCGATTTCTTACGCCACCACGACGCCGAGACCTATTATCTGGTTGGCGATATCGTTGACGGTTGGCGGCTGAAACGCAGCTGGTACTGGCCGCAGGGCTGTAACGATGTTGTGCAGAAGCTTCTGCGCAAGGCGCGCAAGGGCGCGCGCATTATCTACATTCCTGGAAACCATGATGAGTTCCTGCGTGACTTCCCCGGAATGCATTTTGGCGGCATTGAAGTGATGCTGCGCGATGTGCACGAGGGGGCAGACGGGCGCAAATATCTGGTTCTCCATGGCGATGAATTTGATGTGGTTGTGCGCAATTACCGCATCGTCGCTTATCTGGGGGACTGGGCCTATGACGCAGCCATTGCCATCAACCGTGGCCTGGCCGCTGTGAGAAGGCTTCTGGGCCTGCCTTACTGGTCGTTTTCAGCCTGGGCTAAGTTGCAGGTCAAATCGGCGGTGAATTTCATTGGCGAGTTCCAGAAATTCGTTGCCGAAGAGGCTCGCCGCAGCGGTGCAGATGGTGTTATCTGTGGCCATATTCACCACGCGGTGATGACCGATATGGACGGCATTCGCTACATCAATACTGGCGATTGGGTGGAAAGCTGTACCGCAGTTGCCGAGCATTTCGACGGCACGATGGAGCTTATCCAATGGTCGCCGGATGCCGCCGCTTCAGGCGTTACGGACAAGGTCCAGGACATTCAGCCCGCCAGACTGGGCGTCAGAAATGCGGAAGCCGCCTGACGCCGTGTGGGACAGGGTAATGTTGCCCTGCTGCCTCAGTTTGGCACAGTGAAGCGCTATGGTGCGAATTCCGGCCTTTCCGCGATAGAATTCTGCAATTGCGGCCTGTATAAGATTCGCACGTCGAACAGGTGACCAAAGTAGCGCAATAATGGCATTATCCGAGACGCCGTCCGGCATGGTCCTTGAAGAGGGCCTGGATAGCGGGGGCTGTAGATTACGGTTTTCAGGGGACTGGCGGCAATCGGCCATTTCCGACAGCGCCAGGGCGTTGAATCTGGAGCATTTCTCCTTCCCCTCCGCCCTTGTTGAGTTTCACCTTTCCTCTGTCGAGCATATGGATACGTCCGGCGCATGGCTCATCAAGCGCTTGATGAAGCAGGCAGGCGCAGAAGGCCGGCAGGTCAGCTTCGTTGCGCAGCCAACCCATGCCGAATTGATTGAAGGCCTGCCAGAAGGCCTGTCCAAACCCGCAGGCGGACCGCCAAAATCAACGCTTTTTCAAACAGCGTTCGAGCCAGTTGGGCGATTGGTGGAAGAGCTGTGGCAGGACCTGATCGCGGCGATGAATATCCTCGGCGCAGCGGTACAGGGCTCGCAGCTCAAAATGGGGCGCGGCTCAGGCGTCTCGCCGGCTTCGGTCGTTGACCATTTGGACCGGATGGGCGTGAAGGCCGTGCCGATCATCATGCTGATGTCTTTCCTCATCGGCGCGATCATTGCCCAGCAGGGCGCGTTCCAGCTACGCTATTTCGGGGCCGAGATCTTCGTTGTTGATCTCGTCAGCATCCTGCAATTGCGCGAGGTGGGTGTGCTTTTGACCGCAATCATGGTGGCTGGCCGCTCGGGCAGCGCCATTACCGCCGAGCTGGGCTCGATGAAAATGCGTGAGGAAATTGACGCCCTCATGGTGATGGGGCTGAATCCGATTGGCGTCGTCATCTTTCCTCGGCTCGTCGCGCTGACCATCGCCCTGCCGCTTCTGACAGTGCTTGCCAATTTTGCCGCCCTCACCGGGGCGGCTGCCGTTGCATGGACCTATTCGGGCATTACGCTGGAAGTATTTCAGGTGCGCCTGCAGGGCGCAATTGACTACACGACGATTGCGTCTGGCATGATCAAGGCGCCGTTCATGGCTCTGATTGTCGGCATCGTGTCCGCCGTTGAAGGCATGAAGGTGGGCGGCAGCGCGGAATCGCTTGGTAGTCACGTCACCACCTCGGTCGTCAAGTCGATCTTCATCGTCATCCTGGTCGATGGCATTTTCGCCATGTTCTATGCGGCAATCGATTTTTGAGGCGGGAATGACCATAACGAAACCGACAGACGAGATTGTCCTTTCAGCGCGCGGCGTTACCGTGGGCTTTGGCGACCAGATCGTGCTGGAAAATCTCGACCTTGATGTCAGGCGAGGCGAGATTTTGGGCTTCGTCGGCGCGTCAGGCACCGGAAAATCGGTATTGATGCGCTCAATCCTGCGCCTCATTCCGCGTCGGGCAGGGGCTATTTCCATCCTCGGCGCAAATTATGACGAACTGAACCCGGAAGAGCGCGTGGCCATGGATATGCGTCTGGGCGTGCTCTTCCAGCATGGCGCGCTGTTTTCCTCGCTCACGGTGAAGGAGAATATCCAGCTTCCAATGCGCGAATATCTCGACCTGCCCAAATGGATGATGGACGAATTCGCGCAGCTGAAAATTGAGCTCGTGGGCTTGCGTCCCGATGCTGCCGACAAATACCCTTCGGAACTTTCCGGCGGCATGATCAAGCGCGCTGCACTGGCCCGTGCGCTGGCGCTCGACCCGGATCTCGTTTTTCTCGACGAGCCGACTTCGGGGCTCGATCCGATTGGTGCTGCAGAATTTGACGAATTAATTGCCAGATTGCGCGACACGCTGGGCCTGACGGTCTATATGGTGACACACGATCTGGACAGTTTGTTTTCTGTCTGTGACCGCATAGCGGTCCTCAGCCAGAAGCGCGTTATTGTGGAAGGCACAATTGATGACATGCTGGCCTTTGACGATCCGTGGGTACAGTCCTATTTCCGTGGGAAAAGGGCGCGTGCAATTGTCCCGGGCGGCATAAACAGGCAATAGTGGGCGAATAATCACCGGTTACAACCGGCAAGTGAAAGCGATATGGAAACAAAGGCAAATTACGCGATCGTCGGATTTTTCACCGTTGCCGTCATGGCTGCGGCTTTCGCCTTCGTTTTCTGGATGTCGCAATATGGCCGCAACGGCCCGAGCGCCGAACTGATTGTGCGCATACCCGGCTCCGCCAACGGGTTGAGCGTTGGCTCACCGGTGCGCTTCAACGGCATCAAGATCGGCTCCGTCCGTTCGCTGGCGATCGACGCGACTGATCCTGATTATTCCGTGGCCTTCACTTCCGTTGGCGCAGACGCCCCGATCTACGAGGGAACGAAGGCCATTCTCGAAGTGCAGGGCCTGACAGGCTCTGCCTATATCGAGCTTTCCGGCGGTTCGCCCAGCGAGGTCAATATCCTCAAGAAAGCGCTTGAAACGGGCACCAGGGCCGAAGTGCTGGCCGACCAGTCCAGCGTAACCAACCTGTTGGCGACGGCAGATGAGATCCTGAAAAAGGTCGACCTCGCGGTGACTGACATTCAGGAATTTGCCACCAACGCCAAGGGGCCTTTGAGCAACACGGTCAAAAATGCCGAGCAGTTTTCACAGGCGCTCAGCGACAATGCCGATGGCGTTGACGACTTCCTGAAAAGCGTCAGCTCGCTTTCAACCACCATTAAGGGCCTGTCTGGCCGCCTCGATTCAACCCTTGCAACGGCGGAAGGCCTGCTGGCCTCGGTTGACAAGGACAAGGTCAGCCAGATTGTCGCCAATGCAGAGAAGATCACCAGCGACTTTGCTGGCGCCTCGGGTGATGTGAAGGAAACCCTCCAAAGCTTCAACAAGGCCGCCAAAGAGTTCGAGACAGTGGGAACCCGCGCTTCTGATACGCTGGCCCGCGTGGACAAGATTCTGGAAGCTGTCGATCCCGCGAAGGTTGGAACCACGGTGGATGACGCGGCACAGGCGGTTGCCGACGCGCGTGCGGCGATTGCCTCGCTGAAAGGCGTGAGCGAAGATGTCGCCAAACGCCGGGAATCGATCGACCAGGCGATTGGCAACTTCACTGAAATGGCTGGCAAGCTGAACAAGGCGTCTGACCGGGTCGACGGAATATTGGCCAAGGTTGATGGACTCGTGAGCTCCGGTGACGGCGAATCGCTTTTTGCACAGGCGCGTGAAACGCTGGAATCCTTCAAGAAGGTGGCCGACA
>JBNLGT010000141.1:0-4870 GCA_050306195.1 Ensifer sp.
TGCTGCGGGCAACGATGTGCAGGTGCTTGAGCTTGAGGTTGTTCTGGACGATGCCGGTCACGTCGTGCGATTTCGCGTTGCCGGTAATCGCAACACAGTTGAAGACACGGCGTGGGCTTTCCTGCAAAAGCTGATCATCGCGCTTTTGATTTTTGGTCTCGGTAGCATTGGCTTCAACGCGGGCGCGATCCTTCTTGGGCTTAGGCCGCTCGATAAGGCGCGTGACGCCTTGGAAAAAATCAGGGCCGGTGAAGCCGAACGCCTGGAGGGACATTTCCCCCGTGAGATCGAGCCGTTGGCCAATGAAGTCAACGCCATGATTGACAATAACCGGCGTGTCGTGGAGCGGGCGCGCATGCAAGTAGGCAATCTGGCGCACTCGTTGAAAACGCCGATAGCCGTGTTGCTGAACGAAGCCCGGGCGATGGAAAAGTCGCATGGAAAGCTTGTGACGACACAGGCAGAAGCGATGCAAAATCAGGTTCAGGCCTATCTCAATCGGGCACGTATTGCCGCCGAGCGGGGTACCGTTCTGGCGCGCACCGAGCCGGGGCCGACTCTGGAGCGGTTGGCGCGCGTGATGCGCAAGCTTAACCGGGAAATCGATTTCGAGTTGGATATTGCAGGCGACGGTTTGGTGCTGGCGGTGGAAGCCCAGGACCTTGAAGAAATCATGGGCAATCTGTTGGAGAATGCAGCCCGATTTGCCAAGACGGGCGTCTGGATTTGTGTCGCTGCCGCTGCCCCTCCGCAGGCAGAGGCCAAGGCGCGCGCCGGTAGGGTGCGCATTACAGTGGAAGATGACGGGCCGGGCTTGAGCCAGGAACAGATGAAGGAAGCCATAAAACGGTGCCGCAGGCTTGATGAAAGCAAGCCTGGTTCAGGGCTTGGCCTTTCAATCGTCAAGGAAGTAGCTGGCGAATATGACGGGGACTTCCGTCTTTCGGAATCACCCAAAGGTGGATTGCGGGCAGAACTCATCCTGCCTGCCGTGACTCTCGAATAGAGCGGGCTTCACAGAACAGTTTGTTGCGTCTGCGAAAGTAGGTGGCTATTCTAAACCCACGTACTGACAAATTTACGCCACATCTGCGTCGGAAAAGACAGCAACAAAAGGCAGGGACGGCATGAGAATTCTGAAATTGACATTGGCCGCCGGTTTGGCGTTAGCGCTTGCAGGGTGTTCACAAACCCGCGGGTCGATCGTGCCTTTGGCCTTTGCCTCAAGCAGCACAAATACTTATGTCAACGCGCTCAATGGCGGCATTGTCTCGCGCGTCAACGATGTTCAGCTGGATAGTGGAAGTCGCAAGCTTGCGCTTGAAGCCGAATATAAAGCGTTGGAGGCGGCGCCGAGTGGACAGGCCGTCGTCTGGCAGGGAGATGGCGTCGACGGCAAGGTTGTAGCTGCAGCACCCTATCAGGTTGGTTCTCAGAATTGCCGTCAATATACCCACACGCTAACAGCAGGTTCTCAATCAGAAATCGCCCGTGGCGTGGCTTGCCGCAACGGGGACGGAACCTGGACGCCACTGACCTGAAATTATTGGTGTCTTGAACTTGCCTTTCAGTTTCAAGCAAGGAAAAGGCGGCTAGACTGGCCACATATTTCATAATGAGGCTGGCGGTTGACAGGTATCCAAAAAGCGGTGGCGGCATATCAGGCAGGCCACCTTGCCGTCGCACTGGATGAGGCGCAAAAAGCTCTGACGTTTGCGACGGAGAGTGAACGGACGGCGCTCAATGTTCTCCTGTCGAATATTCATCTGAAACTCGGTAATCGCAAACAGGCCGCTGATTCCTTCGTACTGGCAGCCCGCGATCTGCCGGACAAAAGCGCCGCCTTTTTTAAATTCGCCATAGGGCTCTATCGTGATGAGGGCCAGTTCGACGCAATCGCTGATATCGCCAGCGAAGCGGCGCGTGCGCTTGCCGATCCGGATTTCCTTTATGAACTGGCAACGGCGTGCAAGGCCTGCGGGCGGCTGCCTGAAGCTGCGGGCTTTATTGCTGATCTCGATTTTGGCAAGTCGCCGCACTTCATCATGCTGACAGAATTCGGCACGGCATTAAATGATGCGGGGCGTTTCAACCGGTTTTTGGCAGATGCCTGCAAATCGCGGCCCGAGAATGTAATGTTGTTGAGCTTGCGCTTTGCGGTCGCACGCAGCGTTTGCGATTTTGCGGCGCTTGAGGAATTTGACCGACTGATTGCTGATAGCAATACGCCGCTGGCGCGAGGGCTCCTGGAAAACGAGCTGGCGCATCGCAGACTTCTGAGAAGCAGCGATGAGGCGCTGCAACTGCTTCCAAGCTATGACGAACGGGCGTTGGAGATTGCAGGTGGAACTGTCCCGGCCAAAAGGCGCGCCTTCTCACCGGACGGCGCAAGGATCACGATCGGCTATTTGTCGAATGACTTTTGCCAGCACGTGACAATGCGCCTCTTTGAGGAGGTCATGCTGCTGCATGACCGCACCCGTTTTGACATCAGGTTGTTTTCCTACACACAGGACGACAAGCTTGCCTATCAGCAAAACTGGCCGCAGGAATTGCGAAGCGCCACAGTGCAGGTGGGGCATTTGAGTGATGCTGAAGCAGCAAACGCGATTGATGCGGCGGCGGTTGATATTCTTGTTGACCTGAAAGGCTATACTCAAGGGGCTCGGCTCGGGATTATCCGTCAGTCCACCGTTCCGGTGAAGGTGACCTATATCGGCTATCCAGGCTCGGTTCGTGGGGCTGATATTGACTACACAATCAGCGACCATTTCGTGGCGCCTGACAGCAGTAAGCCTTTTTATGAGGAAAAATTCTGCCGCTTGCCCGAGAGCTATCAGGCCAATGGCAGCCACAGCCGTCCTTTGCCGGAAAAGTTGACACGTGCAGAACTTGGTTTGCCGGAAGGTAAGGTCGTGCTCGGTTCATTCAACGCGCCAAACAAGATGGCGCCGGAAGTCATCCGCGTCTGGGCGGATATCCTGAACCGGCTTCCCGGTGCGGTATTGAATATGCTTTGCAGTGAGGCAGCAGCCCGGGACAATATTCGGGCGGCCTTTGCAGACGCTGGCGCTGACCTGGATCGCATCGTTTTCTTTGCAGGCGAAGCATATCGGAAATTTCTTGCGCGGATCGAGGCGGTGGATATCGCCCTTGATTCCTTTCCTTGCAATGGCCACACCACCAGTTCGGATATCTTATGGGTAGGAACGCCGATGGTGGCGCGAAAGGGTAGTCATTTTGCAGGTCGGGTATCGGAAAGCCTGCTGAACGCCATGGGAATGCCAGAATTGATTGCCAGCAACAATGATGCCTATTGTGATCTGGTGGTGAATTTGGCGGAAAATCCAGAAAGACGCGCTGGAATACGTCAGCAGCTCCAGCAAAACCGGACAAGAATGCCGCTTTTTGATACCGAGCGCTTCACCCGTCATCTTGAACGCGCATATGAAATGATGGCGGCGCGCTCAAGGCAGGGTTTGCCGCCGGACCACCTGGATGTCGAGGCGCTACCGGTCAGAACCGCGCCATTCGAAATTTGAGAGCGACCGACTGACGCGTCAAATTGACAGTACGCAGGAGTTAGCGGTTGGAAAGCGATCTGGCTTGAGGTAATGGGCTGACATGTTGTTCTGGATATCCATCGCCGTTGTAACCGGCCTGACCGCTGTTATTCTGATCCTTCCTCTGCGTCGGGTGCGCAAGCCTGTAACGGACGGCTTTGCCCACGATGCGGAAGTTTACAAGGACCAGCTGACGGAGCTGGAACGCGACGAGGCGGCGGGACTTATTTCAGCCGAGCAGGCCGAATATGCGCGCGGAGAAATCGGTCGCAGATTGTTGGCTGCAAATGCCAAGGTAAAAAAAGACCGTTCCGGCGGCAAGGCATCGCGCGGCGGCGGTCGGATTTTGCAGGCTGCACTTGTACTCCTTGTGCCGCTCATCGCCATTGGCCTCTATATGAAAGAGGGGGCGCCTGACGTCCCAGACCAGCCGCTTGAGGCGCGCCTCGCCAATCCGGGAAACGATATTGCACTGTTGGTGGCCAAGATGGAGCGGCACCTTGCCCAAACCCCGGATGACGGGGAGGGCTGGCAGGTTATTGCGCCTATATATATGCGGTCGCAGCGCTTTGACGATGCGGCGAATGCCTATGGCAACGCCGTCAGATTGCTGCCCCCGGACTCTGACCGCTATAGCGCCTTTGGCGAAGCCCAGGTGGCGGCGGCAAAGGGGCAGGTAACGGCTGAGGCCGAGGCAGCCTTTTCAAAATCGCTGGAGATGAATGCAGACAACCCGCGTTCCGCGTTTTATCTCGCCATTGGCCTCGCGCAAAAAGGCGAGAAAGACAAGGCGCGTGAAGCCTACAATGCGCTAATTGCCAAGTCGCCAGCCGACGCGCCCTGGGTGCCTGCTGTCAAACAGGCGCTGGCTGAACTGGATGGTGTCCCTCAAAATATGCAAGCCCCTGGCAACCCGAGTGCGGCCGATATCGCAGCGGCAGAGGATATGAGCGCCGGGGACAGGCAGGATATGATCCGATCAATGGTCGCAGGCCTGGATGAAAAACTGACGGAAAATCCGGATAATTTTGAAGGCTGGATCCGTCTCGTCCGCTCGTATGTCGTCCTGAAAGATGAAGCCAAGGCAAAAGACGCGCTCAAACGCGCTTTGGTGCAGTTTCCACCTGACAAAGATCAAGGCAAGGCCCTATTGGCTCAGGCAAAGGAGCTTGGGCTAATGATTGACGGAGTGAACCCATGACCCGCAAGCAGAAACGACTGGCAATCATCGCAGGCGGTGTCAGCTTTATCATTGCTGCGGTGCTTTTGGTCATGTTCGCGTTCAGCCAGTCGGTCGCCTATTTCTA
>JBNLGT010000142.1:0-4712 GCA_050306195.1 Ensifer sp.
TCACGCGGGCCTGCGCGCTGGCGTGTAGCCATTGCCGGGCGGAGGCCCAATCACAACGGGACCCGGAGGAGCTCGACAGCGCCCAAGCGCTCAAGCTGATCGATGAACTCGCCGAGTTGAAACCGCCGATGCTCATTCTGACCGGCGGTGACCCGCTTGTGCTCTCCCCCAATAGGCTGCGTGCGATCGTGGAACCTCTCCGCACTATTGAGCATGTAAAGGTCCTGCGTATTCATTCACGCGTACCGCTGGTTGATCCCGAACGAATAACCGAACAAACGATCGATATACTCAAGGAAAGCGGGAAGACTGTCTATGTCGCTCTCCACGCCAACCACCCGCAGGAGTTTTCCGACGCCGGACGCGCCGCATGCGCCCGCCTGGTCGACAATGGCATAACCATGATCAGCCAATCGGTTCTGCTGAGAGGTGTTAATGACGATATTAGAACGCTGTCTGCCTTGATGCGCACATTCGTGGAAAACCGCATCAAACCCTATTATCTGCACCACCCGGATCTTGCGCCCGGCACGTCCCATTTCCGCGTCAGCGTGGAAGAAGGCCAGAGACTGGTCAGTCAATTGCGGGGTGCGGTCTCAGGCCTGTGCCAACCCGCCTATATGCTGGATATTCCGGGTGGGCACGGCAAGGCTGTCATCAATCGTCCGGAATTTGAAATCAGCAATGGCCAGCTGAAAGTGCGAGATTTCAACGGCGGTGAACACCGCTACGAAGCGGCAATCAACGCTTCTGAAAACGCGAGCGCACCCAGAAAAGAATAAAGAAGCCGAAGACGATGACGACGCCCGCCGCAACGCCGAGCGCTGGTGAATATTCACCGATCCAAAGGACAAGCTTCGGCATGAAATAGAGGAGTAGCCCGGCTACCAGAAGAATAACGGCAGCCGCGGCGGCGGGTGGAAACTTGTTGTTTTGGCTATCGGCCATTCAGGCTTTTCCAGTCGCTTGGTCTTTGCGAATTTCGATCAGCGTTTGCCGCTGCTTGCCTTCACTATCGAAGTTTTCCGGTAAAAGCCATGCCTCAAATGCCCGTGCCAGCGCAGGCCATTCCTTATCGATCATCGAATACCACGCCGTATCGCGGTTTGCCCCGCGTGAAATCGAGTGTTGTCGGAAGACGCCCTCAAAAGTAAAGCCGTAGCGTTCCGCTGTACGCTTGCTCGCTTCATTCTCGTTGTGACACTTCCACTCATAACGACGGTAGCCGAGATCCTCAAAGACATGTTTCGCCATGAGGTAATGAGCCTCTGTTGACATCGGTGTGCGCGACATCGCCGGTCCATGCGCCACTCCGCCAATCTCGACAACGCCGTTGGCAGGGTCGGCGCGCATATAATGCGCCATGCCAAGCACATCGCCAGTTGAATTACTGATAAAAACCTCCCTCAGCCAGCCTGCTTTAGCGACACTTGCCGACCATGCCGAAAACGCATCCACAGACCCGAAATCCGGACAAGCAAAATAGCGAAGAAGCTGGTTGATCTCCAACCCGCCAAAGGCGTCCCACAGTTGAATGTCGTGTATGTCGGGATCATAGGGTGCAACAGTGACGTACCGGCCAGTCAATGTCACCGGTTGCGGCGTGGGAGGCGGCGTCCAATTGGCCAAATCTTGCATGTCATCTCCAGAGGATTTCAAAACGCCCTGTTTGGAGCACATTCAGCCCGGCCATTCAAATTCATTGTCCTTATGATCTGTTCACCGGCGCTCATGTAGGAGCCTTTACGCCCGCAACAGTGGTCTCGATGTGATCGACAAGAGCATCCGGCAACGAAAGGCGGCCCGCAAGCATATCCAAATAGCCACGCTCTGCACGCGTATTCGGCTCAATAGCCAAACGCGAAGCGGTATAGAGCTCCACCTTCTGCGCTTCGGTTTTCGCAGCAGCGACTATGGCGTCTAGATCGACAGGATTGGAAAGCTCCCCATCAAGAAACGCAGCGGCATCTGGGTCCAGCCCGCTGGTCGCCACCTTGCCCAGAATTTGCTGGCGCTCCGCATCGTCAATATGACCGTCAGCCCGCGCAGCAGCGATCATCGCCCGCACGAGAACGAGGGCAAATCCTGGGCTTTGCGCTTCTGATTCCGAGGCAAATTCCGACCCTGGCGGCGGCAATAGTTCAGGTTCTGAAATCTGCGGTTCTTCTGCAGGTTTCTGACCATTCTGGTAGTTCTTGTAGGCGTGATATCCAAGCCCGGCGATAGCGGCCAGGCCGCCCAGCTTCAGCGCCGAACCGGTGAGCTTGCGCCCCGCGCCCGTACCCAAAAGAACAGCCGCAATAGCGCCTGTTGCATAGGGGTGAGCCTTGGCAAGATCCACCGCATCGTTGGCCTTTTCACGCACCGTGCCTTCTGTTCCGGGCACTTTCGAACCAAGCAGTTGGTCAAGCAATTGTTTCGGGTCAAACATCGGCGGCCTCCTATCTTGTGAATACCTTCACGAGATAGGAATCCATCTTACCGATTGCAATTCACGCGAGCCGGGAAAATCAGCCCAGCAATGTGCAGGCGTCAGCCGCCAGTTTGGTAATACCGTCCCAGTCTCCGGCTGCCACCAGTTCTTTCGGCGCAACCCAGGAGCCGCCAACACAGACAACATTGGGAAGCGACAGATAATCCTTGGCGTTTTTCAGCGAGATCCCGCCGGTGGGGCAGAAAAGAACATTGCCGAATGGCGAAGCCAGCGATTTCAAATAGGCCGCACCACCGGACTGTTCAGCCGGGAAAAACTTCATCACATCAATGCCCGCCTCAAGAAGCGTCATGATTTCGCTCGGGCTGCCGGCCCCCGGCAACAAAGGAACGTCCGACGCATTGGCAGCATCAATCAGGTTTTTCGTTGCGCCCGGGCTAACAATAAACTGTGCGCCCGCAGCAACTGCCTGATCAAAATGACCGGCATTCAGAATGGTTCCCGCACCCGGAACCGCCCCCTCGACTTCGTTCGCCACCGCGCGAACGGCATCAAGCGCGGCGGGGGTCCGCATCGTTACCTCGATCGCTTTCAATCCACCGGCAACAAGCGCGCGCGCCAGCGGCACGGCATCTTTTGCATCGTCAACAATCAGAACCGGCACAACAGGCTGGAGCTTGAGAACGGAAAGCAGCTTGTCAGTCTTCGAAGTCATGGGACACGCCTTTTAAACCGATTGAAATTTGTGCCGTGATAACGGACCAGAGCAGCAATGTCGAGAAAAAACAGAAGATTCATGCTGCCAATTTCTGTCAGTCAGCTATGATAGCCCTGACAAAACAAGGCGCTTCCATGTCCCGCTCCCAACGACTGATCAATCTCATTCAAGAACTTCGCCAGCACCGCTACCCCGTCAGCGGGCAAAAGCTGGCCGAGGCTATGGGCGTAAGCCTGAGAACGCTTTATCGCGACATCGCAACCCTGCAGGCGCAAGGGGCACATATCGAAGGCGAAGCGGGATTGGGTTATGTACTGCGCCCCGGCTTTCTGCTGCCGCCCCTGATGTTTTCCGAGGACGAGATTGAGGCCCTGAATTTGGGCGCGCGGTGGGTCGCGCATAACACCGACCACGAACTGGCAAAGGCGGCACAGAGTCTGCTTGCCAAAATTTCAGCAGTCCTGCCGCCCGATCTCGCACCCAAGATGGATGACAACGCGATGATTGTCGCCAGAAGCGCTGTCGAGACTGGCTCAATCGACTTGCCATTAATCCGCGCGGCAATGCGCTCAGAGCACATTCTGAAGATCACCTATGAGGATCTTTCCGGCAAGGTAAGCGAGCGAAATATCTGGCCCTATACGATCGGCTTTTTTGAACGAGTCCGTGTTGTCGCAGCCTGGTGCGAGTTACGGAACGATCACCGGAATTTCCGCATCGACCGAATTCTGACTGCCGAAGACACGGGCAAGCGATATCCGCGCCGCAGAGCCCTGCTCAAGCGCGAAAGCCACCAACGCGAACAGGAGCGCGGCAGGAATCCACCATACTGACAAAAATTGACAGCATGCGGTTATAGACCTGCTCTTGCAAAGCGCCCGGCAGGTCGGGCGAAAAACAGGAGTAAACAAAATGACCCCCGACATGATCATCCTCTACGTGGATAACCTCCCCGCGAGCGTCGCATTTTACAAAAAGCTCTTCAAAAGCGAGCCGGGCCCGGGATCAGACGATTTCAACATGTTTGTATTGCCCTCCGGCCTGATGTTCGGACTTTGGGCCAAGGACTCGGTTGTTCCAGCCATCGCAAACACGGCCAAACCGGGCAGCATCGAAATCGCCCTTCCAGTTGCCAATAACGCAGAGGTGGACACGACCGCGGCAGAATGGGCACAGTCTGGCCTAACCATCGCCCAGGAGCCGGTGGATATGCCCTTTGGCCGTACATTCACGGCGCTTGACCCCGACGGTCATCGCCTACGCGTCTATTGCTCGGCCAACCGCTGATGAAGGCCTGGCTCGCCATTGCCTCGGCAAATCACGTTGCAAGGGGCCGTGCAGGCGGCTTCATGCAGGTGTGCCACGGCAAATCCGCCCCACTCGCCCGGACCAGTCCGGGCGACACGGTGATCTACTATTCGTCGTCCACCGAAATGCGTGGTGGTGAAAAGCTACAATCGTTCACCGCAGCGGGTCGGATAATTGACCACCCCATCTACCAACGCGATATGGGCGGCGGGTTCATTCCATGGCGTCGTGACATTGAATTTTTTAAAACCC
>JBNLGT010000143.1:0-4705 GCA_050306195.1 Ensifer sp.
TGCAGCCGGAAGATCCAAATTTTCGCTGCAATGCCTGCCGATTTCCGATTTCCCCGACCTGACGGCCGGAACATTCAGCCACACCTTCAACCTGTCGGCGGCATCGCTGAAGATGCTCATTGACCGTACCCAGTTTGCGATTTCGACAGAGGAAACTCGCTACTACCTCAATGGTATTTTCATGCACACGGTTGAGGCCGATGGGGATTTGAAGCTGCGCGCAGTAGCAACAGATGGTCACCGGCTGGCCCGCGCTGATGTGACTGCACCTTCCGGATCGGAAGGGATGCCCGGCATCATCGTACCGCGTAAGACGGTTGGCGAGTTGCAAAAACTCGTCGACGGACTTGATGCCGACGTGCTGATTGAGATTTCAGACGCAAAAATCCGCATGACCGCCGGTCCGATCGTTCTGACCTCGAAATTGATTGACGGTACATTTCCGGATTACCAGCGCGTTATTCCCGCCGGCAATGACAAGGAAATGCGTATCGATACGAAGTCGTTTCAAAACGCCGTTGACCGCGTGTCCACCATTTCCTCAGAGCGCGGTCGCGCGGTGAAGCTGGCGCTGTCCGATGGCCAGATGACGCTGACCGTCAACAACCCCGATTCCGGTTCAGCAACCGATGAAGTTCCGGCAGGCTATGAAAGCGACCCGCTGGAAATCGGCTTCAACGCCAAATATCTGCTGGACATCACCGGTCAACTCTCCGGTGATGAGGCAATCTTCCTTTTTGCCGACCCCGGTTCACCGACGCTGGTTCGTGATACCGCAAGCGATGATGCGCTCTATGTCCTGATGCCCATGCGGGTTTAGGATAGGCTGAACGCGGTCCCATCACCCTTTCCTTGCAAATTTTTTGCAGGGCGTGCATCTGCTGCCTTGTTGTCGCCGCGTATTGACGCAATATGGCGCCGAAATAAACGCGTTCTGGAAGGGGAAAAGATGGTTGTCCAACGTGTAAGGAATGAGATTGGAAGACGTTTCGAGGGGGAAATCAAATTCTTTCGCGGTATGATGGACGGACCGAAGCAGGTTGGCGCAATCCTGCCAACGTCCGGGGTGACGGCAAGGCGCATGGCAAGTGTCATCAATCCTCACTCTGGTCTTCCCGTTCTTGAGCTTGGACCCGGCACCGGCTCCATCACCAAGGCCATTCTTCAACGGGTTAGGCCGGAACGGCTGACCTCTGTGGAATATTCCGAGGATTTTTACCGGCATCTGGTCCAAACCTATCCCGGCGTCAATTTTGTGCGGGGCGATGCATTCGACCTTGATGAAGCGCTCGGACCTTTGGCGTCTGCGAAATTCGATTGCATTATTTCGGCAATTCCCATGCTCAATTTCCCGGCGAAGGATCGTATTCGCCTGATGGATAGCCTCCTCGACCGGGTCATGCCCGGTAGCCCGGTTGTTCAGATTTCCTATGGGCCTCTGTCTCCCGTGGGGCCGAACCCCGGAAGTTACAGCATCAAGCATCTGGATTTCGTCATCCGCAATATTCCGCCTGCCCAGTTGTGGACCTATAGACGACCCGCCCAATAGGCTGCCGGTGACATTTGCGCTTTATATCACCCATCCCCAGATCAGGATGGATCCGGATATTCCCGTGCCAAATTGGGGTTTGTCGGAAGTGGGGGCTGCGCGGGCGAGGTTAACAGCCACTTTGCCTTGGGTAGCCTCGCTTCGGCGCATTGTTTCAAGCGATGAGACCAAGGCGGTTGAGACTGCGGAAATTCTTTCCGCAGTCGCTGGCGTCAATGTCGAAGTCATCGAAGATATGGGTGAGAATGATCGTTCCGCAACGGGCTTTCTGCCACCCGCCGAGTTTGAAAAGGCGGCGGACGCATTTTTCGCTGAACCGCAGAAAAGTTTTATGGGATGGGAGCGGGCGGTGGACGCGCAGGCGCGTATCGTGAAAGCGGTCAATCGCGTCCTTGCCGCCCATGATCCTCTCCAGCCAATCGCATTCATCGGACATGGTGGGGTCGGAACCTTGTTGAAATGTCATTTGGATGGCGTTCCGATTTCGCGGCAATCTGATCAACCACCCGGCGGCGGCAATCTCTTTTGTTTTGATCTTGCGCGGCGTTCGCTGAAATGCGACTGGACGCCTATGGAAAAATGGACAGGATGGGACGAATGACGGTCGATATGCGTGAGCGACTGATCACCGGCTTGGATGTGCCGACAATCGGTGAAGCCGAAGCGATTGTGAAAAAGCTGGGAGACGAAGTGCTCTTCTACAAGATCGGCTACCAGCTGGCCTTTGCAGGCGGGTTGGAATTTGCCCGTGATCTGGCGAAGGACGGCAAGAAGATATTCCTCGATATGAAGCTTCTCGACATCGACAATACGGTGAAAAGTGCTGTCGAGAATATCGTCAAGATGGGCATGACCATGCTCACACTTCACGCCTACCCCAAAGCCATGCGGGCAGCGGTGGAGGCAGCCAAAGGATCAGACCTCTGTCTGCTCGGCGTGACTGTACTGACTTCAATGGACGAACAGGACATGATTGAAGCGGGTTATGAATATGACCCGCATACGCTGGTTTTGCGCAGAGCTGAACAGGCGCGCAAATGCGGTATGGGCGGTATCGTCTGTTCTGCGCAGGAAGCATCAGCAGTGCGCAAGATTGTCGGTCCGGATATGGCTGTGGTTACACCCGGAATTCGGCCTGCCGGGGCTGAAAAAGGCGACCAGAAGCGGGTCATGACCCCGTCTGATGCGCTTCGTGCGGGCTCCTCACATCTGGTGGTTGCCCGTCCAATTGTAAAAGCCGATGATCCGCTACAGGCCGCCAAATCCATATTGGCGGAAATGGCTGGCGTATAAATTGAAGGGATAGAACATGTCCAAAGGATACTGGATTGCACGTGTCGATATGCGGGACGCAGAGCGCTACAAGGATTATGTCGCCGCCGCCAAAATCGCTTTTGATAAATATGGCGCCAAAATGCTGGCGCGCGGTGGCCAGCAGGAGGCCGCCGAGGGCGTATGCCGGGCGCGCAATGTGGTGATTGAATTTGATTCCTTGAAAACCGCGCAAGAATGTTACCACTCGCCAGAATATCAGGCGGCGGCAAAAATCCGTCAGGAAGTGGCCGACGGCGAAATCGTTCTCGTCGAGGGCGTATGAGGCAATTTGTGCGTCCGGGAAACCTTCACCTGCGACGCGGTTTCATATAAAGACGGTCACAACGGCATTTATTGAAATCAGGGGACTGAGAAATATGACTATGTCCAACCAGCCCAAACTCGTCACCATTTTTGGCGGTTCGGGTTTTGTCGGGCGCCACATTGTTCGCGCGCTGGCCAAACGGGGTTATCGAGTTCGCGTCGCAGTGCGCCGCCCGGATCTTGCCTTCCATCTTCAGCCGCTTGGCAATCCGGGACAGATTTCTTTCGTCCAGGCAAACCTGCGCTTCCGTAATTCTGTTGATGCGGCTGTGAAGGGTTCGGACTATGTCATCAATTGTGTTGGTATCCTTTTTGAAAAGGGCCGCAATACATTTGATGCGGTTCAGGATTTTGGCGCACGTGCGGTCGCGGAAGCGACCCGCGCTACCGGCGCGAAGCTAATCCACATTTCATCCATCGGGGCGGACGCTGAAAGCGAATCCGTCTATGCGTCGACCAAGGGGCGTGCGGAAGACACCATCCGTTCGATTTTGCCCGACGCCATCATCATGCGCCCGTCCGTCATATTCGGGCCGGAAGACAATTTCTTCAACAAGTTTGCCGGGATGGCCCGTTTTGCGCCAGCGCTGCCGTTGATTGGCGGCGGTGAGACAGAGTTCCAGCCGGTTTTTGTCGGTGATGTCGCCGAGGCAGTCGTTCGCGGTGTTGAAGGCAAGCTTGAAGCTGGTCGCACCTATGAACTGGGTGGCCCGGAAATTCTGACCTTCCACCAGATACTGGACATGATCCTTGAGGAAATCGATCGTCAAAGGCCGTTGGTGCGTGTACCTTTCGGGGTCGCATCCATGATGGGCTCTCTGATGTCGCTGGTTCCCTTCGTTGACCCGCCGTTGACGGCTGATCAGGTGACTTTGCTGAAGTCCGATAATGTGGTTTCACAGGAGGCTGCTGATGCCGGATTGACCCTTGATGGCATGGGCATCAATCCAACTTTGGCTTCCGCCATTATCCCCACCTATCTGGTTCGGTTTCGTCCGCAAGGGCAATATACGCGCTCGGGCAAAGCTGCCTGAGCATCATGTGTTTTCAAGCAAAAAGCCCGGCTGCTGAAGTCGGGCTTTTTGCTTGCATATTGGGCGTTGCCGAGCAAATGGGCATATCGTTGTAATTTTGCCGCATTGCCAGATTGTTCGCCGTTAACGCCGCATTCAGCTTAACAAACTATTGTACGTGGAGGGCGCTCGGCGTAAACGACCCGCCGAGCCTGCGAATGAATATCGCAGGATTGGAAAATCTGGAGAGGCTTTTCTTTTTATGGGCAAATCAATTGCAATATTTTTCGCGTGTGCGGCCGCCATCATTATTGGCGCATCCTTTGCTGCTCCAACAGCTGTTGCCTCAAAGTCGGAATGTTCGCCCGCTTACGGTGTGGACCCCTGCATGAAGCAAAAATGATTTTTGCGGTTTTACGCAATAGAAAAGGCCGGATCTCATCCGGCCTTTTCTATTATAATGCATGCGATTGGGATCACTGCATCAGATAAAGTCCGATAAGTC
>JBNLGT010000144.1:0-4679 GCA_050306195.1 Ensifer sp.
GCCCCCGTCGGCTTTTGGCGGGCGTCTCTTGCGGCTGCCGGGTCCCTCATCATCATCGACGAGGCCTGCAGCCATAGGATCAATGAGGATGCGCCCTGCATCGAGGTCAATTTCAAGCACGGCGGTCTCTGAAAAAGGGATCAGCATCGGACGTTTGTTGGGGCCTTTCAGCTCCAGGAGGTCACCAGCCCCAAAATCAAAGATGGCGGACACAATGCCGTAGGATGTGCCGTTGTCGTCAAAGGCTTCCAGCCCTTCCAGATCGGCGTAGTAGAACTCGTCGTCCTCGAGCAGCTCATCGGGGAGGTTTTCCCGCTCGATATAGAGATCAAGCCCGCGCAGGGCTTCTGCTGCGTTACGATCGTTGACGCCCTTGAAACGCACGATCGCCATGCCCTTGGCCTCGCGGATTTCCAGCACCTCGAATACGCGCCCATCCTCGCTGTGCAGGTTGCCGTAGTCACCCAATGTTGTGGGCTCAGTCGTAAAGCTCTTGGCGCGAACTTCACCGCGCAGCCCTTGAGCTGCCCCGATGGTGGCCATGAGAACGGGATTTTTGAGTTTAGACATGGGTAGATTCCAAAAGAAACGGGCGGCCCATCAAGCCGCCCGGATCAATCGCCGTCAAGGCAAAAGGCTTATTCAGCAGCAGCTTCTTCTGCCGGAGCAGCGGCGGCTTCAGCTTCAGCGGCAGCCTTTTCAGCAGCCAGCGCTTCCTTCTCCGCCAGACGCTCCTGGGCCTTCTTGCCCGGCTTGGCCTTGTTCGGGTTGCTGCGAGCATCGCGCTTGGCAAGACCAGCTTCGTCGAGGAAGCGAAGTACGCGATCAGTCGGCTGTGCGCCCTGATCGAGCCAATGCTTGATACGCTCTTCGTTCAGCTGAACGCGCTCTGCATTGTCCTTGGCCAGCATCGGGTTCCAGTGGCCGAGCTTTTCGATGAAGCGGCCGTCGCGCGGTGCGCGAACGTCAGCAACAACAACGTGGTAGTAAGGGCGTTTCTTGGAACCGCCACGGGCGAGACGAATTTTCAGTGCCATTTCATTTCTCCTTCAGGCATTTCGGGCCGTTCATCTGAACGGTTTGTCTTCGTGTTTCTTTTACTTGCCGTTATGTTCGGCAGCGATTGCTTCATGATGCCGGATCACTTCCTTGATGATGAAGTTCAGGAACTTCTCAGCAAAATCCGGATCCAGATTGGCTTCCTTGGCAAGTCTGCGAAGGCGTTCGATCTGGTATTCTTCGCGCGCCGGGTCAGACGGCGGCAATTCGTGCGTGGCTTTAAGAACGCCAACTGCCTTGGTGCAGGCAAAACGTTCAGCCAGAATGTGAACGAGCGCGGCGTCGATATTGTCGATCGACTGACGATAGCCGGCAAGTTGTTCTTTGACCTTTGGATCAACCATCACCGTTCACTCACTTCTTCTTCGGCAGACCGGGAAGTCCCGGAAGTCCGCCACCGGGCAGACCGGGCAAACCGCCACCGCCCAGGCCGGGCAAACCGCCCGGCATTCCCTTACCCAAACCGGCTGCATCGGCCTGCTTGGCCAGTGCTTCCAGTTGCTTGGGGTCCATTTTTGACAGGTCGGGCATTCCACCCATGCCGCCCAGACCCATCTTGCCTGCCAGACCGCCCATCATCTGGCGCATCATGCCGCCGCCCTTGCCCTTGCCGCCCATGGCTTTCATCATGTCCGCCATCTGGCGGTGCATTTTCAAAAGCTTGTTGATCTGGGCCGCATCGGTGCCGGAACCGGCTGCAATACGTTTCTTGCGCGAATGTTTCAGAATATCCGGATTGGCGCGCTCTGCCTTGGTCATTGAGGAGATAATCGCCAGCTGACGCTTGAACATCTTGTCATCCAGACCGGCAGCAGCAATCTTGTCCTTCATACCGGACATGCCGGGCATCATGCCCATCAGGCCGCCCATACCGCCGAGCTTTTCCATCTGTTTCAGCTGCTCGGCAAGGTCATTCAGGTCAAATTTGCCCTTGGCCATCTTCTCGGCCATGGCTGCGGCTTTTTCCGCATCAATCGTTTCGGCAGCCTTCTCGACCAGTGAAACGATATCGCCCATGCCCAGAATACGGTCTGCGATGCGGCGGGGATGGAATTCCTCCAATTCGCCCATACGCTCGCCAACGCCGATAAGCTTGACCGGCTTGCCGGTAACCGCGCGCATGGAAAGGGCTGCACCGCCGCGGCCATCGCCGTCCATACGGGTCAAAACGAGGCCGGTAATGCCAACACGTTCATCGAAATTGCGCGCCAGATTGACGGCGTCCTGACCGGTCAGCGAGTCGGCGACCAGTAGAATTTCATGCGGGGCGGCCTTCTTCTTGATATCGGCCATTTCCACCATCAACGGCTCGTCGATGTGGGTGCGGCCCGCGGTGTCGAGGATGACAACATCATGGCCGCCGAGTTTGGCGGCCTGCACTGCGCGGCCAGCGATATCAACCGGCGACTGGCCTTCGATGACGGGGAGTGTGGTCACATCCACCTGTTCGCCGAGCTGGCGCAACTGCTCCTGTGCGGCGGGCCGGCGCGTGTCGAGCGAGGCCATGAGGACCTTTTTACGCTCGCGCTCGGTGAGACGCTTGGCGATTTTGGCCGTGGTGGTTGTTTTACCAGACCCCTGGAGGCCGACCATCATGATCACGACAGGGGCGGCTGCATTCAGGTCAATCGTTTCGCCGTCGGAGCCCAGCATTTCGACAAGTTCGTCATGTACGATCTTGACGACCATCTGGCCGGGCTTGATGGATTTCAGAACTTCGGCGCCAACGGCTTTATCACGAACGCGATCGGTGAAGTCGCGCACCACTTCCAGCGCCACGTCGGCTTCCAGAAGGGCGCGGCGAACCTCGCGCAAAGCCGCCTTGACGTCGCTTTCGGAAAGCGCGCCACGTCCGGTCAGTCCATTTAAAATGGAGCCCAGGCGATCTTGCAGGTTCTCAAACATCAACTCTTCCTTCTCGTTTCAGGTGTTGCCCGAAACGTGGCGTTCCAAACCGTCGAATACAAGCCCGGCCACGGACCAACAAAGAAATGTTGCACCCGAGGGCGCAACGCGCTGTCGGATGTTGACCTCCGGGATCATGTCCCGGTCAGTGGCTCAAGCTTGATCTTGAGACGGATTTGGCGCGCTTAAACAGGAAAAACGAAGGGAAGTCAAGGTAGACGGCAGGTGTTCCCTCTCCGTCTTGCCTTCAATATTCCTTTTCGTAAAAAATACCGGCTGCGCCCTCGCCATCGCTATCCGCTTCGCCGCGCAATTTGAGCCCCTTGCCGACATCGAGGTTGATGATAGCTTTGCCGGAGCCGGTGCCGGTATTTTGCTGGAGCTCGATATAGGTCTTGGAATTGAGGTATTTGCCCGCCGTCACTTCTGCATTGCCCTGGTCGTCGCTGGTCACATCCAGGTCATCGAAGCCGCTGGCTTTTCTCAATTTGGTGAAAATCGAGTCGTTCTGTGCGCCGGTCAACTGGGCAACGGCGTCGGCGAGCTGAGCAATCTGAAATGGAGAAAGTGATGATGAGGATTTCTGGAAAATGAGCTGCGCCAGCACCTCGTCTTCCGGCAATGACGGTGAAGACGAGAAGGTGAAGCTTGGATCATTGGCCGGGCCGCTGACCTTGATAATGATGGTGGTCGAGCCGGACCTGGTTGTCGCAACAAGATCGAGATTGGGGATCAGGCCACCGCCAAAGCCGATTTGACCAGAGGTGAAATCCAACCTCTTGCCGAGAAGCGAGAGTCGTCCGCGCAGCATTTCAAACCCGCCGGAAACGACCGGATTTGCGGTCGTTCCGCTGATTTTGACAGTCCCGCCCAGCTCTGCATCCATGCCGCGGCCGCGCACAAATATGCGTCCGGGAGCCCTAATAGTCAGATCCAGATAGGCGGACGCCTGGCTGCCATCACCAGTGTTTTGCGTGCTGATTTCGGCATATTGCCGATTGACGTCAGCAGGCGCGTTCTTGTGCTTGAGTTTGATCGATGCAATCGACGTTGGAAGTGTTTCGGGGATCGATATGTTCGCTTCCGCGATATTGATTGTTCCAGCAATAGCAGGACTCTGCGACAGATTACCGGTAATCCTGACCTCGCCGCCGAGGTTTGCCGAAACGAGATTGCCGTCGGTATATTTCACGCCATTCAGGCTGATTGTGAGGTCGGCGGGTGCGGCACTGCTGAGACCAATTTTCCCCGATGCTGAATAGGAGCCTCCGCCAGTGAAATTGCCTGTAACGCCTACAATTGTCGCGTTACCGCCTGCGAGCTTGATCTCTCCTTTGACGCCACGGATCGACATATTTTGCCGCACCAGATCAACGCCCACATTGTCCAGAGATATCAGACCGCCAAATTCTGGGCCTGCCATACTGCCCGAAACGCTTAAATCGCTATTTGCGACGCCTGAAAAGGACATGCCCTGTCGCGCCGTCGTCCCGTTCAGCAGGCTTGCGGGAAGTGGGCCGGAGAAACGCAGCGACATGGTGTTGCTGGCGGTATTGATGTTACCTCCACCGTCGATTGCCAATGCGGCAGGCCCGCGTAGCGCCAGTGTGAGCGACAGGCTCTCTTGTTGGTATTTGCCTCTGGCGGCAACACCGAGCCCCCCTATTCCAGCCTTGCGGGTGGCGGCTACGCTGCCATTGGCCAGTTTAAGCTCG
>JBNLGT010000145.1:0-4527 GCA_050306195.1 Ensifer sp.
AACAAGCCCCCAGGTGGCGACAAATGCACCGAAGAAGGAGGCAATACCTGACAATGCTAATGCTTCGCCCGCCTGTCCTTTTTGGGCCATGGGATAGCCATCCAAAGTGGTCATCATGGCCGGCTCATCACCCGGAATGCACAAAAGAATGGACGAGATACGCCCGCCATACATGGCCCCGTAATAGACCGACGTCAGCAGAATGAGCGCGGGCGTCGCCGGCAGGCCAAGCGTGAAGGCAAGCGGAATAAGAATGGCCACACCATTGGACGGTCCAAGGCCAGGCAGTGCCCCAATGATAGTGCCCAGAAAACAACCGAGCAGCGCCAAAGCAAGGTTCTGCCAGGTCAACGCGATCATGAAGCCATCGCCAAGATTTGATAATGTTTCCATTGCTCAAGCCCTCCCTAAAAGCCCAACGGTCCCTTGGCGAGTGATAGGCCAAGGATGAGATGGAAGACGATATAGATACCGACGGAAATGAGCACACCGGCCATGATAGCCTTGAGCGGTTCAGCACCCAGCCGCCAGGAAAGAAACCCTGCGGCAAGCGCTGTAGCAATCACGAACCCCGCAAGCGGAAGAAGGTAGACATAGGCCACCATGACAGCTGCCGAAATTCCGATTTCCAGCAGTTTCGAAATCTCGGGCCAATGTGGATTAGCGTCCGGAGAAAAAATCATCGCGGTGCTTGCAAGGATGAGGACAATACCGATCATGATCGGAAATGTCTTCGGCCCGACCGGGTCCGTGATGAAACTCAGCTCGATTAAAGTCGACTGCCAGATATAAAACGCGGCAACCACCAGCCCAATGCCGCCAAGAATACGGTCACTCATGTCTCCCCCCTTTTCCCACGCAATACCGTGAGCATAGCGCAATAAGCTGCGGACAGGAGCCCTGCCCGCAGCCCAAGTCGAATATCGAACTTACTTCAGGATACCGATCTCGCGGGAAATCGCTTGAATATCGGCCACTGACTGGGCAACGAATTCCTGGAATTCAGCGCCGCGCTTGTTGAGCGGTGCAAGACCGTTGGCGGCCATGACCTGTTTCCATTCGGCAGAGTCGTAGACCTTGCCAACAGCATCCACCCAGTAATTGTAGGCATCATCGCTCATGCCGCCTGGGGCATAGAAACCGCGCCAGTTTGCACCGATCACGTCGATGCCCTGTTCTTTTGCGGTTGGGAAGGATGCAAAATCACCTTCCATGCGCTCAGGTGCGAGAATTGCAATCACCTTGATGTCACCGGAATCCACGAAACCCTTGGCTTCGGACGCATCACCCGTGAAGGCGGCGACAGAACCGGCGAGAAGCTGGGTCACGGCCTCACCACCACCATCAAATGCGACATATTTGATGGTGCGAACATCATCAATGCCAGCTTTTTTGGCAGCCATCAGAACCTTCAGATGGTCCCAACCACCAACAGCGGAACCGCCTGCTACCGGAGCAGATGCCGGATCGCTTTTCAGCTTTTCCATCAATTCCGGCAGCGTATTGATCGGTGAATCCTTGGCAACGGCGATAATACCGTAGTCAGCGCCGATGCTGGCCAGCCAGCGGACCTGCTCCATCGTATTGCCCGGATACGCACCCTGCGCCAGACGGGTTGCCGTTGCAGACGATGCAGCAACGATCAGATCATTGTCGTCATTACGCTTGTTGACCACAGCCGCATAGGCAACGCCGCCACCGCCGCCAGCCATGTTGGTAACCTGCATTGTGCCGGGAACCAGCTTGAGATCCTGCAAGGTCTTGCCGACCTGACGGCAGGTGAAGTCCCAACCACCACCGGGATTTGCCGGTGCAATGCACTCGGTTGCTTCGGGGTCAAATGCAAAAGACGGCGTGGAAAACGCCATAACAGTGATAGCTGCAGCAGCAGCCTGAGCGAGAAACTTTTTCATATTATCCTCCTAAAGGGATTGGCTGCCTCCACAGCCACGACCTCACTGTGCTAGGAAAGTAAGCTGTCATTAACCTGTCAAAGCCCGGAGCTTGGTATCTGGAATGCGTTTTTTGCTTGTAGAAGACACTTTCGACGTCGCCGAAGCGATTATCGAACGCTTTTCGAAGGCAGGACATATTGTTGAACCTGCCTATAATCTGGCAGATGCAGAACAGCTTGCCGACTTCAATGAATATGACCTCATCATTCTTGACGTGAACCTTCCCGATGGCATGGGGCTTGATTTGCTCAAGCGGCTGAGAACACGCAAAAGTCCGGTCCCCGTTCTCGTCCTGACAGCCAGACTGGAAATCGACGACAGAATCAGCGCGCTCGACCTCGGCGCCGACGACTATATGGTCAAGCCATTCGATCTCGGCGAGCTTGAGGCACGAACGCGCGCTATCTTGCGCCGCAAGGCAGGCAACACGACACCGGTGCTGGAAGCTGGAAATTTGCGGTTTGACATGGCGGAACGCAGCGTCACAGTGGCTGGCGAATTGCGCGACCTCACCCGCAGGGAGCAAATTCTGTTGGAGATATTCCTGACGCACAAGGGCCGCGTGCTCGACAAGAGTGATCTGCTGACGAAACTCTTTGGCCTTGAAGCGGAGAGCAACGCCAATGCAGTCGAACTTTATGTGGGACGGTTAAGGCGCAAGATAGAGGGCTCAGACCTGGAAATCAGAACACTTCGCGGACTGGGCTATCAGGCTCGACTGGCGGATGGCCAATGAGGCGGTTGAGCATGATGTCATCATCCGTCGCCGCGCGACTGGTTATGGTTTTGACGGTGTTCCTGTTTCTGGCGGCAGTGGCGGGCGTCTATGCCTCCTACAGATATGGCCGCACGGCAGCCGATCAGGCATTCGACAGGCTGCTGACAGGTGCCGCCCTGCAAATATCGGAACGAATTTCGGTCGATGATGGGCGCACGGTGGTGGATCTGCCGCTTTCCGCATTTGAGCTGCTTTCACTTGCCCACGATGATCGCGTCTTCTACCGCGTTGTTGGTCCGAAGGGGAAAACCGTTACCGGTTTCGACGCCCTCCCGCTTCCACAGCAGGAAACCGACAGCGCGCAACAAATTTACGAAACAACCTATCGAGGCGTCCCCATTCGCGCCGTGGAAATACGGCGCAGAATAGCTGAACAGTCGATCTCCGGCGAAACCACCGTTATCGTGGCCCATACGATGGATGCGCGGGCAAGCCTCGCCCGCGACATTGCCACAAAGGCCATGGCGGCCGTGGCCATTGCAGCCCTCATTATTATCGTCATCACCTTTTGGGCCACGCGTTTTGCATTAAAACCGCTGGACCGCATTGAATCCTCCATCAAGGCGCGAGATCCGCTTGACCTCAAACCCTTCACCGGCAAAACGCCTCGCGAGGTCGAAGCGCTGGTGGCCGCAATCAATCATTTCATGGGCCGCCTGGATCGCAGGGTCCGCGACATGCAGGACTTTGTAGCCGATACGGCGCATCAGATGCGTACGCCCATAACGGCAATGCGCGCCCAAACCGAACTGGCGCTGGATGAAGACAACCCCCAGCGGCTCAAGACCACACTGGTCAAGATCCGACGGCGCGCCATTGGGGTCAGCCGCCTGATGGAGCAGCTGCTCAGCCAGGCGCTGGTCATACACAGGTCCGACACGGTACCGCTTGAAAGAATGGATCTCCGCCGCATCGCGCTGGAGGCTGAGCGCGAATTCCGCACATCATCGGAAAAGCAGGGGGACGCCATTGTGCTCGACTTCCCGGAAGAGGAAGTGCCTGTCATGTGCGAGCCGTTCAGCTTGAGGGAAGCGATCAAAAACCTGTTGGCAAACGCGTTTACCCACGGCGTCCCGCCTGTCACATTGCGTGTTGAGGCCGCAAATGGTCGTTCGATCCTGAAAGTCTCAGATCAGGGCGCTGGATTGAGCGCGGCCGTCATTGAAAAAATCGGCGGCAGATATATTCGTGACGACGAAAAACCCGAAAGCGCAGGTCTTGGCATATCCATCGTCCGGCAGGTCCTCAGTTCCCACAATGGCGACCTTATCAACTGGCGCTCTGAAAATGGAGCGGTCTGGCTGGGAATTCGCCTGCCTCTGGCTGCGGAGGAACCAAACCCGTGAAACACATACTCAACTGCCTTGTCGCTACATTCGCCTTCTTTCTGCCTTCCATTGCAACGGCAACCGTGACCGAGTTCCCTTCTGTTTCAGGCAGCAAGGACACAACGCTCAGAATAGCCTCGGTAACAGACCTTCCCATCTTCCTCCCGATGATCGAAGCGTTCCAGCAGCGTTATCCGGATATCGCTATTTCCTATGAAGAGAGCACATCCAATACGCTCGATGTCGTTCTGGAGAAGTCCTGTCTGGCTGAAACCGACTTTGCAGATCTGGTAATCTCCTCTTCGCTGCCCCGACAGGTCTGGTTCGTCAACGAAGGATGCGCTGCCCCCCTCGGCGAGGTGGCGGGAAAGGACCTTCCAGGCTGGGCGCAATGGCGAAACGAAATCCTCGGCCTGACCTACGAACCTGCCGTCATTGTCTATAACAAAGCCGCTATCCCTGAGAG
>JBNLGT010000146.1:0-4489 GCA_050306195.1 Ensifer sp.
TGTTGGCGGCGGTCTCGTTTTGTGTTGCCGCCTCGTCGCTGGCCACGTCCGTGTCATTCGGTTGCGCAGATATTTCGGCCGCCTGTTGCGTTGTTGTTTCTAACGGCAGGCCCTGAACAGCGACAGTTTCGTTGCTGGCGACATCAGAAATGGCGGCGGACATGCACCCGGACAGGATTGAAAGCGGCAAAACAAGGAGAGCAACACGCGGAAGTTTTGTGCGGGCGGCAAGCCTGTTTTCCTTGATTATCAAAGCTTTCACTCCGGTACGCAATGAACGGGATCGTGTGTATACACATGTCCTGAATTTGTAAACCACGCCACACTTGGCGGCGTGATTCTCGATTTCGGGAATCCTATCGCTTGTAAACTTTGCTCGAAGCTTAACGGCTTACCAACTGCCCGTATTGGGCATGGATGCCCAGGGTTCTGCAGCGGGAAGAGACTCACCCTTTTGGAGAATTTCAAAGGAAATTCCATCTGGTGAGCGGAAGAACGCCATGTGCCCGTCACGCGGTGGGCGGTTGATTGTCACGCCGTTATCCATGGCGTGCTGGCAGTAGGCATAGATGTCGTCCACCTCATAGGCGAGGTGTCCGAAATTGCGGCCACCAGCATAATCTTCCGTGTCCCAGTTATAAGTGAGTTCGAGGCAAGGTGCTTTTGACGTTGTCGCCGCATCTGCATCTTCAGGGGCCGCCAGAAATACAAGAGTGAATCGACCATTCTCGTTTTCAATACGTCTGACTTCCTCCATTCCCATTATGGAACAGTAGAAATGAAGAGATTCTTCGAGATTTTTGACGCGAACCATCGTGTGCAGATAACGCATGAATTTTTCCTACTATTTCAAAGGCCTTATTCTTTTTACAGGCGCAAAAGCCTCAGGCAAGCCTTGAATGTCACAAAATTGAACAGGGTATAAAAGATTCTAGGACTTGCGTTTAAGCGATTCAACGATGTTAATTCGGATGAACAGGAATCAGTTAACCGTAATTCTGTGTGCGTGATGTGTAATCGAGGGGCGAACTGAGGATGGTCGACAGGATATCGGCGAAGGATATATCTGCAGTTGATGAGACCACAGGTGAACCGGTTGATCTGCTGGAGATTACCGGGGTTGTTAAGTGGTTCGACGTGGCCAAAGGTTTTGGCTTTATTGTTCCCGACAATGGAATGGACGACGTGCTGCTCCACGTGACCTGTTTGCGTCGAGACGGCTATCAGACCATTCTTGAAGGCACGCGCATTGTCGCACTCATTCAGAAGCGCGATCGCGGTTATCAGGCTTTTCGCATCATCGACATGGACCAGTCGACGGCGGTTCATCCTTCCCAACTTCCACCGGTCAAGACCCATGTTCAGGTAACGCCATCCAGCGGCCTGGAACGGGTGATCGTCAAGTGGTTCAACCGCACAAAGGGCTTCGGCTTTTTGACGCGCGGTGAGGGCACCGAGGATATCTTCATCCACATGGAGACGTTGCGCCGCTTCGGCATGACGGAGCTGCGGCCGGGACAGAGCGTTCTGATCCGCTACGGAAACGGCGACAAGGGAATGATGGCGGCCGAGATTTATCCGGATGTTCCCGCGGCTCCGGTGCGTTCGCACTAATGCACACTTCTGTGATTTCCTATTTTAAAAGCGCGCTTGTCGCGCTTTTTGTGTTTTTGGCGCCGGTCCTCTGTGTCGCAAGCGAACGCCTCCCGGTTCATCAAATTTCCCTGAAGGGCGCGGATGGCGCGGTCCATGATTTCCAGGTGGAGGTTGCCTTCACGCCGTCGCAACGAGAGCGGGGGCTGATGGAGCGCGAAAGCATGCCGGCGAGCCGCGGAATGCTTTTTGTTTTTCCCAAGGCGCGCCGCGTGACCATGTGGATGAAGGATACCTATCTGCCGCTGGATATGATCTTCCTTGATTCGTCTCACCGCGTTGTTCACGTGAAGGAGAATGCGCAGCCGCTGGATGAATCGATTATCGATTCTGGCGGCGATGTCTTGCATGTGCTTGAAATTAATGCGGGTCTCGCGAAAAAGCTGAAAATTACGGTCGGCGCTGTAGCCAGCGGCGATTCACTTGAAATAAAGTCATCCCGATAGGTTCAAAGCATCAAATTTGCTGTTGCAGGTGCGTGTCTAAATGTGTATCTGACGAACCGTTGACGAAACGGAGTGTAGCGCAGCCTGGTAGCGCATCTGGTTTGGGACCAGAGGGTCGGGAGTTCGAATCTCTCCACTCCGACCATCAACCTGAAGCTCAAAGCTTCGGACTTTGCGGAATCTCTTGTTGCGGCGGTCATCGCTGCCTCATTGAATTTGAAGCGCGAGATAAACGCCATGTCGGCAAAAATTTATCGCCCTGCCAAAACTGCCATGCAATCCGGTAAAGCAAAAACGCATCGCTGGGTTCTGGAATTTGATCAGGAGCAGCCGCGTGTGATTGATCCTTTGATGGGCTATACCGGCTCCGGCGACATGAAGCAGCAGCTGAAGCTGACATTTGAGACGCGTGAGCTTGCGGAAAGCTACGCCCAGCGCAAAGGCATTGCTTACCGGGTGATCGAGCCCAAGGAAGCGACGCGCAAACAGGTATCTTATACCGACAATTTCAAGTTCACCCGGACACAGCCCTGGACGCATTGACGGGCGTATATGATTTTCGACGGAGCTCCCTCTGTCTTGGCACGGCCCCTTAGCTCAGCTGGATAGAGCACCGGCCTTCTAAGCCGATGGTCGCAGGTTCGAATCCTGCAGGGGTCGCCATTTTATGTATAAAGAATTGATATTATTATAGAAATTATGATTTTTTGGCCGTTCGGCAAGGGTCTGCTGCTTGATGCATAATCTCGCACAAATACGCCTTTGCCCTTTCAATCGCGCTTTCCAAACTTTGATCCCCTGCTAGACCCGCTGCAATGGCGCTCGCCAGTGTACAGCCGGTGCCGCGCATTTCATGTGGCTGGCGTTTGGCGCTGAAGGTTATCGGCGGGTTATTAGGGGTGAAGAGGGTATCGGTCGAATTGGGGCCGCTTGCGTGGCCGCCTTTGACGAGGACGGCGCGGGCTCCCATTTCCAGAAGCCGATTTGCGGCCCTATCGATGGTTGGGAATCCGGTTAGAGCTGCCAACTCCGGCAGGTTGGGCGTTATGAGAGCTGACAATGGCAAAAGCTTTTCAAGCAGTATTGTCGTGCCTTCATCATCCAGAAGCTGTTTGCAGGAGGATGAGGCCAGGACCGGGTCGACCACTACGGGAATGTCCGGATGTTCGGCGAGGACATTTGCGACCTGTGAGACAATTTCGGCGTTGGCCAGCATTCCGATTTTGATAGCCGCGACGGTATTGGCCTGAAATGCCGTGCGCATTTGCGTTGCCACGAGCGTGGCATCCACCGTTTCGACGGAGATTGCGCGGTCATGCGTCTGCGCCGTGACAGCGGTGATGGCGACGCAGGATTTCAGGCCGAAAGCGGTGACGGTTTCCACGTCGCGGATAATGCCCGCGCCGCCGGAGGAATCTGATCCGCCGATGATAAGGACATGCGGAGCGAGGTTCATCGCCATTTGGCGGTCCTTTCAATCCACTCAAGCGTGCGGGCCTCAGGATCGGGATTGAGCGTGATATCCGTGACAACGGCGGCGCTGTCCGCGCCGTTTTCAAAAACACCAGCCATACGCTCCGGGTTCAGCCCGCCAATGGCGACAAGGGGTAGGGGAGCAATCTGATCTTTCCAGATGCGGATACGTTCCAGTCCCTGTGGAGCCCACTTAATCTTTTTCAGGATTGTCGGATAGACGGGACCAAGCGCGACATAGTCTGGCTTAGTGGCAAGGGCGGTGTCGAGTTCTGCGCCGTCATGGGTTGAGACACCGAGCTTGAGCCCTGCCGTGCGGATTGCCTCCAGATCGGCATCCGCGAGGTCTTCCTGGCCCAGATGGATGAAATCGCAGCCTTCTTCAATGGCAAGTTGCCAATAGTCGTTGACGATCAGCTGGCATGCGTGTTGCGCGCAAACCTCATTTGACTGACGGATCTGATCACGGATAACATGGTCCGGCTGGTCCTTGATACGCAGCTGCACGAGTTTGACGCCCAGTGGGACGAGGCGTCTGATCCAGTCAGCGCTATCGACAATCGGGTAAAACGGGTCGAGCCTCATGAAAACACCGCCTGACCAATGACTGGCGTTGAGGGCACGGCCATATCACGCGGCTCCAGCATGCCTGAGAGATAGGCCTTGTGACCGGCGTCGATGGCGGATGCAAAAGCCTCGGCCATGCTGGCCGGGTTGGCGGCACCTGCAACGGCGGTGTTGAGCAGGACGGCATCAAAACCGAGTTCCATGACTTGCGTTGCATGTGAAGGCCTGCCAAGCCCGGCGTCAACGATCAGGGGTATATCCGGGAAATAGGCGCGCATGGATTTGAGCGCTGCGGGGTTGACCGGCCCCCTTGCCGAGCCGATGGGCGCTGCCCAGGGCATCAGCACCTT
>JBNLGT010000147.1:0-4488 GCA_050306195.1 Ensifer sp.
CGGAGACTCATTCATATCCATGAGATTAAATGTCGGGCCGGTTTCTTCTTGTTGATAACGGTGTTCCGCAAACCCTCCGGGAAGTTGGCGGAATATTGGCGTTTGAGTCAACAAATCAATGAGCCATTTCCTCCTGAAAACAAACCGAATTCTGTCTCAAATTATTCGATGACCGACAGTCGTAATGGATGGTGTCGGCAATAGTAGGATTGGTAATATTTCCGAAATGTTAGGGGCGTCGGTCAATGATAGCGGCGAGCGTCTAAGAGGGAATGCAGCATGAGCGACGATATTGAACGCAGCCTTTCCGGAGCGAACCTTGCACGTTATCAGGAGTTTTGCCGTAAGCACCCTTGGTATCGGGAAGCACAACACATGCTTAAGGGTTGGAGCAACAAAGTTCAGGAGGCGCGGAAAACCGGACAGAATCTGGAAAATCTATTCGAGAATGAGCCCGACATTACGGTTGAGGATGAAATTGAATTCGCCAAAGCGACTTTAGCGCAACCAGATGTGCTTTGGTATCTGCAGGATTTTGTCAAACGGACAAAAGACAATCCCGATGCCGACCCTCACCCAGACTTTGTTCACATCACCGGAACTTTCAGAGAGTGGTATTTTTTCAAAAAAGGCCACCCTCATATCCGCAACATCCTGATTGGTACACGTGCTGTTTTGCTAATGTATCTACGCGGAGAAATATCTAGCATTGATGGAGAGGACGCCATCGAGGTTGCTGAAAGATTCCGAATCAGGTCCAAAAGTTCCAAAATCAAGCGAGAAGGCGTCGCATGAACGAGCCTTTTAGTATCGGAAATCATTTCGGCGGGAATGGGGGCAGCGCCCCCAGTCTCATAACCAATGAAACGCCGGCGAAATTCGCCGGCGCCATTTTGAAAAGGTTTTAATGAAGTGTTAGCTCGGGGAACCTTTTCCCGTTCAAGACTTTGCTGACTGTACCCTGATTGATGCCCAAGGTGGCTGCAATTGAATGCTGCGGCATATCGGTAGTTCGATGAAGCTGAACAATCTCTTTTGCCGTCGTCAAGTCGGTTTTCCTATATCCTCGACGCTGTGGTAATCTTTTCTTCGCTCTAATATTATTGCTTGTATTCTCAAACATTTAAGCTCCCTATATAGCCTATAAACACACCAACCCAGCCAGTGACGGGCAGATTTCGTCTTTAATTTTAGCGGGTGGAAGACATCGACAATCGATATCACAAGTATAATATAGTACTCAGAGTGGCGATATGGCAGGGTATACTGCGTATTTTTTCAGAAATTCTGCAAGAGCAGACCGCCTTGATTTGGAACCCATCACCCTCGCCCACCCAACGATACGGCTGGAAAACCTCCAAGAGTGGCACACCCGCAAGTGGAGTGCTGGAGCTGCTCACATGAGGCAGTGCGCAATTTAAAGGCATTCTCAGCATATCGGAATTTTCAACGGATCAACACTCCGTCAGGCCATTAGGAAAGCGGCTTTAGGTTCATGTCTCCCCAAACAACCAGGGCGGCGCATGGGAGGTGGTGCGCCGCCCTGTGGCGCTGGCCTTGGCCGCGCCTGCCCGCGCGCGGGAATGCGCGCGCTGGGGTTGGGTGATCAGTGTTTCAGATGCGCCTCCAGTTGGGGGCTGGCTTGCTTTTGTGGGCTGCGTTCCGCCACGCGCGGATTTGTAGCCATGCTGACGGCCAGTGCTGCGGCGGCTCAGGCAAGGGCGGTGGTTGCGGCCATGCCGAAGGGTGCGCGGGCGCGGTGGGCTTGATTGCGGCGTGTGTCTTTCGCCAGCGTTTCAAGCCGCACGGCGTGAGAGGCGCAATCGCGCGCATCATCACAGCACTGGCCGTCGGTAAAAGCGTGAACAGGGCAGGTCTTTTGCATCACTCGGCAGCCTCGGCAAATTTGGATGGGCCCAGATCAGTCGGTGCGCCAAAGACGCGGCGGAGGCTTTGGAAAGATTCCACGCGCGCGCCGAACCTTTCCGCTTCCGCCGCCGCCTCGTCGGGATCATCAAAAACCAGCGCATCGTCGATGTCGGTCGAAAACCAGTCGTTGAGAGCGGTCAGATATTCATCCTCAAAACGGTCGATCTCCCTTGCGACATGGTAGGCGGTGACAAAACTCTGGCGCATCGTCCTCAAATTCCCCTTGGTTTCAGCCACCCCGTTTCTCGCGTTCCAAACCGGAAGGTCATTCGCAGCAGCTGATGAAAGGAAGGTAGGACACGCCTACGAAATACGCAAATAAAAAGTAGGATTATCCTACAAAAAGATTGACCCCATGTCAGCGGCTGGCGCATAAGCAAGGCTCAGGCCGGTCTTGTTGCCGGTCTGATAGGGGCGACGGGGTGCAATTCCCTTGCTGGTGAAGCCCAAGGCGCGGGGGTCGAAAGTCCTACGGTGCTGCCAGAAACCGAGGACGGGTCAGCCGAAAGGCGCCCTGGCGCGTGTCCCATCCCGGCTCCGGCGGTCAAGACAGGCTATCGATCCTCCCACCCCTGGGGGCGTTTTCGCTTTCTTCCTGGGGGTAGGGGGGTCTTTGGCCGGAACCCTCCCTCACCATCGGTCATGGACAGGGTTTCAAGAAGGATATGAACACGGACAGAACTGAGAAACGGGTGAATAGGAAAGGGGAAAAGAAAAAACGCGCGGATGAGGAAAAAATGCCCGCGAAAACCAGGCGCAGGCTGTGGTTCGGCAGGCGCTTTCAGATTGGGACGGTAAGGCGATGGCGTGGCGGCGGTGATTTACTTTGGCCTAAACGCACATTCAATATATTGAAACAAAAGAGGAAAGCGCAATTTACGATGGGTTAGCATTGTGGCGTTACACTTTTCATCTGGCCGCATATTCCTGTTTGCGGCAGAGGTTGTGGTGGGGAAAATATGGTCACAGCAAGCGATGTTGCCGCGATGCGTACCTTGATTGAGGACAAGATATCCTCAACGCGCGCACCGAAAAAGGCTCCGCCCAAACAAAACCGTTCCGTCGATATCGACCGGCTGAAACTGGCGCTGGACCACGACACAACGGGCGTTACCATTTTCGATCAGGCGGAAAATCTGCAATATGCCAATCGCGCATTTTTGCGCGCCTACGGCATCAGCCATGTCAGTTTGAAACCACACGCGCCACTGGACGATCTGCTGCAGGAGCTGGTCAAAGCGGGAATAAAGGCCACCGACGCCGAACAATGCCTGCGCCCTCCACGCGCAAGCGGGCAGGTGAGGCAGCAGGCGCTCCATTCGCTCACGCTTCCCTCCGGGTTCATTCTGCGCATTCAGCATATACGCGCGCAAGACGGCGGCTGGGTGACCCGGCATGCCGCCTCGCAGGACGTGCAGCTGCGCTCTGCGCTTTCCGATGATCTTTTGTCGCTGCAAACCCTGATTGACCAGGTGACCGATTATCTCTGGATCAAGGATCTGCAAAGCCATTTCATCGTCGCCAACAAGGCGCTTGCGCAAGACAGCGGCCTGGAGCGCTCGACCGACCTGATAGGCCTGTCCGATTTTGATCTGCATGATCCTGAAAAGGCGCAGCAATTCCGCGAAAGCGAGCTTGCCGTCATAAAATCCGGAAAAGCGCAGATCGACAATGAGGAGGCTATTGTCGATGCTGAAGGCAACGTGAAAACATTCTCCTCCAGCAAGATGCCGCTGCGTGATGACAATGGCGAGATTATTGGCCTGATTGGCGTTGCGCGTGATATTAGCTGCCGCAAGAAGGCCGAGGAGCATCGCCGCCGCGCATTCGAGGCGGAGGAAACATCGCGGCAACTGACCAAGACGCTGGAATATGAGCGCGAAATCAACGCGCAGCAGCGGCAGTTTGTTTCCATGGCCAGCCATGAGTTTCGCACGCCGCTGGCCATTATTGATGGCGCAGCGCAGCGCCTGCTGAGAAACCGCGACGAAATGGCCCCTGAATATGTGGGCGACAAGGCGCAGCAGATACGCAATGCCGTGGCCCGTGTTGTGGAATTGATGGAAAGCATTCTTTCATTTGAAAAACTAGCCTCAGGTGCGGCCGCGCTCAGCCGGGATGCGTGTAATCTGGGCCAGATACTGGCCGCCTGTTGCAACCGCCAGGCGGAACTATCGCCCGAGCACGATATATCGTTTGACCCCGGCTCCCTGCCGCCGACATTTGTGGGCGATAAATCAGCCCTGGAACAGGTTTTCACCAACCTGCTTTCCAACGCCGTCAAATATTCCCCCGACGCGCCGCAGATTGAAGTGAAAGGCTGGGTGGACGGTTCAACAGCCCATATCGCTGTCAGCGACCACGGCCTTGGCATGGACGAAGATGACGTTCCAAAAGTGTTCGAACGCTTCTTCCGCGCCCGCACCGCCACCGGCATTCCCGGAACCGGCATCGGCCTGCACCTGGTCAAACAGATCGTTGAACTGCACGGCGGCAACATCACCGTCGAAAGTCAACGCGGCAAAGGCACTACGTTTACGGTTTCACTGCCTTTGGGGG
>JBNLGT010000148.1:0-4402 GCA_050306195.1 Ensifer sp.
ACGCGCCCTTCGTCTATCGGTTAGGACGCCAGATTTTCATTCTGGAAAGAGGGGTTCGATTCCCCTAGGGCGTGCCATTTGGCGGCAAAGTTGCGAACACCTCCTCGAAATTTTCTGCCTTTCCCAGCAGCGCGTTCAATTGCGTGTTTTCTTCCGACTATGCGGAGGTGTTAATCATTGGTCACGACCTTGTCGATCTGGCCCACTTTCCAAAGAGACGGAGTATCCGGCGTAACCGCAGCCGTTCAGTTCGTCCTCATGTTCGCTATGAACGAAACCTCGCGAGACGACCCTTCAATAGAAACCGCCCACGTGGGGAAGCACGTCGGAGTTGAGATTTATACCGATAGCTGTTGATGAGAACTCGTGTGATCGGATCGCCGGTTTCATGCCATCGCAATGATTCTTACCAATGGTCATTGGCATTAGATAGCACACCTGTACGAATGGCAGATTTGCCTACTCCTGGCCTACCTTTCACGGGCAATGGAGGTGGTTGCACGCAACTCGCACCTCCATTTTCCGAAACCACGGATAGGAATATCACATGAATAATATCGCTAAAATCGCAGCAGTATTGACGTTTGCGGTGGCTGGCGCAACGCCATCGTTTGCGCAGACCGCCCAAGGTTTCCCTTTTCTCAGTGATGGCACCACGTCTCTAGGGCTTAACATCAATGGACAAGGCGTGCATGAGGTCAATGCCTGTGGGCGTAGCTATCAAATTCCAAACGATCATGGCTTGCAGATATTCAAAAGCATGCGCTCCAACCTGCAAGGGTCCGGCTATATTTGGTATCACACAGACGCTCAGTACAAAAAGTGGTACGCCTGCGGTTGGGGCAAGTTCTCCCATCTGAACGGCGTGTTGCAATAGTCGCATTCGATACAACCGGCACACGTTAGGCGGCATCGCTGAATCTCACCATTGGGATGTGGTCATTATCGTCAGTTTGTCTCAGGGCAAACTGGCGGTCGCAGCCTGGGTAATCACCTTTTCTTTCAAGTGTGCGTATACCTGCTCGAACGCATCGGCAGTTTCAAATCCAAGATCGGAAATACTGATGGTTTTTCCATCATATTGAAGGTTCACAAATCGCAGCCCCGCCCGCGGAACCTTTTCAATGGTAACGGAGTTGATGGCGCGATAAGGCACACTCACCCTTCGCCTGGACACCAGGCTTTTTGGCACCACCACACTATCCTTCTGGAAAATGATGGCCCGCCCGTTCTCCTTGCCCTGAAACAAACGGCTACTGATCCAGTGATAACCCAGCCACAAGGAAGCAACAAAAAAACTGCCATACACACCTACGCCAAGCAGGTCCGAGGTCGTGACGGTGACCCATCCCGTTAACACAGCAAAGATGGCTATTGCCAAACTCCCATACCAAAATGCCCAGCCGCGAATGCGATACGCAATCACATATTGGTCTGCATGAGGTTCATTCAAGCAATCAGCTCCCATACAACCAAAACCGCGAGGACGACCAAAACGCCGTAGACACCCAAAACAACATAACGCTGCCCTATATTTGCGAACGTTCGCTCTTCCTTCGTGAGAAAAATGTTCTCTTCAATTTCGACAGACTTTGGCGAAACATCTTGCTGGGTGCCTAAAACGGAGAGGCGAGATTGGCTCGTAAAACCTTTCCAAAGCCCACCGCAGCCGATGATGATGAAGATCAAACCTGGCGCTACACTGAAAGTGGCTGCTAATGCGAAACCGACCAAGAGAAGCAACACACCGCTGAAAAGCGTCCAGAAATAGGATTGGTCACTTTCCATGAGGAGCTGGTGCTGACACGCATCGCAAACATAAAGGATGCAAAGCCCATGCCCGCCCCACCCCCCGCCACGCCCAGCGCGCTGAGGATGCATCTCACCCCGGCACTCTGGGCAAGAATACACAAGGTTTGGCAGGTCAATTGTTTCAGCCATCAAGCCCCCTATGACGTAAGGTGCAACAGATGGTTTCGATCAAATCGGATAACATTCAAAATTTCAAATAATACGTTGAATGCACTCATTTTTCCCGACAACGCCCCCCGTTTCCTCCAGCTATGAGGAAAACCCGATTAGCCACTAATATCCTGCCTGTCCAAAGTCTCTTTCTTGTCGAAATCTTGAGACACATCAGCTCGAATAACAAAGCCAAACAGTTCCTTGTTGGGTATGAATATTCTTCGCCTAGCCCACGAATATCAATTAAGACATCTGTGCTAGTCGCTCCAAATAGCTCTAAAGTCATACAATCAGTTCAAATCTGGAAATGGCGTATCCTGAAATGAAAGACCGAATTATCATTGCTGACGATCACCCCATTTTTCGCGATGGTATGCGGCGGATTGTGCAGCGTGTCGCTCAGGATGCCGTTGTGCTGGAGGTTGGCACCGCAGATGATCTGAAAAAGCTGGCAGCAGACGGCCCGGTTCCCATCTTGCTCGTTCTCGATCTTATTTTCCCGGGATTTGACGGAGCCCGGTCGATCCGTCAACTGCGCAAAGACTATCCAACAACCTCGCTACTTGTTGTTTCCATGAGTGATGATCCGACAGTTGTCGACGAGATCATGCAAGCCGGCGCCGACGGTTTTCTAGCCAAGGCAATCTCATCCTCGGAAATGGCGACAAGCATCGCCGACCTCATGGCGGGGGACATCGTCGTCAAGACCGAGGCGACCCTTGCCGACAATACGCTGATTCCAGATGATCGGCTGTCACGACTCTCGCCGCGCCAGCGAGATGTCCTCAAGCACGTGGCCAATGGACTTTCAAACAAACAGATCGCCAGAGAACTGGACATCTCGCCCTTTACCGTGCGCGTCCATGTGTCGGCGTTGCTGAAGTCCCTTGACGTGCCAACACGCTCTGCCGCCGCCGGAATGGCGGCGGAACTAGGGTTGATCTGAAAGCCCTGTTATCAAAACGGAGCGAAGCTGCGCCGGCCTGAGAGGCTTCGTCAGCAACAATATGTCATTCGCCTTGCAGGCGCTTTCCAACAACCCAGCATCGCCACCGGTCAAAATGGCGGCTGGAACTTTGCGACCGATTTTTTCGCGCAATTTTGAAATCAGCTCCAGCCCAGTCTCCCGCCCTTCAAGGAACTGGTCACTCAAAATGTAGTCGATCTCTTCAAGGTCTAAAAGATCGTCACCCTTCGTTGCGACGCGCACGGAACAGCCCCAACGCTCAAACAGACTTGATGTGCTGCTCAGTACGTCCTCCTCGTCGTCAACAACCAACACTTCAACACCAAGCAACCTATTCTCGGGCCCGGCGACTGGCTTCATCTTAACCTCTTTGACTGGCGGCACTTCTCGAAGATTTCCAATCGTAAAGCCCGCCCCTTCATCCGGGCGAGAATCAAGCACAATCGTCAGATCCTGCATGTCGGAGAGTCGTCTTACGATTGAAAGGCCAAGACCCAACCCCTCACCGCGTCCTGCGTCCGGCGGAGCGACCTGTGTGAACTCCTTAAAAATACGGCTCTGGTCATGTTCTGCAATTCCCGCGCCTGTATCGCGGACCGTTATGCCAACCCTGTCGCCCTCTTTTGCACAGCTGATAAAAACATCGCTGCCGGGCGCATATTTGATCGCGTTGGACACCAAGTTCTGCACCATCGTGTGCAAAAGCGCCGGATCAATATCCACCCAAAGATCCGTATCCGCCACATGAAGGCGCACACCGCGCTTGCGCGCCGTTTCTTCAGCCTGGCGCGCAACCTCGCCCAATATTGCGCTCAGATTCGTAGGTTCTGGTTTGGGCTTCACGCGACCAACGTCAAGCGCTGACAAATCGAGCAAAGACCGGCACAGCCGCGACAATGAATCGACGGAATGCGAGACGTTCTCCAATACCTCCTCACCTTCCTGTCCGAGCTCCATCCCGTTGAGACATTCAACAAACAGACCGATCGCATGTATCGGCTGACGCAAATCGTGGCTCGCCTGCGCCAGAAACCGCGATTTTTCCATCTGCGTTTCGACAAGCGCTTCCGTGGTGGAAACCAAAGCGGCGTTCTTCTCAACTAATTGATTGGTCAATTCCACATTTTGCGTGATGAACCCATTCATGCGAACCGCAAACATGCTGAGCATCAACCCAAACAACACCATCATACTGGCCGCGGCAATCTCCCCTGCTCCCCAGCCATATGAAAGCCAGGCGAAAGCCAACGGCGGAATGGAAGTCCAAATGGACAAAATGCAACTTCGCAAAAATGAATGTTGCGAGCTGACCGCCGCCAAGGCAGTTCCGCCCAGCACCAAAGTGTAAAAGGAAAGTTGGGTAAAGGAATGATCCATGGCGCAAAAGATGGCGCCGCCTCCCCAAAACAGGCCAATCAAAGTGGTCATGAAGGAATGTAGAAACGCCGACATTTCTGGTTTGAGCTTTAG
>JBNLGT010000149.1:0-4321 GCA_050306195.1 Ensifer sp.
GCGTCACCGGGTCCTGCCGGATCGCATCGAGACGGGAACCTACGCCATGGCCGTTGCCATGACCGGCGGCGATGTCACGCTGGAAGGCACAGACGCCTCCTTACTGGAGACCGCGTTTGAAGCATTGCGGCGCACCGGCGCCGAAGTAACAAGTGTTGAAAACGGTATTCGTGTTATTGGCCATGGCGATGCCATCAAGCCGGTTGATGTCGTGACAGATCCTTTCCCTGGCTTTCCGACAGACCTGCAGGCGCAGTTCATGGGCCTGATGACCCGCTCCACCGGCACATCGCACATTACCGAAACCATTTTTGAAAACCGTTTCATGCATGTGCAGGAACTGGCGCGACTGGGGGCCAATATCTCCCTTTCCGGCCAGACGGCCAAAATCATCGGTGTGCCGAAATTGCGCGGCGCTCAGGTCATGGCGACGGATTTACGCGCTTCGGTTTCGCTGGTCATTGCTGGGCTGGCGGCTGAAGGCGAAACAGTCGTGTCTCGCGTTTATCACCTCGATCGCGGTTTTGAGCAGCTTGAGGAAAAACTCAACCGTTGCGGCGCAGTGGTGGAACGGGTCAGCGAATAAAGACAGGCCCGCGCGGTTGCGCGTCCCATAATGCCGCCCTATCTCTTGAGATAACGGTATTTGCTTGAAATGCAGGTGATTAAATGAGTGAATTGAAGCTTCTGGCGCTGGATGAAGAGGATTTGGATATCGTCTCCGCCCATATGCAGGATGCGGTGTTCAAGGTGGCGGACCTCGAGTTTGACCGCAAGCGCGGCCATTTCGCGCTCACGACCAACCGTTTTGTGTGGGAAAAGGCAGCAGCAAAGGGAAAATCTTTCGAACGCCGTCGTGCCGCCCTCATTTTCAAACGCGTTTTAAGCGTGCGCTCGATTGGCGTAGACCGCAAAAATCGCGACGCGGTACTTGATCTTTTGGCGATACAGTTTGAAAAGGCTGCCGAAGGGCCGGAGGGAACAATCGAACTTCTTCTGGCGGGCGACGGTGTGATCCGGCTGAATGTCGAATGTATCGAGGTGCAGCTTGCCGATGTTGGCGGCGCGTGGGAAACAAACGCGAAGCCGCAGCACATGGTGGGCAACTGACCAGATTGACAGCGCTTCAGCACCGACCATCGTTCCGGGCTGATATCGAGGGGACTTTCGAGTGGCAATCTGGCTGGATTTCACGAGTGATAATTTTGATGCGGATTTCGCCGCATTTCTGACAACCAAGCGCGAAGTTTCTGAAGACGTTAGCGCAACAGCGCGGGCGATCATCGCCGATGTCCGCGCGCGGGGCGACGAGGCGCTGGCGGACTATACCGCGCGTTTTGACAGTCTCGATTTTTCCCAAACCCCTATGCGCGTCGCTGCGTCGGAACTGGAAGATGCGATGGCGTCTGTGGATCCGGAGGTGATTGATGCGCTGGAGCTTGCCGCCGCGCGCATCGCCAAACACCACCAGCGCCAGCTGCCTCAAGACGATATTTACGAAGACAATGCCGGTGTTACGCTTGGCTCCCGCTGGACAGCCATTGACGCCGTCGGCATCTACGTGCCCGGCGGGCAGGCAAGCTATCCAAGCTCGGTCCTCATGAATGCCGTACCGGCCAAGGTTGCAGGCGTGCCACGCGTGGTCATGGTCGTGCCGGCGATGAAGGGCAAGATCAATCCGGCGGTTCTGGCTGCAGCACGCATTGCCGGTGTTGATGAAATCTACCGTATCGGCGGCGCGCAGGCGGTTGCTGCACTGGCTTACGGCACGCAGACGATTGAACCGGTCGCCAAAATTGTCGGCCCCGGAAACGCCTATGTGGCCGCCGCCAAGCGGGAGGTTTTCGGCACGGTGGGCATTGATATGATGGCCGGTCCGTCCGAGGTTCTGGTGATCGCCGATAAAGACAACAACCCCGACTGGATTGCCGCCGACCTTCTGGCGCAGGCCGAACACGATGCGGCGGCGCAATCGATCCTCATGACGGATGACGCCGGTCTGGCCCGCGCCGTGGAAGATGCTGTCGCCCGCCAGTTGCGCACGCTCTCGCGGGCAGAGATTGCCGCTGCAAGCTGGCGCGATTTTGGCGCATTGATCATCGTGCCAAAGCTGGAAGACGCCATCCCGCTTTCCAACCGCATTGCGCCGGAACACCTGGAACTGGCCGTTGCTGATCCGGATGCGCTCATACCGCAGGTCCGCAATGCCGGTGCGATTTTTGTCGGCAGCCACACGCCCGAGGTGATCGGCGATTATGTCGGCGGCTCAAACCACGTTCTGCCGACAGCGCGTTCGGCGCGGTTTTCCTCCGGCCTTTCCGTTCTGGACTTTGTCAAACGAACCTCTATCCTTCGTCTAGGGCCAGAGCAGCTCAAGGCGCTCGGCCCGGCCGCTATAACGCTCGCGAAATGCGAAGGTCTGGAAGCGCATGCCAGGTCCGTAGCAATCCGGGCGAATTTGGAGAGCTAGAAATATGGCCGGCAAAAGCGCGTTTCGGCTTTGTGATGTGGTTCTGGACGAAACGATCGGCCGCTCAACCCCGGATGTTGAGCACGAACGCGCGGTGGCCATTTTCGATCTTCTTGAAGACAACAGCTTCGAGCCCGAGGGGCATGCCGGCGGCCCTTACAAACTGAAACTGTCGCTGCTTGACGCCAAGCTCGTCTTTTCCATCAAGACGGAAGGTGACGAGGATGTCGCCACCCACATTCTGTCGCTGACGCCCTTCCGGCGGATCATCAAGGATTACTTCATGATCTGCGACAGCTATTACCAGGCGATCCGTTCTTCCACGCCCAGCCAGATCGAGGCGATTGATATGGGGCGCCGCGGCATTCACAATGAGGGCTCCCAAACCTTGATGGACCGCTTGTCCGGCAAGATCAAACTGGACGTCGACACGGCCCGGCGTCTGTTTACATTGATTTGCGTTCTCTATTGGCGTGGCTGATCCATGGTGGACGAGGTGAACGGCGACAGCGATCCGGTTGAAAAGAAAGGGCAGCTGGGCGCGGTATTGTTCATGTGCGGAATGAACGCCATCCGCTCGCCAATGGCCGAGGCGATTGCCCGCAGCCTCCTGCCGCATGGCACCTATATTGCTTCCGCAGGCGTGCGCGACGGCGAGCGTGACCCCTTCGTGGATGTGGTTCTGGAAGAGGTTGGCCTGACACTGGGCCGCAAGATACCGCAGACGCTGGATGACCTTGAGGACGACTATTTCGACCTTATCGTAACGCTCGCCCCGGAGGCGCATCACGCTGCCCTGGAGCTGACACGGTCAACTGCCGTTGACGTCACCTATTGGCCAACGCCGGACCCATCCGTGGCCACCGGCACCCGCGAGCAGATCCTAAACGCCTATCGCGATGTGCGGGATCACCTCACTCTACTCATCAAAAACCGCCTGCTGAAAGCAGCCTGATACTGCCAAGGCGCATTTTCACGATCATTTCGGTTCACAAAGCCGATTCATTTGTGTAGTTTCCGCGCAATTTCCCGGGAGCGTCCGTTTCCCGGAACGAATTTGCAGGAAAAGTAGACCTCAATGGCAAAAGAAGAAGTTCTTGAATTCCCCGGTGTTGTCACCGAACTCCTGCCGAACGCGACCTTTCGCGTGAAGCTGGAAAACGAGCACGAAATTATTGCACACACGGCTGGCCGTATGCGCAAAAACAGAATTCGCGTGCTCGCGGGCGACAAGGTTCTGGTCGAGATGACACCTTACGACCTGACCAAGGGCCGCATTACTTACCGGTTCCGCTGATCAACACCATAAGGCGCTGAATTGAGACAGGCAGGAGAGAAGCTGTGAAGCGACAAAAGCTGATCCTGGCCTCGGGCTCGCCCCGCCGCGTTGACCTGCTGAACCAGGCAAAAATCGATCCTGACCGGCTGATGCCGATGGATATCGATGAGGCCGCGAAAAAATCCGAACATCCGCGTTCACTTGCCCGCCGTCTTTCCAATGAGAAGGCGGAGGCCGCGCATGCGATTGTGCGCGGCGAGGCGGAATGGCAGGGCGCGTGGATTCTGGCGGCAGACACGGTTGTCGCCGTTGGCCGTCGCATTCTGCAAAAGGCCGAATACACCGAGGATGCGGCAAGCTGCCTGCACCTGCTGTCAGGCCGTGCGCATTGGGTCCACACCGGCATTTGTCTTGTCACGCCGTCCGGAACCATCCGGCAGAAGGTGGTGGACACCAAGGTGCGCGTGCTCAGCCACCCAAGCGCGCTGTTTCCCTATGGGTATGGCGCCGCGGAGTCAGTCTACAGGTGGAAGCCGGAGCCCGATCGCCCTCATCGAATCCTGTTCCAACTC
>JBNLGT010000150.1:0-4285 GCA_050306195.1 Ensifer sp.
CGAGGCGTGGTGTTGACGTACGGTACGCTTATTTCTCGTTTAAGATGAAATATTCCGGAAATATCTCTAAAATTGTTTTTTGCTCTCCCAGATCGTGCGCATGTCGCCTTCACTTGCAGGGATGATAAACTCCTCACTATCGGCGTTTCGCCGTATCGCATTTGCGGCAGACTGGGCGAACTCGAATGACAGCTGATTGAGGCGCTTCGCCTTGCTGTATGGCGGCGCTTTTGCCGGGCCACCAGCAATAACAATCGAGCCATCATCGGTCTTGGTAATGGGTGCGACGTGCTGGATCGGGAGTCCGGTCTGGATGTCGAAGAGAAGGAGTCCGGCGATGAATTGCGCGTTATCTGGCATTTTCTTGCCGTTGACGAAGACCCTCGCCCCCGTCAACTGTTGCAGGCTCATCCTGTCGCGGATGAAAACCGAACGGACATCGACCACAGCGCGGGCCGGTCTGTCACCCTTGAAAATGGGCTTCAGCGCATCGAAAACATGAGGGCGCACAGCCTCGGCAATCGCCTGTTCAAGCGCGCGCTGATAGGCGCGGTCATCGGCGAGACCAAGGAAAGAACTGATTTTTCGCCCGACGGAACCACCCGTTTTCGACGCGCTGATTTCGCGGTCAAGCGAATCGACGAGAAGCGGTCTGTCGGCATCTTCGAAATTGAAATCGACCTGGGCGATGGTGAACTTGTTCAGATAACTGTCTGCCGACGGTGGTGCAGCATTGTCGATGCTGTTACTTTGGCAAGCCACCAGGAACGCTGCGAAACCAAGCGACACCGTGATGAAAGAGAACCGGGCGAACAGGCCGCCCCTCTGCGATACGTTGAAAATCGACATGATTATCCCCTGACCTGTCAGTATCAGTAGTGGCGGTTTGGAATTTCGCGATACGGGTCCGAATTGAACCAATCGATATCCCTATTGATCTGGCCCAGATCGTAGCGCAGCCGATCGATGTCTCTTTCCAACTGGCGAATGCGGTCGCGCGCACGATCGATATTATCGCCGATCCGATCCAGCTTGCCGTGGTCATTCTCCGCGCGCCCTTGCGTTTCGAGGCGTGAAATCTCCGCGCGCAGTGAACTGATCGAATTCTGCTTGCTGTTGATTTCTCTTTCCTTCGAATAGGAGGCATGGCCGAGGTTGTAACCACGCAGGAAACCTTGTGAGGTTTCAGGCGGGCATACATTGGCATAGCCCTTGCCAGCTTGACCCGCAGCCAATCCGCTGTGCGGTGTGCAGTAATTCACCAGTCCCCGGTCATAGCCCTGCCGCCACATCGTTTGGTCGGGCGCAATGCCGATGCGGGTGCAGGCTTTGACGTGTCGCGAGAACCGGTCCTGCGGATCAAAACCCGCTTCCCCGTCATTCTGGCCGATCACCTGCCAGTCTGCGATCTGGCATTCTTCCTTGGTCATCGACTGGCAAGACGAAAGCACGCCGAGCACCAGCCCGAAAAAGGCAACCGTGAAAAATAGTCTCATATACCCCACTCCAAATAATGTCCGGGCCGGGCCCCGGCTTTCATACCCCGTTATTCGGCCGCCATCGGCGCGTCGAACAATAGCTTGATTTCCGTTCCCTCGGATGAGCTTGAAAGCTGCAGGCGCGCGCCGATCAATTCCGCGCGTCGCTGCATGCCGACAATGCCGTGCCCGCCATGCTTGCTTTCCAGTTTTTGCATATCGAAGCCGTGGCCATTATCGCTGATGACGACCGATGAGCGGTCGGATGCTACCGTGATGCTGCTGGCCGAGGCATGCTTGATGACGTTGGTAATCGCCTCCTGAACAATGCGCAGTAGGTTCAGGTTCTGTGACGGGCCGGGCTTGGCCAATTTGGGCTCGTCCATGATTTCCCAGACGAAAGCGACGCCGTTGTCTTCCAGAAGGTTTTCCAGACGTGTTCTCAGCATGCCCAGCAAGGTCGAGATGCTGTCCTCGGTTTCCAAACTGTCAAGCATCAGGGCGAGGTCGCGCAGCGCATCCTGAAGCGCCTGCGACAATGTCGGCTCGTTAAGCCCCTTGTTTTCCATATAGGCCAGCGCATTGACAAGGTGACCGCCAAGGCCGTCATGCAGGTCAAGCATGATCCGCTTGCGCTCGTCGTCGATGGCCTTGCGGCGCTCCACCTGGGCAAGTTGTCTGTAGCTATCCTCAAGTTCGCTCGTCTTCGCAGAAATGGTTTCATGCTGCGACTGAATCAGTTCCTCATAATCGCGAAACGAACGCAACAAGGCCGTGATAATCAGCCAGAGACACATTCCGGTCATGACGAACGGCATGAATTGATAAAGATTGAGGCTCAGTAGGGGCGACGGCGCAACCAGTTGGTAAAGCGTGTTGCAGCCAAGCAGCATCGCGACGAACATGCAGGAAAACATGACGATAAAGTCGATGCGGCTGGCTTTTTTACGGTTCAGCCAGAACCAGGCGCATGTGGAGAAGGCACCGAAGCCGGTTAACAAATTCGTACCGATGACAAAGGGGTGGACCCAACCTTCCGGAACGAAGATGGCGATAACCGTCAAAGCAACAATCGCCACAACGGCGAAGGGCTCCGCGCGCCCGAGACCGATTTTGAGGTGCGTCGCCACGACCTTGGCGATCATGAGAACGTAGACCGGGGTGGAATATCCCCAAACAATCATCCAAACCCGATAGGGCAACGCGCTCGTGTCGATGCCGTATTGAATGCATATAAACGCAGCCGCGACGCAGGAGATAGCGAGATAAAGATAGACGACCTCGGCACGCTTTCCGATCCAAATGATCGCAAAAGCCGCACAAAGCACAATCATCAGGCCGAGGCCGAGCTGGGCAACACGCACCGTTACAGCAGAGCGCCAACGATAATGACCGGTCAAGGCGTCATAAGCGCCGATGTAGAAGGGTTGCAGGATCAATTTGCGCTGCGCAAACCCCGTCAGCGTAAGGCGCAGCCGGTTCTTGCCGGTTTTGCTGAATAACTCGGCTGGCAGTGAGAGTATGAGCGGCTTGAACCAGTGCCGCTCGAATGTGTCCACTCTTCTCAGAGCCACGCCATTGAGGGTGATGGCGATATTGTCATCGAATTTCGGCAGGTAGATTGCCTGAATGCTGCCCGGCTCGGGCTTCAGATCGAGATCAAATTGCAGAACCGTGTGAACAAGCCCAGCCCGCATGACCGGCTTTGAAAAAAATGGCAGACTGACAGATGATGTCTCTGTGCATGCTATATCACTGCAAAGCTGCGCCTGCGTGATCATGGCTGCACCTTCGATTGGCCGAAGGCGCATCGGATCGGCAATCAGGAACAGCCACAAGAGCAGCGGCGCGCCGATGCTGATGATCAGGAATGTCTGAATGAATTGCCTCCTCATCGAGAGCCTCTAGCTGAAGCCGGGGGCTGGATGAGCGGAATTGCTGGCGCGTGCAGAAATATCGGCTGCTGATCTTTTCTGCACTGACATGTGGGAGCAATCCTGAACGTATTTTTATTCCTCAATGAGAGCAAACTAACACAGTGAAAAATCGTATCAAATGTATGATTCCGTACATTTCCCCTGCCGCCGAAATTCGTAACCTCAAGCGAAAATCATGGAGTGGATTGTGGGCAGTATTGATTCAAAAAAAATGGCGTTGATCGCCGGCCTTGTGGGTCTGAGCATTCTGGGTGCATGTGGCAGCAGACCTGACCCGCTGCAAAAGGGCATCGGTCTTGAACTAACGCCAACGGGCATCGGCCTTGTTGGCGGCCGCAACGGGATTGCGGAATTCTACGGTGCGGGCTGCGAAAAGGCGATTGCGTCCATTGGCACGGAACGCGTCCGCCCGACCACCGTCACCCGCGGCATGACGACCTGCGATCTCTACGAACTCAAGGGGCATCCGAGCAGCACGTCGAGCCTCGATTTCTTCCGTTCGGAGGACGAAGTGCCGAGCCGCTACACGATGACCTACATCGAGGATGGCGTGAAGCGCGACTACAAATTCAGGGACAATCTTCTCGACAAGGTCGAATAGGACGAACGCCATATAGAAGCGTCTAAATTTTCGGAGGAGCCGAACATGAAATTTGAATTCGTCGCGGAGCGGTCGTCACGCGGCCTAAAGGGTCTTCTGGTTGGTTTTGCTGTCTTTTTCAGCGCCCTGCCATTTGCCGCACACGGCAACAGCAAATACGATTGCTCCGTCGATGGTGGCGTACAGTTGACGATTGAAACAATGCCCGGCAGCAGGCGGGCTGAGATGCGCGGTGACCGCGACCTCGTCCAGTTAAGACCTGACCAATA
>JBNLGT010000151.1:0-4285 GCA_050306195.1 Ensifer sp.
GCATCGTCAAATTTACGTTCATGGACGAAAGCGTCGTCACCGTTGAATAAGGCCCGCAATATGCGCCAATCAGAGGCAGATACTCTAGGTTCCCGGCCTCTCACCTCCGTCCGGCGTCTCACCCCGGCCCAGCCTCTCGGCCAAAAGGCCGCCCAATTCAGGGGTCATCGGGTGAGTTCGCCTTGTCGTCCAAAAGCGCCTGCAGGCGTTCCACTGGCGAGGCGGCTGTTACTTCAATGGGGCCGCCACCTGCCCCCATCACTTCCAGCTTGCCCGCCACATAAGAGCCCTGCATCTTGTTGGCTTCGGCAATGGCCGCCAGCGCCACGCGGGCATTGTCTGCCTCGTTGGCGTCGGCAATGCGCTTCAATGTATGCAACCNATCAACCGCGTTCCAGCCTGCTTCATCGGCGGCTTTAGACCTTGTCTCGGCAATCAATTGCTGAACAGCGTCATGGGACAAAAGCCTGGCCCCCTGTGTATGCGCCGAACGGGCGCTGTAACCGGCCCGAATGGCTGCCTGCGTTGCGTTGAGATCCAAAAGATATTCTGCGGCAAACCGCTTCTGCCTGTCGGTCAGCCCGATTTTTGCGGTCATCAATTTCCCCGCACAGTTCACGCATCAGCGCCAGCCATTTTCGTAGCAGCGCAATCCAGCGCGCTGAAAAAATTCAGCCGGTGACGAAATGATGTTGGAGGAGACGGAAAATCTGCAGCGATGTCGATCAGAAATCATGCCTGGCGGACATCAAACTGTGGTCTTCATCCACATATGTCCAGCTTGCATTCATCAATAGACTTGTGATCGGCGGCGCGCAAGATGAGAGGTGTGTTTGTCCAAAGCCTATTTTGGGCATGTAATAGCCCATTGTTTTTTTATAATAAAAATACCAAACTTGATTTTCATCAACCCAAAAATGTCCTCTGATTTTCGGCTTCATCTCTCCCCGAAATCGCGTTTTAACGTGCTTAACCCGCTGTTAAATAATGTTATTTAGTTCTTCTTTTTGTGTATACATTTTGGGGACCAGTTATATGCAAAACATCCATCCTGCGGACAATTCCGTAGCAGATTCTGTTAACATCGACCGCCGACTTCAATTCATGAAAATCGACGACGCCGCGACAACGGCAATCCGCGCGCTCAAGCCATTCATTGAGAGCGAATTACCCAAGGGACTGGACAGTTTTTATGAAGCCATGGGCCAAGTTCCGGAACTCGCCCGCTTCTTCTCTTCTTCCGACCATGTCAATCGCGCCAAGCAGGCCCAGCTCGGGCATTGGGGCAATATTTCCAACGGAGATTTCGGCGACGATTATGTGCAAAAGGTGCGCACCATCGGCTCCGTTCACGCCCGTATCGGGCTTGAGCCAACCTGGTATATCGGCGGCTATGCGCTGATCGCCGATCACCTCATTCGCGCCGCCATCAAGCAGCATTTCCCCAAAAAAGGTCTTTTCGCCAAGAGCGACGTCACGACGGACGAATTTGCCAACTCGCTGGCAAGCGTCATGAAGGCGATATTCCTGGACATGGATATCGCGCTTTCCGTCTATCAGGACGAGGCGCGTGCGGCGCGCCAGAAGATGCGTGACGAAGCCATCGGCGCGGAAAGAAAAATGGTCATCGACAGTTTCGGCTCCGCGATGGATGCAATCAGCAAAAACAATCTTGCTCACCGCATCGATGCCGACCTTCCCGAGGTCTATGAAGAGCTGCAAAACAATTTTAACAGCGCGTTGGACAAGCTCTGCGAAACCTTGGGCGATATCAATCAGGCAGCCGCAGAGATTTTAGGCGCAACGGCGGAAATTGCCGAGGCGACTGACGAACTGGCTGGCCGAACCGAGCAGCAGGCCGCAACTGTGGAAGAAACCGCCGCCGCGCTGGAACAGGTATCAACGGCGGTGATTGATTCCACCAAACGCGCCGAAGACGCCAGCAAGCTGGTGAGCGCCACCCGGCAAGATGCCGCCAATTCCGGCGAAATCGTCCAGGAAGCCGTGTCCGCCATGGGCGCCATCGAAACCTCGTCGCAAGAAATCAGCAGCATTATCGGCGTCATCGACGACATTGCCTTCCAGACAAACCTTTTGGCGCTGAATGCGGGCGTGGAGGCGGCGCGCGCGGGTGATGCCGGCAAGGGCTTTGCCGTGGTGGCGCAGGAGGTTCGCCAACTCGCCCAGCGTTCCGCCGATGCCGCAAAGGAAATCAAGACGCTGATTACCAATTCCGGACAGCAGGTCGAAAAAGGCGTTTCACTCGTCGGCCGCACAGGCGCTTCGCTCGGTGAAATCGTCAAGCGCGTTGAGGAAATTGACATCAACGTCGCCGCCATCGCCGAATCCGCCCGCGAACAGTCTCTCGGCCTGAAGGAAATCAACACGGCCATCAACACGATGGATCACAACACGCAGAGCAATGCGGGCATGGTCGAGGAAAACTCGACCGCGACCCGACAATTGCGCAGCGAAGTGGAACGAATTTCCCAAATGCTGCAGGCGTTTTGCACCACAGTACACGAAAACCAAGCGCATGGCGGCGCAGTGCAGCAGACCACCCGATCCGCCTCACGCCGCACAGCCGCCTGATTATCAACCCAGCGCGAATATCGGCATTACCCTGCCTCCGGCCGTTTAGCAGCGGTTCGAGGCAGGAAGCTGTCGGCATCGCTTTTATAATCAAAGCCCCTTCAAAAATGGCTTTGGGAAATCGTAAGTCGCCGTTATACTAGATTTGCAATAACAGTATAACGGCATTCTCCTATGCAGCAAATCGACATCATATACCGCACCATGATTGCGGAACTCGGGCAACGGCTGCTCGATGCATCCTTCATGGCGGATTTCCCCGCCGAGGGTCGATTTGTAAAGGTGACGGTAAAAGACCGCAAGTTCTGGTATTTCGATCTGCCAGATGGCCAAGGCGGGCAGAAACGTTCCTATGTCGGGCGGTTCGAAGACGACGCGATCACAAAACGGGTTCAAGAATTCAAGGCAATCAAGGACGATGCCAAAGCTCGCAGGAAGATCGTCAGCACCCTCACCCGCGATGTCGGCCTCATCGCCCCCGACACATTCACCGGCAACATAATTGAAGCCTTTGCAAATGCCGGGCTTTTCCGTCTCCGGGGCCTGCTGGTGGGCACTGCAGCCTTCCAGACATATTCAGCCCTCCTGGGTGTCAGATTACCCATAGGCGCTATCCTGACCGGGGATGCTGACATTGCCCAGGATTATGCAATCAGCGCCGAGGTAAAGGACACCCTGCCCCCGATTGAAGAAATTCTGCATGGGATCGACGAGACATTCAGTCCGGTCCCGCATATTTCCGGATCACCGGCAACCACCGGATATCGAAATGCGACCGGCTACAAGGTGGAGTTCTTAACCACGAACCGGGGCAGTGATGATTATACCGGTAACCCCTCCAAAATGCCTGCTCTTGGAGGGGCATCTGCAGAACCTTTGAGGTTCCTTGACTTCCTGATCTATGAGCCGGTGCGATCCGTGCTGCTGCATAAAAGCGGCGTGTCGGTCATCGTTCCCGATCCGGCCAGATATGCAGTCCATAAAATCATCGTGGCTGCGAAAAGATCACAGACCTCCGAGTTCGCCCTGAAACGTGACAAGGACCTGGCCCAGGCCGCAATCCTGTTTGAGGCATTGCCAGACACCGGAAGAGGTTCCGATCTCGACGCATGCTTTGATGAAGCATTAGGGAGAGGCGATGGTTGGCGATCCGCCATAATCGCTGGCGCTCGCCACATGACGAACGAGCAATGGAAGCGTGTGCAGTCGACTTTTGAAAAGCATGGAGTTCGGACTGAATAGCCCGTTGAATAACCGCTGGATTTGTAGACGCCTTCTCCCCTAAAATTGAGGGAAAGAGGCCATCCTGAGTAAAGACTGACTGCCTTTTTGTAGAGCACTCAGCCCCTCACCCCACCTTCCGCCGTTCAGCTCCTCGCCCCACCTTCCGCCGCGCAGCCGCCTGATCCCCGCCCAGCGTCAATATCGGTATTACCCAAAGCCTCCGGCCCGTTCAGTAGCGGGCCGGAGATCGGCAGTGGAACGGGTAATTCTCCGGCTAAGCCGGATCAGTCCTCCCATCCTCATCCCATGTGATAGTGCGGCGCGTGCCGTTCTGGGTGTGATCCCAGCCCGTCTGGTTGCCGTTGGCATCGTATGAGAAGGCGCGCTCGCCAATCAGGCTTGCCGCATGCGGCTGGGAGGCTCCATAGGTGTAGGACCAGTCATAGCTCGTCTTCTTCTGCGGGATACG
>JBNLGT010000152.1:0-4254 GCA_050306195.1 Ensifer sp.
GTCCCCAACGGCTCGAAATTTGTGGTGTTTATGCAAAAAGAACAGTCGGCCTATGCCTGCGAATTCGTCTCTGTGACGCAGACGCGGTGCGGGGCCATCAACTGACGAAAGCGTGAAGAAAGAATGTCCGTTCGACGACTAGCCGAAGAAAGTGTCCAGCCAGCAAGCTTTGCGTTCAGCAAGGAAAATGCAACTTGGGCCAAGGCAACGATTAAGAAATACCCCAAGGGCCGCGAGCAATCGGCGGTCATTCCGCTTTTGATGCGTGCACAGGAGCAGGACGGCTGGGTTACGCGGGCTGCTATCGAGACGATCGCGGATATGCTCGGCATGCCTTATATTCGCGCGCTTGAAGTGGCGACATTCTATACGCAGTTCATGCTGAAGCCTGTTGGAACGCGCGCCCATGTTCAGGTCTGCGGCACCACGCCTTGCATGCTACGCGGTTCGGAAGACCTGATGGAAGTCTGCAAACGTAAGATCCATCCGCATCCGCTGGAAACCAACGAAAGCGGAACGCTTTCCTGGGAAGAGGTGGAATGTCAGGGCGCTTGCGTAAACGCGCCTATGGTTGTGATCTTCAAGGACACGTTTGAAGACCTGACGCCTGTCCAGTTGGAGCACATCATTGACCGCTTCGAGGCTGGGAAGGGTGAAGACATCACACCCGGTCCGCAGGTTGATCGTGTTTATTCCGCGCCGCAGGGTGGTCTGACCTCGCTTCTGGAAGAAACGGCCAAACCGGCCGCGACGAAGAAAGCGGCTGCGCCAACGAAGAAATCGGCAGCGCCGAAGGCCGCAGAGGCAAAACCTGCAGAGGATGCCAAGCCCTCACTGGATGACAAGAACCGTCCGGCAGGGATTGATAAGCCGCAAAGCCCGGATGATCTGAAACTGATCTCCGGTGTTGGCCCCAAGCTTGAAGCCACACTCAACGAGCTTGGAATCTATCTTTTTGAGCAGGTTGCCAAGTGGAAGAAAAAAGAAATCGAGTGGGTCGATGGCTATTTGAAATTCAAGGGCCGCATTGACCGGGACGACTGGATCAAGCAGGCCAAGGCGCTCGCCAAAGGCGGTGTTGCTGAATATGTCAAAGTCTTTGGCAAGAAGCCACGGTAGGAGAAACGGTTTTATGTTTCGCTCATTGGGCATATTCATCGCGTTCGCAGGGCTGGTTTTTGCAGCCGGATGTTCGAGCGAAGGTGGCGAAGAAGGGGAAATTATAGTAGTCCCAACCGATGCGAAAGCTGAATACCGGGTCATTGACGTAACCGGTAATGCCGACGACGTTTTGACGATAACAACAAGAAGAGAAGGCTCTTCAGGCGTGAGCTATTCAATTCGTGAAGTTAAGTGTAACCCATTGAAGTTTCGATATATTGGCGATTCGGATTCTCTAGATGCCGCCAGAGAACAGGCGCGATCACCGAATTCTGAGCCCTTTGCTGAATTGGTTGACGGATCAATATCAGATTACTTCAGCAAATACGCCTGCCGCGCTAAGAGGTAATTCTATGCTAAAAGATTCCGATCGCATCTTTACCAATATTTACGGCCTGAAAGACAAGTCGCTGAAAGGCGCCATGGCGCGCGGCCATTGGGATGGCACCAAGCAGCTTCTCGAAAAGGGCCGCGACTGGATTGTCAACGAAGTCAAGGCTTCCGGCTTGCGTGGCCGCGGTGGTGCTGGCTTCCCGACCGGCCTGAAATGGTCCTTCATGCCGAAGGAAAGCGATGGCCGTCCGCACTACCTTGTGGTCAACGCCGATGAATCCGAGCCCGGCACCTGTAAAGACCGCGATATCATGCGCCACGATCCGCATACGCTGATCGAAGGCTGCGTGGTCGCCTCTTTCGCCATGGGCGCGCATGTGGCGTATATTTATGTTCGCGGCGAATTCATGCGCGAGCGTGAAGCGCTGCAGGCGGCAATCGACGAATGTTACGATGCTGGTCTGCTCGGCAAGAACAACAAGCTCGGCTGGGACATGGATATCTATGTCCACCACGGAGCAGGGGCCTATATCTGCGGTGAAGAAACCGCTCTTCTGGAAAGCCTTGAGGGCAAGAAGGGCCAACCGCGTTTGAAACCGCCGTTCCCGGCTAATATGGGTCTTTATGGTTGTCCGACGACCGTCAACAACGTTGAATCCATTGCCGTTACGCCGACGATCCTGCGTCGCGGCGCGGGCTGGTACTCCAGTTTTGGCCGCCCAAATAACCACGGCACCAAGCTTTATTCGATTTCCGGTCACGTCAACCGTCCCTGCACGGTGGAAGATTCCATGTCGATCAGTTTTGAAGAGCTGATCGAAAAGCACTGCGGCGGTATTCGCGGTGGCTGGGACAATCTGCTGGCGGTTATTCCGGGCGGCTCCTCGGTCCCTTGCGTGCCGGGTGAACAGATGCGTGAAGCCATCATGGATTATGATGGCCTGCGCGAATTGGGTTCAGGACTCGGCACGGCCGCCGTGATTGTCATGGACAAGTCGACCGATATCGTGAAGGCGATCTGGCGTCTGGCCTCATTCTACAAACATGAGAGCTGCGGCCAGTGCACGCCGTGCCGTGAAGGCACCGGCTGGATGATGCGCGTCATGGAGCGCATGGTGAAGGGCAACGCGTCGAAAGAAGAAATCGACATGCTGTTCCAGGTCACCAAGCAGATCGAAGGTCATACGATTTGTGCGCTCGGCGACGCCGCTGCATGGCCGATCCAGGGCCTGATCAAGCATTTCCGTCCCGTCATGGAAGCCCGTATCGACCAATACACGGCAAAAGCCATGTCCGAAGGCGTGGTTATGGAGGCCGCTGAGTAAGCCATGAACGCCAAGCGCACCAGTGATGGCAATATCGAGACCACGCCTGAAAAGGCGATGGAGGATCTCGTGCGTGCATCCGCTGAGGCGATGGAAATGGCGCTCAAGGGCGACTGGGCCAAGGAAGTCGAGACAGCGGCTCCGCCGCTTCACCCGTTGATGGCGCACCCGACCGCGATGATGGCGGCGGCAACTGTGGTTGGCATGGGAGTATCCAGCCAGCTGACCGGCATGTGGCTTGGCTTCATGAAGGGCATGGCCGAGGGTGTGGAAAAGGCGGAAAAGGAACTGGCCGCCGACTTGCCCGTTGAGCCCGTCAAAAAGCCGAAGAAGGAAAAGGCGGCGAAACCGGAAGAAACACACTCGAAAGATGCCTTGCGCGTGGTGGTGGATAATGGCGACAAAGCCAAAAGAGCCCGCCCTGCTGCAAGACCGAAGGTCGAGTCTGGAGCCGGGGTGGATGATCTCAAGCTGATTTCCGGCATCGGACCCAAGCTTGAATCCATTTTGATTGCGCGTGGTTATTCAACCTTTGCCGCAATTGCATCAATGAGCGCAAAGGCCGCCGCCGATTTGGACCGCGAATTGGGTTTGGACGGTCGAATTGAGCGCGATGATTGGGTTGGTCAAGCCAAAGCGCTCATGGGGGAGGCGGGCTGATGCAGTTGGCTGAATTCAGTATTGCAAGGCTCCTGCATCCGCAGGACGATCCGCGCGTTAAACCCTTCATGGATGCGCTCGATCTCGTGAACGGGATTGCCGAACGCTCTGACGGTTTTATCTGGCGGCTGAAGGATGATAGCGGCAACGCGACAGATGTTGACCCGTTTGGCGATCCTCAGATGATCGTAAACCTGAGCGTCTGGCGCGAACCGAAGGCGCTTGAAAATTTTGTCTGGAAGACTGTGCACAAGCAGTTCTACCGACGCCGGGAAGAATGGTTCTCGGTGATGAAAATGGAGCACTTTGCCATGTGGTTCGTCGAAGACGGCCACCTTCCCACCGTGGAAGAGGCAAAGGAGCGGCTGGAATATCTGAATGAGCATGGCAATAGCGATTACGCCTTCGGCTGGTCGCATTTGCCGGACGTAAAACTCTGGCTCGAAGCACGGTGTGCGTGAGGCGGGAAGGCGAATATGGCGAAGCTGAAAGTAGACGGTAAAGAGATTGAGGTTCCGGATCATTTCACGCTGTTACAGGCGTGCGAGGAGGCCGGGGCCGAAGTGCCGCGCTTCTGTTTTCATGAGCGGTTGTCGGTGGCCGGCAATTGCCGCATGTGTCTGGTAGAAGTCAAGGGCGGCCCGCCAAAGCCGGCAGCCTCCTGCGCCATGGGCGTGCGCGATATTCGTGGTGGTCCGAATGGCGAATTGCCGGAAGTCTACACCAACACGCCTATGGTCAAGAAGGCCCGTGAAGGCGTCATGGAATTCCTGCT
>JBNLGT010000153.1:0-4241 GCA_050306195.1 Ensifer sp.
GATGTCGAACTGACCCTGGCGGGCAGCTGCAACGATCGGCTGCTGCAGAACCATCTGCAGAACCGGACGTGCGAAATAGGAATTGAATTCCTTGCCGTTGACAGTGATCTTGCCGGTGCCAGCCTTGACCCATACGCGGGCGACAGCGTCTTTACGCTTGCCAGTTGCGTAGGAACGGCCCTGGGCGTCTACCTTGCGGACGTGAGCCGGAGCAGCAGCTTCAGCAGTTTCGCCTGCAATTTCTTTCAGATCGGAGAGATCAGCCATTATCAGGCGCTCCTTTTGTTCTTGGGATTCAGCGCTGCGACGTCCAGAGCGACCGGAGCCTGAGCTTCGTGCGGATGCTCAGCGCCAGCATATACGCGCAGGTTCTTCATCTGGCGACGGCCAAGCGGGCCGCGCGGGATCATGCGCTCAACAGCCTTCTCGATGACGCGTTCCGGGAAACGGCCTTCCATGATCTGGCGCGCTGTGCGCTCCTTGATGCCGCCGGGATAACCGGTGTGCCAGTAATATTTCTTGTCGGTATACTTCTTGCCGGTGAGAACGCATTTTTCAGCGTTGATCACGATGACATTGTCGCCATCATCGACATGAGGGGTGTATGTTGCCTTGTGCTTGCCGCGCAGGCGGTTCGCAACGAGGGTGGCAAGACGGCCAACAACGAGGCCTTCGGCATCGATGACGATCCACTTCTTTTCCACCTCGGCAGGCTTCTGCGAGAAGGTAGCAATTGGTTTTACTCTCTTGGTCTGGACCCCGAAATGGGGCGTTTCTTGTTGCTTATGTTACCGTTGCCGATAACAGGAAAGCGGCCCCGTTTGCCGGAGCCGCGTTTCTGGTGGTGCTTATAGTGGCTGAAAATTTCAGCGTCAAGCACCGTTTGTCGGCCATATTTAAATATAATGCAGCAAAAACAATTAGATAAAAGAAAGGTACTATAATACCGCAATAAAACAGCGCGCTCAAGCGTCTTTATCTCCGAACCGCAACGGGAAGTGGAAACGCTCCCGACGGTATAGCCCGAAGAAAATGGGCATTTGAAACAGGAAACATCAAGGAGAGAGAGATGTTCAAGAAATCTGTGCTTGCAACAGCGTCCGCCGCCATTATCACTCCGGCATTGGCCGCTTCCATGTTCGTTCTGCCGTCTGTCGCGAACGCGCTTCCGCAAATGAGCTGCTCCGTGCCCAATTCCGTGGTCTGCACGGTCACCAGCTTCAAGGGCCTGAAGGAAGTGGAAGTCTTTTCCAACACCCCTCAGGGCGTGATCAAGGTTGTCGACAAGAGCTATCGCAACTGCCCGACGTCGGTAAAGGTCGGCTGGGATTCCGCCTATCAGATGTCGAGCAAGAAGATCGTTGAATGCGGTGGCATCAACAAGCTGCAGCTGAAGAAGAACTAATCTTCCTGCACAAGTGCTATTTCAAGGAGGCCGGCGTGTTTGCGCCGGTTTCTTTTTTACATCTGCTCGTGATTGCTGGGTATGGAATAGGTCGCGGTCGCTGCGGCAATCAGCTGTCTGGTGTCCGTGCGTTCAATCATCACATCAATCACGGCCAGCCGTTTGCCGATCTTCAAAATCCGGCCCGTTCCTTCAATCGGCACCGGGTCTGGCCTGTGCAGAAAGCTGATATTGAGGTTGGCGGTCACCGCGCCAACAACCGGGCCAATATGCGCCAGCAGCGCCACATAGGCCGTCACATCAGCCACGGCAAACTGGGTGGGGCCATTAATCGTGCCGCCGGGCCGCAAGTGCCCGCGTTCTGGGTGAAACAGCAGCGTGGCGCTTCCGGGGTTGACGGCAGTCACCTCGAAGATCGGAATTTCTTCCCTGCGGATCATCGGAAACTCGTTGCCCAGGAACGAATTGATCTCGTCAGCGGTCAGAACCGGTTTCATTCTCTATTCCTCCCGTTTAGAAATGAATATGGATTCATATCTTTGTTCAACCTTAAACAAATATTCCGGGAGTGAAACATGGCTGAGGTGGTTTCTTTGAATTCGGGCGAATTGGCCACACCTTTGAACGTGGAGCAGGGCGACGGCGTTCTGCGCCTGACCCTCAACAGTCCACCCGCCAACGCGCTGTCAATTGCCATGATGCAAGCCCTGACGGCGGAAATCCGTCGCGCCGGTGAAGACCGGTCCATCCGCGTGGTCACGATATCGGCGCAGGGCAAGGTGTTTTCCGCAGGCCATGACCTGAAGGAGATGACCGCGCACCGGGCCGACCCCGACAAGGGAACAGCCTTCTTCCAGAAAACCTTCAGCCTCTGCTCGGAACTCATGCTGGCGATTACTCATTGCCCCAAACCGGTCATCGCCGTCGTTGAAGGGCTGGCGACGGCGGCGGGCTGCCAGCTGGTGGCGACCTGCGATCTCGCCATCTGCACCGACACGGCAACCTTCTGCACGCCCGGCGTCAATATCGGCCTGTTCTGCTCCACCCCCATGGTGGCCGTCAGCCGCGCCGCGCACCGCAAACAGGCCATGGAGATGCTGCTGACCGGCGAAACGATTGACGCGGGAACAGCCAAGGATTTCGGTCTCGTAAACCGCATCGTGCCCAAACAATATCTCCAGCAGGTGGTCGACAAATACACCGCCACGCTTTGCGCTAAATCGCCGGTCGTGCTGAAAATCGGCAAGGAAGCTTTCTACCGCCAGGTCGAAATGCCCCTGGAGGAGGCCTACGCCTACACCGCCAGCGTGATGACCGAGAACATGCTCGAGCGCCACGCAGAGGAGGGCATCGGCGCCTTCCTCGACAAGCGCATCCCGGAATGGAAAGACGACTGATATTCGGTCGTTGAGCGCAGCTCGACATCTGAGGCGACACAAGGCCGACACTGGCGACGAACCGACGGCTCCATCGTCGGACGCCACCCATTGCCCGTCATCCTCGGGCTTGACCCGAGGATCCACACGCAGGCTTGTTTTGGATAGCTGTGTCACGGCCGACCATGACGGAGGAGAGGGGCCTAGTCGCGCTTCACGGAGGCAAGCAGGTCCCACATGTCCGCGCCGGTTTCCCACACGGCGGCATTGGCCCTGTAGGCGATTTCCGACTGGAGGAGGTCCATCGCTTCTTCGGTGAGGTTCACATTGGAATAGCCGTTGGGATCGGGATTACCGGAGGGCGCTACGCTCGCCTCAACCCCGCCTTTGGTCGACTTCAGCGTCGTCTCCAGTCGGTCATAACCGGGGGTCATCGCATTGGCCACATTGCGCGCCGACGCCACAGCCCGACGCTCCTGCGCCATCATGCCGGACATCGCGGTGCTCATGACTGCGGACAAGGACAAGGCGGAATACTCCCGTTGTGAAACACGAGAATGATAACGCGCGCGCCTTAGCGGATGGTGAAGGGAATGGGTTGCATTTTAGGGAATTGGGGTGGGGTTCATAGGCTGATCTACGCACCTGTCATTCTCGGGTTTGATCCGGCTATCCCAAAGCGGATTCGGATTGAGTGTGGATCCTCTGCGAGTTTGTCGAGGATGATGGTGGTGGAATGCGAAGTGCACCCCACCCGTCATGCCGGACTTGATCCGGCATCCAGCAGCGCGAAGTCTTTCGCGCAAGGGACTCTTCACAACTCGGAAAGTGAGTCATTCACCGCGCCGACGCGCGGTGGCTGGACCCCGGATCAGGTCCGGGGTGACGGAGGAGGGGGGCATGCCTGTCGCGGACATCATAACCCGTGGAGATAATGGGCGATGTCATCCCAATCGGGGCTCACATTCTCAATCAAATCCAGCTTCCACTAACGCGGCCAGTTTTTGATGGCTTTCTCGCGGGCAATGGCCTGGGTAACCAGATCGTGCTCGTCATACCACACGAGGGTCTTCACGCCATATTTGCTGGTGAAGTCAGGTATCAGAATCACTGGTGACCAGATTTGGGGTGCTTCGGGAGGAATATACTTGAACTCCAAATCCGATTTTGAAGGCTAGTATTCCCTTTAGAAGCAACCTTTACATGCACACGGCATGATGCTTTTGTACACGCGGCGCTTGTGGTGCTAATTGCGCAGTTTGCGGTCGGGTCGCCTTTGCCGCCGCACACGAGATGGGCTTTAGAGCATTCGCGGGCGGCGAGGTTCACGAACTGACGGATATGGATTTTGAAGACGTGTGAGGCGCTCGAACAAGCGCTTTTCGCGAAGGTGGAGTTTTTTGTTGGCGATGAGCTTGAGGTCTGGAGTATGACACGCCGTTTTGGGTTTTTGGCGCGAT
>JBNLGT010000154.1:0-4225 GCA_050306195.1 Ensifer sp.
ACGCCGATGAGGGCGAATTCCTTGACCAGGGCCAGATTGATCGGCAATTCGGGGATGCGGCCGGCTGCAAATCCGACGACGAGATAGCGCCCATTGCGCGCCATCTGGCGCACAAGCGTATCAAACACATCACCACCGACTGGATCGAATATGACATCAATGCCTTTCGGGGCGATTGAGCGGATATCGGCCTTCAGATTTTCATAACCGATAACGTGATCGGCCCCGGCCGCTTTTGCTGCAGCCTGCTTCTCCTCGGAAGAGGCAACTGCAATGACGGTGGCTCCCATGGCCTTGCCGATTTGCACCGCGGCAATGCCAGTCGCCCCAGCAGCGCCTGCTACCAACAGGGTCTCGCCCGTTTTCAATTGACCCCGTTGTTTCAGTGCATGATGCGAAGTGCCATAGCCGCACATGAGCGCACAGGCGTCTGCCTCGCTCATGGCATCGGGCAGCGGTGCGCAAAGTTGTTCAGGGTAGAGCCCCTTCTCGGCATAAGCGCCGATCTGTCCCATAGCGACAACCCGCATGCCGGGTTTCAGGCGCTTGGAGTCGGGTCCCACGCTTTCGACTGTGCCCGCCATTTCCATGCCGGGGGTGAATGGCGTTTCGGGCCGGGCCTGATAAAGGCCCTGAACCAGGAGGCCATCGGGATAGTTAACGCCAATTGCCGCCGCCTTGATCACAACATTGGCTCCGGTTGCGGCGGGTTCAGGCCGATCCTCAAGCGCTAGGCTGGCAATCGGTCCGTATTCGTTGCAGACAATGGCCTTCATCAGATTTTTTCCTGGGTGTATTTTTTCAATTCCTGGCGGGCGATCTGGCGGCGGTGAACCGCATCCGGGCCGTCGGCGAAACGCAGGGTGCGCAGGTTCGTCCACGAACGGGCCAGCGGCGTATCCTGACTGATCCCTTCCCCTCCGAACATCTGCATGGCTTCGTCAACCACTTTGAGCGCCATACGGGGGGCGGCTACCTTGATCTGACTGATCCAGAAGGCCGCTTCCTTGGCATTGCCCCGGTCGATCATCCAGGCTGCCTTCAAGCAGAGCAGTCGAACCATCTCAATTTCCAGGCGGGCCTCGGCGATAATATCGAAATTGGCCCCGAGTTTGGCTAGCGGCTTGCCGAAGGCTTCGCGGCGGAGTGACCGCTGGCAGAGCTGTTCCAGGGCTATTTCCGCGTGGCCGATGGCGCGCATTGTATGGTGAATGCGTCCCCCGCCAAGACGGCCTTGGGCGATTTCAAACCCCCTGCCCTCTTCCAGCAGCATGTTGGATACGGGCACACGAACATTTTCCAGCTTCATGTGCATGTGTCCATGGGGAGCGTCGTCGTGGCCAAAGACCTCCATGGCGCGCAGCTTGCTCACGCCGGGTGTGTCTGCGGGCACCAGGATCATGGAGTGCTGCTGGTGTGGTCTGCGCTCATCGCTGGGTGTCTTCACCATCACGACATAGATTTTGCAGCGCTCGTCCCCTGCCCCGGATGACCACCACTTTTCTCCATTCAGCACATATTCATCTCCATCGCGTTCGCAGCGCATGGAAATATTTGTGGCGTCCGATGAAGCGACATCAGGTTCTGTCATCAAAAAGGCGGAACGGATTTCGCCAGCCAGTAGTGGCTTGAGCCATTTTTCTTTCTGCTCTGGCGTGCCATAGCGTTCCAATACTTCCATATTTCCGGTGTCGGGAGCGGAGCAGTTGAAAACCTCGGCAGCGAGATGAGACTTGCCCATTTCTTCCGCAAGATAGGCATATTCGACCGTATTCAATCCATAGCCGTTTTTTGAATTGGTAAGCCAAAAGTTCCATAAGCCACGTTCTTTGGCTTTGCTTTTAAGGCTTTCAAGGATTTCTGTCTGACGTGCAGTCATGGCGAATCGATTTCCACCGTCAGCCTTGCCGATTTCGGAGAGAAACTCCTCGTCCAGTGGCATGATCTCGTTGCGGACCATATCAGATACGGCGGCATGTAGAGGTTTAAGGCGTTCGGTCATGCCAAGCGGCATAATATCTGCGCCAGTGATGGCATCATTCATTGAATGTCCTCCGGTGATCCGCGCCCAGGGTCAAGCGACCCGTCCTCCATGCAACGGATAAAAAAATCAAATACGCTCTTTACGGCGCGTCGAAATATGAACATCCTACCGGGTATGTTGTCAATCGTGTTGAGGACATGTGGTAGACGACGGTGGGAGGAATAAAATGTCGGGAGATCATTCATCAAACCCGCACGCTTTGGATTTGGGCGCGCTGGGCGAGGAACTTTCGGATGCGATTTCGGGCTTTGGCAAGCTTGAGGAGATAGAGAAATTTTCAGGTGGCCAGTCAAACCCCACCTATCGGTTGAAGGCAGAGGGTGGTGACTTTGTGTTACGCGCTAAGCCGCCGGGTAAACTTTTGGCCTCCGCTCATCAGGTTGATCGGGAATATCGGGTGATGAAGGCTCTAGCGGAAACAGATGTGCCTGTACCGGAAGCGCTCTATCTTTCCCGCGAAGATTCGTCCATTGGCCGAATGTATTTCGTTATGCGGCATGTGGATGGGCGTATCCTCTGGGACCCTGCTTTGCCCGATGAACGTGATACGGGTCGCGCTGCAATCTATGACAGCATGAACCGGGTTCTGGCGGCGCTTCACGATGTGGACGTCGATGCGGTGGGTTTGAGTGACTACGGAAAGCCCGGCAGCTATTTTTCTCGTCAGATAGGTCGTTGGACGAAGCAATATTACGCCAGTGAGATCGACAAGATCGAGGATATGGACTGGCTGATTCATTGGCTGGAAGAAAATGACTCCGGTGATGACGGCCAGGTGGCGCTGGTGCACGGTGATTACCGGATCGACAATATGATTTTTACCAATGACAGCGCGAAGGTTCTTGCGCTTCTCGATTGGGAACTGTCGACGCTCGGCCATCCGCTGGCTGATCTCGCCTATCAATGTATGCAGTGGCGCCTCCCCCACGCAGGGTCATTCCGTGGGCTTGCCGGGGTCGACAAGACAGCATTGGGATTGCCATCGGAGGCTGATTATGTGCGCGACTATTGTCAGTGCCGAGGTATTGAAAGCCCCGGCAATTGGATTTTTGCGCTGGCTTTTTCTTTCTTCCGCGTGGCGGCGATTGTTCAGGGCGTGGCTAAGCGGGCGGTGGACGGCAATGCATCCAATCCCGAGAGGGCAAAGCAGATGGCGATGGCGGTGCCGTTGATGGCGCGCATGGCCAGAGATTTAGTAAATAAGGGAGAGTGAGCGCAATGGCATCGTTTGATGGTTTGACCGTTTTGATTACAGGTGCGACTGGCGGATTTGGCCGGGAGGCTGCGAAGAAGTTTTATGATTCTGGAGCCAATTTGCTTCTGTCGGATTTGCGTTTGGAGCCTTTGGAAGCGTTTGCCGCGTCTTTCGACCAATCGCGGATTGCTGTTCTGGCGGGGTCGGTTGACAACGAAGTGGTCGCTCGTGATCAGGTGGCTCTTGCATTGGAAAGGTTTGGTCGTCTGGACATCGCGGTCAACAATGCTGGCGTGGCGCACGAGATGAAAAAGCTTCCGGACATTACGGAGGAAGAAGCTCGCCATGTTATGGATGTGGATTTCATGGGCGTTTTCTATGCTATGAAACACCAGCTGCCGGTGATGGAAAAGCAGTATCGGGAAACGGGTAGGGGCGGTAATATCGTTAATGTTGCGTCCATTGCAGGTGTTGCCGGAGCCCCTGCGATTTCCGTTTATGCCGCAGCAAAGCATGCAGTGGTTGGACTTACCCGCTCTGCAGCACTCGAATATGCAAGGCGGGGAATTCGGGTCAATGCGCTCTGCCCGGCCTTTTCAAGGACGCCAATGGTCATGTCTATTTTAGAGCGTGATGTTGCGGCGACTGGTGCAACGCTGGCTGAAGCTGAAGCGCAACTGACGCGCGGAATTCCGGTGCGGCGGCTGGGAGAAGTTTCCGAAATCGTTGAGGCTTTGATGTTTACCGCGTCACCGGACAATGGCTTCTTTACCTGCCAGACGGTTCAGGTTGACGGCGGCATGACCGCCATGTGATGTCTGGCCGGAAGGCGGGCAAAGTGGTTTCAGTTGACAGCTGTCAACACGGTATCCAGAGCGGTGCGTGCTATCGAAACCATATGGGCTACTTCGGCATGGCTAATGATGAGGGGCGGTGACGCCAGCATCCGGTCACCGGTAGCGCGCAGGATCAAGCCGTTTGACAAA
>JBNLGT010000155.1:0-4044 GCA_050306195.1 Ensifer sp.
TGTTCACCGTATTGCCGCGCGTATTGATGGTGAATACGAGCTCGTGGCTGGCGCTCTTTCCTCAACGCCGGAAAAGGCGCGCGCTTCGGGCGCTGACCTTGGCCTTGATCCATCGCGCATTTATGACGATTTCAAGTCCATGGCGATCCGGGAAGCCCGCCTGAAGGACGGCATTGAGGCGGTTGCTATTGTGACGCCCAACCACATGCACTATCCGGCGGCGGCAGAGTTCTTGAAGCGCGGCATCCATGTCATATGCGACAAGCCGCTGACGTCGACATTGGGTGATGCGAAGAAGATGGTGAAGGCGGTGGAGAAGGCCGATGCGCTCTTCATTCTTACGCACAACTATTCGGGTTATCCCATGGCGCGGCAGGCCCGCGAAATGGTGGCCCGCGGTGACCTGGGTGAAATCCGTCTGGTGCAGATGGAATATCCTCAGGACTGGCTGGCGGAACCGATTGAACAGAGCGGTGACAACAAACAGGCAGGCTGGCGGACTGATCCGGCGCGTTCCGGTGTTGGCGGTTCGACCGGAGACATTGGAACACATGCCTATCATCTCGGCTGTTTCATTTCCGGGCTGGAGCTGGATGAGCTTGCGGCTGATGTGCATACGTTCGTTGACGGGCGCGCCTTGGATGATAACGCGCACGTCATGATGCGTTTCAATGGCGGAGCAAAGGGCATGCTTTGGTGTTCCCAGGTTGCGACTGGAAATGAAAATGGCTTGCGGGTTCGTGTTTACGGAACCAAGGGTGGTCTTGAATGGGCGCAGGCCGACCCAAACTATCTCTGGTTCACACCGCTGGGTGGGGTTAAGCAGATGATCACGAGAGCAGGGGCTGGCGCGATGGATGTCGCTGCTCGTGTCAGCCGTACGCCCGGCGGTCACCCGGAGGGTTATCTGGAAGGCTTTGCCAATATCTACGCCGAAGCCGCGCGGGCCATTCGCGCCTTTAGAGATGGCAGTGCGACTGATCCGGCTGTTCTCTATCCTACGGTTTATGACGGTCTGAAGGGTGTCGTATTTGTCAATGCCTGTGTCAATTCCTCAAAACGGAATGGAGCATGGGTGAAGGTATGAGGTGGAACAGACCCTGTGCGTTGTTAAATTGTTGACGCAATGCGGCAAATGGCCCGTTCAATGAAATTAGGAAAACAGCGGCAAAGCAAGCATATGCGCCGCGTGCATATCAGAAGGAATGAAGCGTGAAAGATCCCAAAAAACTGGCTGGGCGGTTCCCCGGCGATTTCCTGTTCGGCGTGGCGACGGCTGCGTTTCAAATTGAAGGTGCAACCAAGGAGGACGGGCGCAAGCCTTCCATCTGGGATGCCTTTTGCAATATGCCCGGCCGGGTTTATGAACGCCACAATGGCGATATTGCCTGTGATCATTATCATCGCTGGGAAGATGACCTTGACCTGATCAAGGATTTCGGGGTGAGCGCATACCGTTTCTCCATCGCCTGGCCGCGTATTATTCCTGATGGAACAGGCCCGATCAACGAAAAGGGTCTCGATTTCTACGACCGGCTTCTGGATGGCATGAAACGGCGCGGGATTAAGGCTTTTGCGACTCTTTATCATTGGGATCTGCCGCTCACGCTGATGGGCAATGGCGGCTGGACCGCGCGTTCCACGGCCTATGCCTATCAACGCTATACCGAGACGGTGATCAAACGCTTGGGGGATCGCCTCGACGCCGTGGCGACTTTCAATGAGCCCTGGTGTTCTGTCATTCTTTCGCACCTGCTTGGGATCCATGCGCCCGGCGAAAAGAGTATGGAAGCGACACTTCACGCGGCGCATTACACCAACCTGGCCCATGGTCTTGGCGTTCAGGCTATTCGCGATGTCGCGCCCGAACTGCCGGTGGGTATCGTTTTTAACGCTCAATCCATTTTTGCCGCTTCAGACAGTGCTGAAGATCAGGCCGCAGCATCGCGTGCGGAAGATTTCCACAATGGCATGTTCTTCGGTCCCATATTCAAGGGCGCTTATCCACAAAGCCTCATTGAGGGGCTGGGGCCTTTGATGCCGCCGGTGGAAGATGGCGATATGGAGATCATCTCAGAGAAACTCGATTGGTGGGGACTTAACTATTATTCGCCGCTCCGGGTGGCCGCTGACCCCAATCCGGATGCGCCGTACCCGGCGCATGTTCCGGCTCCGCCGGTACATCCGGAAAAAACCGACATCGGTTGGGAAATTGATCCATCCGGCTTTATTCAGGTGGTGCGAAACCTCTATGGGGCCTACGACCTGCCTGAATTCTATATTACCGAAAACGGCGCCTGCTATAATATGGAACCGGGTGAGGATGGCGAAATTGATGACCAGCCTCGTCTTGATTATTATGCCGATCACATCTCGGTTGCCGCCGACATGATTGAGGAAGGTTTCCCGCTGCGCGGCTATTTTGCCTGGTCATTGATGGATAACTTCGAATGGGCCGAGGGTTATAAGATGCGTTTCGGCCTGACCTATGTTGACTATGAGACGCAGGAGCGGACCGTCAAGAAGAGCGGGCTCTGGTACAAGTCTTTGGCGGAGGAATTTCCCAAAGGTAATCACGCGACGACAGGCAAGTAACGGGATGCGTTTTTACGCTATCTCCGGCAGCTTACGAGCAATCTCGGTGCATAGCGCGTTGCTGCGCGCCATGCACCGGGATGCTCCCGAAGGCGTTGAAGTGGTTCTCTGTGATCTGATTGGGGATCTGCCAATTTTCAATCCGGACAGGGAAGGTGATGCAACACCGGAAATCGTTCAGGCCTTTGCCGGGGAGGTTGAAAAGGCGGATGCGCTCATCATCGCCTCGCCTGAATATGCGCACGGTATCGCCGGCGGATTGAAAAACGCGCTTGACTGGCTGGTGTCTCGCCCAGAACTGGTCGACAAACCGGTCATGCTGGCCCATGCCTACGCCTTGGGCCGCGGGCATTTTGGTCTGTCGGCCCTGACTGAGGTTCTGAAAACCGCGTCCTTGAATATCATGCCGGGCGAAACGTTCAGCGTGCCGCTGGTTGGCAAGACGCTGGATGAGGCCGCGCTCATTCTGGAACGGCCCGACATCCGGCTGGGTATACGGGACGCCTTGTTGCGGCTTGAAGGCTTTGTACGGGATCCAGGGGAGAGTTGAGGTCGCCTGCTATTGGGACCTCAACTTACTGCGGTCATGCTCCTGATCGTATCAGCTGCCGGAAGCGAGGTGTTTTTCACCGCGTTTTTTGGCCAGCGCCATCTGTTTCTGGCGTTGGCGGAAACGGATACGATCTTCCTCTGAACGTTCGTTGATACAATGTGGGCAGGAAACGCCGTCTTCGTATTCGGGTGCGGCGATTTCCTCCGCCGTAAGGGGGTGACGGCAGGCGCGGCAAAGCTTGTAATCGCCCTCGGCCAATCCGTGGCTCACAGAAACACGCTCATCAAAGACGAAACATTCGCCTTCCCAAAGGCTTTCTTCCTTCGGCACCTCTTCCAGATATTTCAGAATACCGCCCTTGAGGTGATAAACTTCATCGAAGCCCAACTGTTTTGCAAAGGCTGTCGATTTTTCGCAGCGTATTCCGCCGGTACAATACATGGCGATTTTTGGCTTGTTATGCAGGCCCGGATTGTTGCGAACCCAATCAGGAAACTCACGGAAAGTCTTGATATTGGGGTCGATCGCGCCCTTGAAGAGGCCGATGGCCGTTTCGTAATCATTGCGGGTGTCGATCAGGATTGTGTCCGGATCTGAAATCAGGTCGTTCCAATCCTTCGGTTCGACATAGGTGCCGACAACTTTCTTGGGGTCAATATCTTCAACCCCCATGGTCACGATTTCCTTTTTCAGACGCACCTTCATTCGCAGGAATGGCGGTTTGGAGGCATAGCTTTCCTTGTGCGTCAGGCCTGCAAATTCGGGCCGGGCGCGCAGGAAGGCCAGGACATTGGTGATGCCTTGCTGTGGGCCAGCAATCGTACCGTTGATGCCCTCGTGGGCAAGCAGCAGCGTTCCCTTGATGCCGTTGGCTTCGCAAAGCGCTTGCAGTGGTT
>JBNLGT010000156.1:0-3974 GCA_050306195.1 Ensifer sp.
GCCGCTGTTCTCCTATTTCAAACGCCCAGGACGTAAAACGTTAGAAGCAAAAGTTCCATAAGATATATTTCGCAATTTTGATTTGTAGCCGCAAAGTTAAAGTGTCCTGATTCTGCAAAGTTGGAATGTCACACTCTCCGGATTTGAAGCCGTGGGAGGATGCAGAATTGGGATTGGTTTTGATGAGCGAGCGAGATCTGCATTTTACCTGAAGTCTGTTGCGCCGAAGGATATGTCGCTTGCGGAAATTTTCCGCGCCCTCGTTCCATTTATCCTCATTCAAATTGTTGCTCTGGCGCTCATTCTTTTCTTCCCGCAAATTGCCCTTTGGCTTCCCACTTGGATGAATGGTTGAATTGGCACGTTATTGGGATGCCTTTTCACCATATTTGAGGCGTGACAGGCGCCGTCGAATGCCTCGGGTTCTGCTTGGCGTGAACCCTGCCCTGTTCGACCAGCCCGGAATCTATCGCCAGGGATAAGTGGGCAAATTATCCGATTATCCGATATGGGCTTGCGCCTTGGCCGATTAGGGCTTTATCACCGCATAATGTATTTCGTTATCAGTTTCGGCATGATCTAATTTGCCGGGTAGCTTTGATGTTCAGCATGATGGGGTCGGCCCTTGCAATTCCGTGATACCAAGATTCCTGGCGTGATCGAAATTTCGCCTGTTCGTCACGGTGATAACCGCGGTTATTTCAGCGAAGTCTTCAAGGATGGCTGGTTTCGCGAGAACATAGCGGACGTGACATTCGTTCAGGACAATGAATCACTGTCTGCTGAGGTGGGTACGGTCCGTGGCCTGCACTTTCAGCTGGATCCCTTTGCGCAAGGCAAACTGGTACGTTGTATCAGAGGGGCGCTTTGGGACGTGGCCGTCGACATTCGGCACGGGTCGCCCACATTCGGACAGTGGGTTGGGCGCGAACTCTCTGCTGAAAACGGTCTTCAATTCTGGGTGCCTGCGGGGATGGCTCATGGCTTTATCACCACTGCGCCCGATACAATCATTTCTTACAAAGTGACTGCGCCCTATAGCGCCGAAAATGACCGCGGGCTCTGCTGGAACGATCCGGAGATAGGTATATCCTGGCCGCAGATGAATGATTTCATTCTTTCGGAAAAAGACAAGAAGCAGCCGTTGCTTGCTGATCTGCCGGACTATTTTCATTTTGATGAGCGGGGGTCACGTTGATGCGCGTTATTGTGACAGGAGGGGCTGGTTTTATTGGTTCGGCGCTTGTGCGCTATCTGGTAAGTGATGTTGGCGCGGAAGTGCTCAACATTGATAAGCTGACCTACGCTGGAAATCTGGCGTCCTTGAAGCCAATTGAAAACAATCCCAATCATCGTTTCCTGAAAGCGGATATCTGCGATCCGGCAGCCATCGGCGAGGCGTTTGAGAGCTTCAAACCCGATTACGTCATGCATCTCGCAGCAGAAAGCCATGTCGACCGTTCGATAACAGGCGCGGCTGATTTTATTCAGACGAATGTGAACGGCACGTTCAATATGCTGGAAGCGGCCCGCAAATACTGGAGCGGCCTTGATGAGGCAAAAAAGGCTGCATTTCGCATGCTGCATGTTTCGACTGACGAGGTCTACGGCTCGCTCGGCGATGATGGACTTTTTGAAGAAATAACGCCCTATGACCCCTCTTCGCCCTATTCTGCGTCCAAGGCTGCAAGCGACCATCTCGTTTCGGCGTGGCAGCGAACTTATGGCTTGCCTGCGGTCATCTCAAACTGCTCGAATAATTACGGGCCGTTTCATTTTCCCGAAAAGCTCATTCCGCTCATCATTTTGAATGCGCTCGAAGGCAAGCCGCTGCCAGTCTACGGTAATGGCGCCAATATTCGTGACTGGCTTTATGTTGAAGACCACGCCAAGGCGCTATGGCTGATTGTCCGCAATGGGCGTTCCGGGGAGAAATATAATGTCGGTGGGCGGAACGAACGCCGCAACATCGATGTGGTTACACGCGTATGCGCTATCATGGATGAGTTGCGACCGGCAAATGCGCCACATAGCCAACTTATTACCCACGTAACGGATCGTCCCGGCCATGATGCGCGCTATGCGATTGATGCGACGAAGCTTGAAGATGAGCTGGGTTGGAAGGCGCAGGAAAACTTTGACACCGGCATTCGCAAGACGGTGGAATGGTACTTGCAAAACGAATGGTGGTGGCGTCCGCTTCGCGAAGGCGTCTATTCCGGAGAGCGCCTTGGTGTGTTGAAGAAGGCCTGAAAATGAGGCTGGCGGTAACAGGCAAAAATGGACAGGTAACTCGTGCTCTCCAGGCATTGGAGAACCCGGGATTGACAATCATTCCGATTGGAAGACCGGAATTAGAGCTTATCGACCCTGACAGCGTTTGTTCTGCGCTCGTTAACTCAGGAGCGGAGGCGGTGATTTCAGCCGCTGCCTATACCGCCGTCGATCGAGCGGAGACTGAAACGGAGATGGCGTTTGCCGTCAACCGTGACGGAGCAGCTGCAGTCGCTCACGCGGCCTCTGCGCTTGATATTCCCGTTCTTCACCTTTCGACCGACTATGTGTTCGATGGCGAAAAATCAGCCGCCTATGTGGAAACAGATCCGACAGGGCCAGCAACCGTCTATGGTCGGTCGAAGCTTGACGGGGAACTGGCTGTTGCAGTTGCAACGCCCAATCACGCTATTTTCAGAACGGCCTGGGTCTATTCTATCTACGGCAACAATTTTGTGAAAACCATGTTGCGGCTAGGCGAAACACGCGACACATTGAACGTCGTTGCCGATCAGTTCGGCTGCCCAACGTCGGCGCATGATATTGCGGCTGCACTGGTAGTAGCTGCTGAAAAGCTCTGCCAAAACAATGACCCTGCATTGCGTGGACTGTTCCACATGGCAGGCGGGGGTGAGGCAAGCTGGGCGGATTTTGCCCGCTTCATTTTTGATGCAAGAGCTGAGTTCGGTCTTGGAAAAGTTGTCGTTGAGAATATCTCGACCGAACAATATCCGACGCCGGCAAAGCGCCCAGCGAATTCTCGGCTCGATTGCAAAAAGCTGGAATCCGTCTACGGGCTGTGCTTGCCGGACTGGCGACCATCGACAAGGTGGGTTGTCGAAACACTTTTGCGAAACAGTGGAGGAACAGAATGAAGGGTATTATTCTGGCGGGCGGAAGCGGCACGCGCCTTCACCCCATGACGCTGGCCATCAGCAAACAGATCATACCGGTCTACGATAAGCCGATGATCTATTATCCTCTGGCCACACTGATGCTTGCCGGTATCCGTGAAATTCTGATCATCTCGACCCCTCACGACATGCCGATGTTCCAGAAATTGCTGGGTGACGGCGCTCATTGGGGCCTGTCGCTTTCCTATGCCGTGCAGCCGAGCCCGGATGGTCTTGCGCAGGCCTATATGATCGGCGCGGATTTCGTTGCCGGGTCACCTTCATGTCTGATCCTGGGCGATAATATCTACTATGGACACGGTCTGCCGGCCCTGCTGAAACAGTCGCAGGAGATAAAGGATGGGGCGACTGTGTTTGCCTATCGCGTCAACGACCCGGAACGCTATGGGGTTGTCGACTTTGACGAAAACATGAAGGCGCTATCCATTGAGGAAAAGCCTGAAAAGCCCAAATCGAACTGGGCTGTAACCGGTCTTTATTTTTACGACGCTACCGTTGTCGACATTGTCTCCAACCTGAAGCCGTCAGCGCGTGGCGAATATGAAATCACCGACGTCAACAAAGCCTATCTCAGTCAGGGCAAGTTGAATGTCTCGGTCATGGGGCGCGGTTATGCCTGGCTTGATACGGGCACGCCGGACAGCCTTCTTGAAGCAAGTGAATTTGTCAGAACGCTGGAAAAAAGGCAGGGCGTGAAGATTGCCTGCCCGGAAGAAATCGCCTTGTCGAAGGGCTTCATCTCCAAGACAGAATTTGCAAAGCTGGCCGAAAATGCTGGCAAGGGTG
>JBNLGT010000157.1:0-3940 GCA_050306195.1 Ensifer sp.
CGCTTTCCTCAACTCGCTTTGGCACCATTTCGGGGATGAGCCATTTGAACGTGGCAATCTGGATGCGGGACGTCTGTCCCGCCTCTTTGGCCGCGAGGTCGTGGCGGCCGAATCTCCCTTCGATCCGGCTTCCTATCAGGCAATGCTGAAGATCAACGAAACCGTGGCGCGCGTCAGCTTCCCAGAAGCCTTTGAAGACGTGCTGGAGGTTTAGTCGGATGATTGGCGACAAGGCGCTCGTTTTATTCTCCGGCGGTCAGGATTCTGCGACTTGCCTTGCCTGGGCGCTCGCTAATTTTGAAAGTGTCGAAACGGTCGGATTCGACTACGGTCAAAACCACCGGGTCGAACTCGATATACGTTTGACATTTCTCGACAAACTGAGAGAGCAGTTTCCACACTGGGCCTTCAAGCTGAGCAAGGATCATGTCATCAACATGAGTTTGCTCAACGATATTTCCGAAACCTCGCTGACCCGCGATATGGAAATCGAGATGACCGAGGCGGGCCTGCCCAATACTTTTGTGCCGGGTCGCAACATTCTCTTTTTCACCGCGGCTGCCGCGCTGGCCTATCGTCGCAAGGCAAGGCACCTGATAGGCGGCATGTGTGAGACGGACTATTCCGGCTATCCGGATTGTCGTGATGACACGCTCAAAAGCCTTCAAGTAACGCTGTCGCTTGGCCTTGATACGCGGCAGGTCATCCATACGCCGCTGATGTGGCTGACCAAGGCTGAGACGTGGCAAATGGCCGAAGACCTAGGCGGCGCAAAACTCGTCGATCTCATTTTGGAAGATAGCCACACTTGTTACCGTGGCGACCGATCTGAGCGGCATGCCTGGGGCTATGGGTGTGGCGCCTGTCCTGCCTGCGAACTCAGGCGAACGGGCTACGAAGCTTACAAGGCGAAATCTGCATGATCCATAAGTCTCTTACCTCCGCCCGAAATCTGGGCCACGCCGCGCTTCTGGCGCTCGTTCTGGCCGCCCCAGTCGCGGCTCGTGCAGACGAGGTTCCGCTGTGGGAAGGCGTCGAGATTTCTGAGGCACAAAAACAGGCAAGCACCAAGTTGCTGGATGAGGTAGGCGACGCCACCGGGGCCGCCGAACAGGCCATGAATGCCGGCTGGCAGAGCATCGGTCGACAGGACGTGGAGGCCGCCATTCAAAACTTCAATCAGGCCTGGCTCCTCAATCCGGCTGACGGCGCAGTCTATTGGGGACTGGCCGTGGCAACAGGCATTCGTGGCGACGCTGAAGATGTGGTTGATCGCTATTTCGAGAAGACGCGTTCCATCATTGGTGAGGATTCACGCCTGCTCACCGATTGGGCCCGGATCTACGAACAGCGCTTTGAATATGCCAAAGCCCGTGCACATTTCGAAGAAGCGATCAAAAGCAACCCGAACGACACCGAGCCGCATCTTGGCATGGTCCGCATCGGCCAGAAAATGGGCGACATTGATCTTGTGAAAAAACATCAGACCATACTCTACGAGCTGAAAAAGTAGAGCGGGAGGAAAACACATGTTCACAAAAATTCTGATAGCCAATCGAGGCGAAATTGCCTGCCGCGTCATCAAATCCGCGAAGAAAATGGGCATTGCCACGGTCGCCGTTTATTCCGATGCGGACCGTGATGCAGAACATGTGAAAATGGCGGACGAGGCCGTCCATATCGGCGCTCCACCCGCCGCCGAAAGCTACCTCATTGCCGACAGGATTATCGCGGCCTGCAAGGCGACCGGCGCGGAAGCCGTTCACCCTGGTTATGGCTTCCTTTCAGAGCGCGCTTCCTTCTGTGACGCACTGGAAAAGGAAGGCATCATCTTCATCGGCCCCAAGGTGAAAGCCATTGAGGCGATGGGCGACAAGATCACCTCGAAGAAGATTGCCGCAGAAGCGGGCGTTTCCACCGTGCCTGGTTATATGGGCCTGATTGACGACGCAGAACACGCCGTCAAAATCGCCTCCGAAATCGGCTATCCGGTCATGATCAAGGCGTCAGCAGGCGGCGGCGGCAAAGGAATGCGCATTGCCTGGAACGATGCCGAAGCAAGGGAAGGTTTTGAGCGTTCCAAGTCGGAAGCTGCATCCTCGTTTGGCGATGACCGGATCTTCATCGAGAAATTCATTGAAGAGCCACGTCACATCGAAATCCAGCTTCTGGGCGATGGCCACGGCGATGTGATCTATCTCGGCGAGCGCGAATGCTCGGTTCAGCGGCGAAACCAGAAAGTGGTTGAGGAAGCCCCCTCGCCGTTTCTGGACGAAAAAACACGCAAGGCAATGGGCGAACAGTCGGTAGCGCTGGCCAAGGCGGTGGATTACCAGAGTGCCGGAACGGTGGAATTCATTGTCGATAAAAACCGCAATTTCTATTTCCTTGAAATGAATACCCGCCTTCAGGTGGAACATCCCGTTACTGAACTGATTACCGGCGTCGACCTTGTTGAACAGATGATCCGGGTTGCGGCTGGCGAGAAACTTGCCATCACCCAGAAGGATGTGAAGCTCAACGGATGGGCCATTGAATCGCGTCTTTATGCGGAAGACCCCTATCGCAATTTCCTGCCGTCCATTGGCAGGCTCTCGCGCTACCGGCCACCGGCGGAAATCGCCATTGGTGACGCCAAGGTGCGAAACGAAACCGGCGTCACCGAGGGTTCGGAAATTTCCATGTTCTACGACCCCATGATCGCCAAGCTCTGCACCTGGGCTCCGGATCGGCTTTCAGCCGTTGACGCCATGGCAGACGCGCTGGACCGCTTTGAGGTGGAAGGCATAGGCCATAACCTGCCCTTCCTCTCCGCCCTCATGCAGCACCCGCGCTGGCGCGAAGGCCGTCTTTCCACTGGCTTTATTGCGGAGGAATATCCGGACGGTTTTGCGCCGGTGGAATCCGATGAAGACTCCCTGAAACGCTTTGCCTATGCCGCGCTTGTGCTTTCACGCATTGCTTCGGAACGCAACGCGCATATTTCCGGCGCGCATTTCTCCGTTGGCGCGGGCAACGGGACGAACAAAGTGGTTCGCATTGGCGAGAAAGCTATTACCGCGAGCATCAAGCATATCGAAACCGGCTTCGGCGTCAGCCTTGATGGCGGCGAGGATGCACAAGTTGAAACAGACTGGCAGCCCGGTCAGCCGCTCGCCATTGTTACGATCGAGGGCGAGGAATTCGCTTTCAAGGTTGCCCCGGTTCCGGGTGGCTTCCGTATGCGGCAGCGCGGCATGGATCTGAAAGTACAGGTCTTTTCGCCTCACGTTGCTGAACTTGCGGCGCTCATGCCTGTCAAGGCTCCGCCGGATACATCCAAGTTCCTTCTCTGCCCCATGCCGGGCCTCATCTCATCGCTCATGGTGAAAGCTGGTGACGAGGTGCAGGAAGGCCAGGCGCTTGCCGTGGTGGAAGCCATGAAGATGGAAAACGTCCTGAAAGCGGAAAAGCACGCCATCATCAAAACCGTCAACGCCAAGGTTGGCCAATCCCTGGCCGTTGATGAAGTGATCATGGAGTTTGAGGGGTGAACCGCGAACCGGCCCGTCGTGCCGTCATCCGCAGGCTTGGCCCGAGGATTCAGGTACGGAACTGCGGCTGGATGGCCGGATCAAGCCCGACCAGGACGGTGGAAATTTTGACCGCGCGTGCAAAGACGCACCGGGAGGAACGAAGATGACGAAGAAAACCATTGAAGACTGGAAGACCCTCGCTTCAAAGGAGCTGAAAGGCGACAAACCGGAAAGCCTCAACTGGGAAACCCCTGAGGGCATTACAGTAAAGCCGCTCTACACCGCTGACGACATTGCCGATCTTCCCAACACCGACACCCTCCCCGGTTTTGAGCCCTATCTGCGCGGGCCTCGCGCGACCATGTATGCCGGGCGTCCCTGGACCATCCGCCAATATGCGGGTTTCTCCACGGCGGAAGAGTCCA
>JBNLGT010000158.1:0-3921 GCA_050306195.1 Ensifer sp.
CGCCTTTATCCGTCAGCCAGCCTGAGCTGCCGTTGCCGGATCCTGCTCTTCCCGGTCTCTCTGGGCGCGGCTCTTCTTTTCCGCCGAGGTCTTGAGCTGGCCGCAGGCAGCCAGAATATCGCGACCACGCGGTGTGCGGATCGGCGAAGCATAGCCTGCATCATTGATGAAATCGGAGAATGTCTCGATGGTCTCCCAATCTGAACATTCGTAATGCGTGCCCGGCCAGGGATTGAACGGGATGAGGTTGATCTTGGCAGGAATGCCCTTCAGAAGCTTCACCAGATCGCGCGCGTCCGTCAGGCTGTCATTCACACCTTTCAGCATCACATATTCGAACGTTATGCGGCGCGCATTCGAAAGTCCCGGATAGTTCCGGCAGGCTTCCATCAACTCTTTCAGCGGATATTTCTTGTTGATGGGCACCAGCACGTCACGCAGTTCATCATTGGTCGCATGAAGCGAAATCGCCAGCATGACGCCGGTTTCCTCGCCAATACGCGCAATCTCTGGCACAACGCCGGAGGTCGACAGCGTAACGCGGCGCTTGGAAAGCGAGAGGCCATCACCATCTGTGGCAATCAAAATGGCGTTCTTGACGGCATCATAATTGTAAAGTGGCTCACCCATGCCCATGAGCACAATATTGGTCACCTTGCGCTCGCTGGAGGGAAGGATAGCGCCTTGCGGCGTTTCCTTGTTCGGGAAATCACCAAGCCGATCGCGCGCAAGCAGGATTTGCGACAGGATTTCCTCTGCCGTCAGGTTGCGCACCAGACGTTGCGTTCCGGTATGGCAAAAGGAGCAGTTGAGTGAACAACCGACCTGACTGGACACACAAAGCGTACCGCGGCCTTCCTCGGGAATATAAACTGTCTCCACCTCGACCGGTCGTCCCGCGCCGCGCGATGGGAAGCGCAAAAGCCACTTGCGTGTGCCATCTGATGAAATCTGCTCCTCAGCGATTTCGGGCCGCTGAATGGTGAAATGTTCCTTCAAAAGCGCCCGCAAATCCTTCGACACGTTCAACATGTCGTCGAAATCCGAGATCCCGCGAATATAGAGCCAGTGCCAGATCTGCCCCACCCGCATGCGGATTTGCTTATCCGGCACACCTCGCTCACGCAGGGCGTCACCCAGCTCATCACGGGTCAGACCAATGAGAGACGGTTTTGCCGACAATGCAGATATAGTCGCAGCGGATGCGTTCATGGTTTCACCAGGTTGGGAATTTACGTCGGCGCCCCTTTAACACCAAAATGACATATGAAAAAGGGCCGGTTTTTAAGACCGGCCCAAGTTGGTGCTGATTTGCTTGGAGATTACTTGCAACTCTCAATCTTGTTGAGCGCTGCAGTAATCCCCGAAAGGGAGTAGGTATAGGAGGTGGCGGTACCCCTTGACGAGGTTGCCTTGACGGTCATGGACCTACCCGACTTCATGGCCGAAACCAGTGCAGGTTCCTCGGCCGCATTTTCAAGCCAGGCAGATTTGTCCTTGGTGAAAAAGGTAAATGACTTGCCGTCAATTTCCGCGACCACCTTGGATCCACCCTTCAAAACATAACCCATCATAGCTTGCGGCTCATAGGAAATATTCTGGCCGGGCCGCTGCGTGACAAGAAGAAAATTGTCACCGTGGTCAACATTTGCCGGAGACTTTTCGGCAGGAACCGAAAGAACATAGCAAACCTTGCCTTTGCCGGAATTGTAATAATAAGCCCCCCATGCATGAAACTGTTCGATCCGGGTGGGCGACTGCGCCTGCGCCAGTGATGCGGACGCCAAAAGTGTCGATAGTACGAGTACGGTTTTTCCTGCCAACATAATTTCCTACCGGTTGGTGTTCGTCTCGGCCTTTGAAGGCTTGCGTCAAACCAAGGCAATTCTCACAATTTCGTTTATGATACCTTAATCCAGGTTACCAAACCGTCAACGCTGTCCCGTTGAGGCACAACTGACAATTCCTCGCCAGCCTCAAGCCCCTAAAGGCAGCCGGAATCGGGCAAGAATTGGGCATAGGATACAATTTTACAAACGCATCAGTTGTGAGGACTGTGGATTTCATGGGTTATTTCAGCCACCCGTATCGCGAAATTTTCAGCTCCGTCCCCATGCAATGAAGTCCGGATTGGCAAAGTCACAATCATCTGCCTGGTTACACTTGCCATAGGAAAAAGGCGTACCATCGGTATTGACCGTAATACCACCGGCAGCGCGCAGTACGGCGTCACCGGCAGCAGTGTCCCACTCCATGGTTCGCCCAAAACGAGGATAGACGTCCGCCAGCCCCTCCGCCAAAAGGCAAAATTTAAGCGATGAGCCCACCGATTTGCATTCCTTAATCCCTCTTTCTTCAAGAAACGCCATCGTTTCCGGACTGTTATGGGAGCGGCTGGCAACAGCAACCTGATTTTCAGTCGGTCCTCGCGTTGTAATGTCACGGCGTGAAACGATCGCTCCATTGGAGATGAGCAGCTTTTGCGCGCGCCCAGCGCCTCCACTATAGGCAACGCCGGTGGCCGGAGCATAAACGACGCCGACAACGGGCGCGCCGTTCTCAATATAGGCAATATTGACGGTAAACTCCCGACGACGGTTTATAAACTCCTTCGTCCCGTCGAGAGGATCAACAAGAATGAAGGGTTGCCCGTCAAGGACAGGAAAGCGTCCAGCAGCGGCCTCTTCCTCAGCCACCACCGGGATTTGTGGAAAGCGTTCTTTCAGCTCCTTCAGGATAAGCGCCTCTGCGCCTTGATCCGCTTTGGTCACCGGCGATTGATCGTTTTTAATGTCGACATCAAAATCGCTGTCATAAACATCCATGATGATAGCGCCTGCGGCTAGCGCAATGCGTTCAAATTCCTTCAGCATTTCCATTCCAAAATTCATCGATTTTCCAGAAACTCGGCAATTTTCTTTGCCAGCGCCTGCGGGTCCCCATCGACAGTTTGCAGATGCAGTTCAGGATGTTCCGGACGTTCATATGGCGAACTTATTCCTGTAAAATTCTTGATTTCACCGGCCCTTGCCTTCGCGTAGAGACCTTTCGGATCGCGTCTGGCACATTCTTCAATTGGCGTATCGACAAATATCTCAATAAACTCCCCGTCATCCATCAAGTCGCGCGCCATACGGCGTTCAGATTTGAACGGTGATATAAATGATACGAGAACGATAAGACCGGCATCAGCCATCAGCTTGGCGACCTCGGCCACCCGCCGGATATTCTCCACGCGATCCTCGTCCTTAAAGCCAAGATCGCGGTTAAGCCCGTGCCGGACATTGTCGCCGTCAAGCAGATAGGTGTGCTTGCCATTGACGTACAGATATTTCTCCAGCGCATTGGCAATTGTCGATTTCCCCGATCCTGAAAACCCCGTGAACCAGAGCACGGCGGGCTTCTGGTTCTTCATGTCCCCGCGCGCGGCCTTGTTGACCTCGGTTGCCTGCCAATGAACGTTGTCCGCGCGCCGCAGGGGATAGTCGATCATGCCTGCGCCCAGCGTGGCATTGGTAAACCGGTCAATGATGATGAAATTGCCGGTGATGCGGTTGGTCTTGTATGAATCAAAAGCAATGGGTGACTGCAACGAGATATTGCAGACCCCGACGCCGTTCATATCCAGAGACCGGGCGGCATTGTGCGCGAAACTGTTCACATCGATTTCATATTTGAGGTCGGTGACCGAGCAATTTACGCTGTCCGTTTCCGTCCTCAGTATATAGGACCGTCCGGGGATCATTGGATTGGCGTCAAACCAGATGATATGCGTCTGCAGCTGGTCTGCCACATGCGGACGATCTGAGGGCGCAACCAGCATATTGCCACGCGAAACCTCGATTTCATCCTCCAGAACCAGCGTGATTGCCTGCCCCTCGATGGCTTTCTCCAGATTTCCACCCTGTGTAACGATCTCTC
>JBNLGT010000159.1:0-3817 GCA_050306195.1 Ensifer sp.
TAACTGCGGTATTTTCCTACTCGGACGGCCGTCCCAGCTCTCATCATATGAGTCATAATCATCGAACCTTGGTATAAAGCGGATAATACTTTCTTTGCCCTTGACCTTCGCCGCGGATCACGGCAGGTCATCGGCCCATGTTTCATATCGTGACGACAGGAGTTTCATGATGACGGATGCACACGGCATCGCCCGCGACCAGCTTCGCGCTTTCATTGAACGTATCGAGCGCCTGGAAGAGGAAAAGAAAACCATCGCCGACGACATCAAGGATGTCTATGGCGAGGCAAAAGCCATGGGATACGACACCAAGATCATGCGCAAAGTTATTTCATTGCGCAAGAAAGACGCGCAGGAGCGCATGGAAGAAGAAGCCGTGCTCGATACATACCTGATCGCGCTTGGCATGATCGAAGGTCAGGCAGACGCTGCCGAGTAAATGCAACACCACATAAGAAAGCGCCGGTGACCTTCACTCACCGGCGCTTTTTTTATTCGCATATTACGCCGTCAAAGCGTGGCCTGTTTCCGCACTAGAGAAAACTGCGAGCCCGATTCGGATGTGCAGTTCAGCTGGTTGTCAGATGCAAGGCTGCAATTGACCCGCAATTGCGTGTTGCGCAGACGCGAAGTCATATTGATTTCCACCAGTCGCGGTCCAACCTGCGTATAAGTGCCTGACGCAAGAATCTGGTTTGTATCCGTTGTCTGCGTAGAGAATGTCCCGGCCTGGAACGTTGAGACGAATCCGTTCGGATCAACCCACTGTCCCTCCACTGTCGGCGCCTGCGCCACCCTAGGCAGAGGCCTACTGGTAGTCGAGCACGACGCGACCGCTAACAACGCAAATACGGAAACAACTCCGATCGACAGAGAGTTCGCAACCTTTTTCATTCTGTTCTCCCGCAGGGATAGCCCGAAAAGAATCCCTTAAAACACATACAACTCTGCCCCGCAGCGAAACCGATTGCAAGACTCGATAGCCGGCTATGCCCTTGCTTCCGCGCTTTTACACAATCCGATGGCGCAACCACAGCACATCCTCACTCAACACCACTCTGTTCTTATAAAATGGTGTCACAATGGTGTCCCTTGATGAAAGACGAGCCGCCACCGGCCATCGTCTCCACATTTCCACAAGGAAGACCGGCGCGTATCACGTTTGTTCTTCATTTCAGGCCGCGAGGTGCGAAAGACAGCAAGCACTGTATTCTCATCTACAGCACTGAGCTTGAACTCCGAAATCTCAACTCGCCGGAATTTTTCTCCCCTCTCCAATGCCACCAGTATATCGGGCCTGAGATAGATCTTGCCTGAACGGCCAATCTCAAGAACATGCTCATCAAGAAGATCTGCAAACGTATTCGCATTACCGTCGCGGCTCGCCAACCGTTCCTCCAAAGCCCTGATATGCCCGATCAAGTTTTCCATTGATCAGCCCTTGAGGGCTTCCAGTCCTTCGGCGGTCATGGAGAAATCAACCTCGGTTAGCTGATAATCCGCAACACCATGAATGGCGAAGGGGTCGCTTTGGCAGAAAGCTTCGACAGCCGCCCGCTCACCTCGCGCCAGGATAACACCGCCCGTCCGCGGCACCTTGCGACCGGACGCGACACAAACGCCATTGGCATAGCCTTCTTTCAGCCAGGCAACATGGGCCTCCAGATGTTGATCCACCGTCTCCAACGGTACTTTGTAGGTGAGCGAAAGAATGAACAAATTAAACTCCTTGAATTTCTGTCATTGCCCAGCCGGGGTCTGCAGCGAACAATCCCGCCATGTTCTGCCAACAGCCGTTGTCAAAGCAAGTCCGGCAATCGGAAGAACTCGGCGATGATAACAATCGAGCGGCCCCGAAATTGCCGCGAAGAAAGCACCATTCGCAAGGCAAAGCAACAGAATGACAGCGACCCATTGCCGGTCCTGCAAAGACTTATGCTTCCAGCGGATGGAAAACAGATACAGCATCGCAGTCGCCCATCGGCCCTACCACAAAGCTCCGAGTGTTGAAGGGATCGGCACAAGCAGGCGGTGTCGGCTCGCTAAGTCGAGCCCCAAATCGAAGCCCCTGGCAGGTTTAACGAAGCAACCAATCCAAAACGCCGCCAGAAGAGGAGCGAGGCATGCCACCCAGTTGCGCTTCAACCAGTGTATGATGAAATTGAAGTCCATAGCTGACGATGGAATAAGTTGGCTCAGCAAAAACACCAGTAGCAGCGATCGCCTCAGGCCGCCCCTGCTCGGGATAGGTGATCGGTTCTCCCATCACAAATGGAGAACCATTGAAATCGCCGGAGCAAGAAAAAGCATCGCAAGCAATATATACATGGGTCCCAGCCAGACCACCCTGTTCACGGTCATAGTTCCGCTCCTGTATCTCTGGTGGAATACCGCTCATGCATAATCAATGTCGATCAGTTCCAATTTGGAGATGCCATCACCGCTGCCGATAAAGTTCGACTGAACAACAAACTTGTCGCCCATAAACCGCTTAGGCACAGCGAGCCCTGGAGAAAAATCAATCGGATGGTTCCAGCCAGCATAGAGGAATAAACGAACATTCGCCCTTTTGCAGGCCTGGGACAGAAGCCTGCTCATCGCCCAGCCACTATTGAACAACGCCGGATCGTTGCAATAGGTGGAACAAACGAGCAGGATTTTGACACCTTTCAAATCCCGCGGCGAGCAAACGAAGCCAACATTTCCATCGCCGCAACAGATATAATCATAAATGGGCGAACTCAGCCGCCTTCGGAAATTGTCCTCGTCCCAGCAGGAAAGGCTATCGGCAAAGGCGCGTTCGTAGGCCTTGTAGAAGTGTCCGCCATCCTCATAGATTTGAAGCTTGCCGCCGTTCCTTGAAAACGGAAGCCTTACTCCAATTCTCATGGGAAGCAGCGAAAATGTGGTTAGACCAAAATATAGACGGTTAAGCGGCGCAGCCTTTTCATTCGGATAGGCATAGATGTGGCGAATGCCACGTTCATCGAAGCGATCCTTCAGGCCGTTATAGAGCCCGCCGATAACGCTTCGTTTCCGGTGGTCTGGAGACACAAAAAGGTCAATCAGCTCAGCGGCCTTGTGGCGTTCTTTACCGATGTGAATATCACGGAGAACGGCGACGAACTGTCCGATCTTGCGACCGTCCATAAATGCGCTCAGCACCAGAACATCGTCATATCCGGTCTCATAGGTCCAGCGAAAACGTTCAGCGGAAAGCGCATGGCTGTCTTTACCAAAGGCACTGACAGCAAGCCGCGATGTTTCATCAAAATCGAAGCTCGTTTCTTCAGCAATTCGAAGACCTGTTTCCATTTCGTCCTGCCATGCCCACTCTTTTTAGATGTACCTAAATAATGGAGCAACGTAAACGATTGGTCTAAAAACCTGTTTGAAGGCGGATCAGGCCACGCAGCGAGTTTCCTACATAGGCTCGGCCGCCTATGAGGTCTGCCAGCGTCAGGTTCTTTTCACGCGCCTTGCCCGTATCGAGCAACGATCTGCGCAAAACGCCATCAAGGCAGCCGGATGCAAGCGGAGGTGTCTCTAATATACCGGCGCCATCATCAAGGAAGATATTTGAAATCGTCCCTTCAACAAGTTCCCCTCTCTCATTCAGGAGAAGAACTTCCTGCGCGGCGTCTGATGAAAATTCAGCGCGAGCAGCATCGTACAAGGCCCGTCGCGTGGTCTTATGACGCGTCAACGGATCAGATGACATGAGCCGCGTTTCAGCAACAGCATATTGCCACACAGTGTCAGGCGGCTGAAGTCTAAATTCCGTCGCCGTAAGAGACAGATCGGAAGAGCGTCGTGT
>JBNLGT010000160.1:0-3800 GCA_050306195.1 Ensifer sp.
ATGGCCGTGGCCCTGCCCGTGTTCCTGGCGCTGTCTGCTATTGTCTTGAAAAATCCGGTTCTCGACCTGCGCCAATTCATGCACGCCACGCCCATGATGTGGGACCAGGACGACAATTATCGCAAGAACGGGCTCATTCTCGCCTTTACATACAATATTCGGCAGGATGGCATGGCCGCACCTGACGGCGATGTGAAAAGCCTTCTTGCCGACATTAAACCCGGCCCTGCCGTCACGCAGAGCCCCAAGCAGAAGCCTGACATCATTCTGGTGATGAGCGAATCCTTCTGGGATCCGACCCGGATGCCGAATATCCAGTTTGAAAAAGACCCGATGCCCTTCATCCGCTCACAGCAGGGAGGCCATGTCTTTTCGCCGGAATTCGGTGGGTTGACCGCCAATGTGGAATTTGAGGCGCTGACCGGCTTTTCCAACGCCTTCCTGCCGGAAGGCAGCGTGCCCTATCAGCAATATATCGAAACACCCCTGCCCTCGCTTGCCACATTCCTGCGCGCGGAGGGCTATCGCACCCGGGCAATCCACCCGTTCAAAAGCTGGTTCTGGAACCGCACGGTGGTTTACAAGGCGCTGGGCTTTGACGACTACTATTCGCTGCAGGACATGCCATCGCTTAAGAAAGACAAGCTGTTCGCCGATGATGCGGCGCTGGTTTCCGAGGTCATCCGGCAGGCTGATGCGCTTGAAGACCCCTTCTTCTTCCACGTTGTCACCCTGCAGGGACACGGCCCCTATGAGGCGCATCGCTTTCCGCAAAACACGGTGAAGTTCGATGCGCCAGCGGATATGGATGACGATGTGCGGGAAAGCTTCGCCACCTTTGTGGAAAGCGTGAACAAGTCCGACGCCAGCATGAAAACGCTGATGCAATGGGCGAAGAGCCGCAAACGAGAAACCATTATCGTATTTTTCGGCGATCATCTGCCGGCGCTGGGCAATGCCTATGTGGCGGGTGGTTATATGGAAAATCAGCAGCCGGAACGCCGCGCTTCTGCCGATGACATGAAGCGCGGGCACGAGACGCCGTTGATCATCTGGTCTTCCAAAACCGGGCCGGTGAAGAATATCGGCACCATCAGCCCTTCCCTGCTGCCCGAGCGCATTACCACGCTGGCCGGGCTTGAACATCCCTATTACACCGGGGTTCTTGCTGACGTGGCCAGCCGCTATGACATTATTGACCGCTATATGCTGGAAAGCGCCAAGGGCGATGTGACAACCGACTGGCAGACGGATGGCAAGCTGGACCCGGTGCTCGCCGAATATCGGGTGATGCAGTATGATTCCATGTTTGGCGAGCAATATGGCGTCAACCGTTTCTTCCCCGATTATGCCGATCTGGCGCAGGCCGGGACGAAACGGTAGCGCGCCTGTGCCGCTCTATTCTGGCGATGACCATTCCATCGAATAATCACGGCCTTTTGCATATTGCGGCAACCCGTCGGTGATCTCGTAATAGTCGCCCTTGTCGGCGCAATAGATATGCTCGACCAGTTTCTGTGTGGGGCTTTCCAGCGTACCTGCGCTCATGGAGATATAACACGATCCGTCCTGCTGCCAGAACAGGGCCGAACCGCAGGTCTTGCAGAAGCCGCGTTTATAGCCGGGGGTGGAAACATACCAGGTCAGGTTCTCGCCGCCTTCAATAACAAGCTCGTCTTCCAGCACGTGGGTCGCCGCCCAGTAGTGGCCGGATTGCTTGCGGCACTGGCTGCAATGGCAGGCCGTGATCCGCCCTAGCTTGCCATGGGTGGAAAACCGTACTGCCCCGCACAAACATGCCCCTCTTGCCGTTTCCGTCATCTAATGTCTCCCTGAACGTATGAAGGGCCAGCATTGCTGCTGACCCCTCCTCATTCAAGTTCAATCTACTGATGACAGCGTTGAAAATAACTTATGCGTTGACCGCCATGGCGCGTTTTTCGTCATGGGCTTCCTTCATGCGTTCGGCCAGAAGGAAGGCCAGTTCCAGCGCCTGGTCGGCGTTGAGGCGCGGGTCGCAATGGGTGTGGTAGCGGTCAGCCAGATCGTCGCCGGTGAGCGCACGCGCGCCGCCGGTGCATTCGGTCACATCCTTACCGGTCATTTCAAAATGAACGCCGCCGGGATGCGTGCCTTCTGAACGGTGGATCTGGAAGAAGCTTTCCACTTCGCCCAGAACGCGCTCGAAAGGCCGTGTCTTGTAGCCGTTGAGCGAGATCGTATTGCCATGCATCGGGTCGCAGGACCAGACAACCTTGCGGCCTTCCTTCTCAACCGCGCGAATGAGCGCTGGCAGATGGTCGGCAACCTTGTCGTGGCCAAAACGGCAGATCAGCGTCAGGCGGCCTGCTTCGTTTTCCGGGTTCAGAATGTCGATCAGCTTGATCAGCCCGTCCGCTTCCATCGAGGGGCCGCATTTCAGGCCGATCGGGTTCTTGATGCCGCGGAAATATTCCACATGGGCATGGTCGGGCTGGCGCGTACGGTCGCCAATCCACAGCATGTGGCCGGAGGTGGCGTACCATTCGCCGGTGGTGGAATCCACGCGGGTCAACGCTTCTTCGTAGCCCAGAAGCAGCGCCTCGTGGCTGGTGAAGAAATCGGTTTCGCGCAGACGCGGATTGGTTTCCGATGTAATGCCGATGGCGCGCATGAATTCCATGGTTTCGGAAATGCGGTCAGCCAGCTTGCGATAGCGCTCGCCCTGCGGCGAATCCTTGACGAAGCCCAGCATCCACTGATGCACGTTTTCCAGGTTGGCAAAACCACCCATGGCGAAAGCGCGCAGCAGGTTCAGCGTTGCGGCTGACTGGCGGTAGGCCATAATCTGGCGTTCGGGATCAGGATTACGCGCTTCCGGCGTGAATTCGATGCCGTTGATGATGTCGCCGCGATAGCTCGGCAGCTCCACATCGCCCAGCTTTTCAAAGTTGGACGAACGCGGCTTGGCGAACTGACCGGCAATACGGCCCACCTTGACCACAGGCAGCTGCGCGCCAAAGGTCAAGACAACAGCCATCCGCAGGAAGGCGCGGAAGAAGTCGCGAATATTGTCAGCGCCGTGCTCGGCAAAGCTTTCAGCGCAATCGCCGCCCTGCAGCAGGAACGCCTCGCCACGCGCCACCTGCGCCAGCCGCGCCTTGAGATCGCGCGCCTCGCCGGCAAACACCAGCGGCGGATAGCTTGCAAGGCGCTCTTCGGCAACCTTGAGGGCTGCCTGATCGGGATAATCCGGAACCTGAAGGATCGGTTTCTGCCTCCAGCTCGACGGGGTCCATTTCTCAGCCATTTTACTCACCTGATGTTCGTTGGGCGCGGGCAACCCGCGCAAAGTGCGCGCCTTATAGACATTTACACTGCGCTTGCAAAGGCATTGAGACAAACTAGACGCAGCGATGCGGCAGTTTGATGGGCCGACTTGCGCAAAATGATGGCATGTGTGGCTGACAATAGACAAGTTTGTGGGCGGGCGCAGACATCGTGTTGCCTGTAAAAAACGTGCACTATGAGTCTGGCAGCAATTGCATGACGCCGAGAACCGGCAGATATTGGGAGATGAAGATTGAGGAGATGCTTGTGGCTAACGATGATTTCAGAAAATGGCTGGAGCATAAGGTTGAGGCACATCGCGGTGAGATTGAAAAGAACTTCGACATATTGCGGAAGATACCCAACGGTGATCAGACCATAAAAGATGCGATTGCACGTGATCAAACCGCCATGGATAGCTACCAGCGTGGTCTTGATTTGCTCACCAAGTACGAAAACGAAATGGGATTTGAACCCAATTAGGAGTATTC
>JBNLGT010000161.1:0-3732 GCA_050306195.1 Ensifer sp.
GAAGGTTCTTTCAGTCTCTGCCGAAATATTTCCGTTAATCAAGACGGGCGGTCTTGCAGATGTTGCTGGTGCGTTGCCGCTGGCGATGTCGGACCATGGCGTGGATATGCGCAGTCTCCTGCCGGGCTATCCGGCCGTCATGCAAAAGCTGGCGAGCGTGCGGAAGAAGAAGGTGGCGGAGTTCAAGGACCTGTTCGGTGTCAAGGCCAGATTGCTTTCATGCAAATATGAAGGGCTTGGCCTCTTTGTTCTTGATGCGCCGGAATTCTTTGAGCGCGACGGTGGACCGTATTCAAGCAAAGATGGGAAAGACTATCCTGACAACTGGAAACGGTTTGCCGCCCTGTCTTATGTGGGCGCGCAAATCGCCGGTGGGTTGGTCGAAACCTGGGTGCCGGATCTGGTGCATGTTCACGATTGGCAAGCTGGTCTTGCGCCCGCCTATATGCGTTATCGCTTTGCCCCCGATACGCCGAGCATGATGACTGTGCACAATATTGCCTTTCAGGGGCAATTCGGGGCCAATATTTTTGCAGGGCTTGACCTGCCTGCGGAAGCCTTCTCCATGCACGGGATCGAATATTACGGTGATGTGGGTTATCTGAAGGGCGGCATGGAAATTGCCGATGCGGTGACGACCGTCAGTCCCACCTATGCACGGGAGATTTTCTCGCCCGAATTCGGCATGGGGCTTGAGGGGTTGATCCGCGCCCGCGCTGATGTGGTGCACGGTATTGTCAACGGTATTGACACCGAAACCTGGGATCCGGAAACCGATCCGTTCATTGCGGCGAATTTTTCCAGGAACAAGCTGAAAGCGCGGGCGGAGAACCGCTCAGCGCTTGCAGCGCATTTCGGAATTGATGAGGATGACGGACCGGTATTTTGCGTTATCAGCCGCCTGACTTGGCAAAAGGGGATGGACGTTCTGGCCGATCTGACGGGTGAAATCGTGCACCGAGGCGGCAAGCTGGTCGTGCTCGGTTCCGGCGACAAATCCCTTGAAACGGCGCTTCTTTCGGCTGCCGAACAACATCGGGGCAGGGTGGGGGTGAGCATTAATTATGATGAGCCGTTGTCTCATCTCATGCAGGCTGGCTCGGATGCGATCCTGATTCCGTCTCGATTCGAACCCTGTGGCCTGACGCAGCTCTACGCACTCAGATATGGTTGCGTACCGGTCGTGGCGCATACGGGTGGGCTTGCAGATACGGTGATTGACGCCAATCAGGCCGCCCTTTCGGCAGGTGTTGCAACAGGCTTTCAGTTTTCACCCGTGACCCATGATGGATTGCGACAGGTGCTTCAAAGGGTGTTTGACGCCTGGGCGCAGCCCAAACTGTGGGCAATCATGCAGAAAAACGGAATGAAATCGGATGTTTCGTGGCTGCATAGCGCGTCCCAATATGCCAGCCTTTACGAAAAACTGATCTCTGCACGAGGCAAATGAATATGATCAAAACGGTTCCTACCAAACCTTTTGAAGGGCAGAAGCCTGGCACCTCCGGTTTACGCAAGAAAGTTCCGGTGTTTGCGCAGGCCCATTATGCGGAAAATTTCATTCAATCCATTTTCGACAGCCTGGAAGGCTTTGCGGGGCAGACGCTGGTCGTCGGTGGCGACGGACGCTATTTCAACAGAGAGGTCATTCAAACCGTTATCAAAATGGCTGCCGCCAATGGTTTTGGCAAGGTTATGGTCGGGCAGGGAGGTATTCTCTCCACTCCGGCGGCTTCGCATGTCATCCGCAAATACAAAGCCTTCGGTGGCATTATTCTGTCTGCCAGCCACAATCCGGGCGGACCGAATGAGGATTTTGGCATCAAGTATAATATCGGCAATGGCGGGCCTGCGCCGGAGAAGATTACTGACGCTATTTATGCGCGTTCGCAGGTTATCGACGCCTACAGGATTGTCGATGTTGCCGATATCGATCTTGATTCAATCGGAACGCTGCAGGTGGGTGCTATGGAGGTCGAAGTGATCGACCCCGTTGCTGACTATGCTGACTTGATTGAGAGCCTTTTTGATTTTGACGCGATCCGCGCAATGATCGCTGATGGCACGCGCGTGGTCGTGGATTCGATGGGCGCGGTAACGGGCCCATATGCCAGGGAAATCATCGAGAAGCGTTTGGGTGCGGCTGATGGCTCCGTTCGCAATTTTACGCCGCTACCTGATTTTGGTGGACATCATCCGGACCCGAACCTAGTCCATGCCAAGGAACTCTATGACGATGTGATGAGCCCTGCCGGCCCCGATTTCGGAGCGGCCTCCGATGGGGATGGCGACCGGAATATGGTTGTAGGCAAGGGGATGTTTGTTACGCCTTCCGACAGCCTGGCAATTATCGCAGCCAATGCCACCGTTGCGCCTGGTTACGCCAGGGGCATAGCTGGTATCGCCCGCTCTATGCCAACGTCAGGAGCTGCCGATCGGGTGGCCGAAAAACTGGGGGTCGGCATGTACGAGACGCCAACCGGCTGGAAGTTTTTCGGCAATCTGCTTGACGCTGGCATGGCGACAGTCTGCGGCGAAGAAAGCTTCGGCACAGGGTCTGACCATGTGCGTGAAAAGGACGGGCTCTGGGCGGTTTTATTCTGGCTGAATATCATGGCGGCCCGCAAGGAGAGCGTTGCCGACATCGTCAAAAAGCATTGGGCCGAATATGGTCGAAACTATTATTCGCGCCATGATTATGAAGAGGTCGATTCCGACGCCGCAAATGATTTGATGAAACATTTGCGCGACAGTCTAGATAGCCTGCCGGGGAAGAGCTTTGGAAACCTGGTTGTCGAGGCGGCCGACGACTTCGCCTATCATGACCCTGTCGATCATTCGGTTTCGAAGAACCAGGGTATCCGTGTTCTCTTCAAGGGGGGATCGCGGGTGGTTTTCAGACTTTCCGGCACCGGTACGTCTGGTGCAACCTTGCGCGTTTACGTGGAACGTTATGAGCCCGACCCCTCAAGGCATACTATCGAGACGCAAGAGGCGCTTGCCGACCTGATCGCTGCTGCGGATCATTTTGGTGAGATCAGGAAACGGACCGGGCGTAATGTGCCGAGCGTGATTACATGATTGGTCAAACGGACCTGATCATATTCGACTGCGATGGCGTGCTTTTAGATACCGAAGCAATCTACACTCAGGTTGATGTAAAAAGACTGGCGCAATTCGGGGTTAAGATGGTAGCCGCGGATGTTGCCGCACGTTTTGCTGGTAAGGCGCACTCGGACGCCTGGGCCGAGTTGTCCCGGGAATTTGGATTCGCTCTCCCTGAGAACTGGATTGACGACATACTTGCGGAGTGCATGGCACTGTTTGAGAAGGGGCTGAAGCCGACCATCGGGACCGTTGATATGATGGACCTGCTTGTTAAGCAGGACATTCGTTTCTGTTCGGCTTCCACGACAGCATATGATCGTTTGAAGAGGAATATGGAGGTTGGAGGGCTGTCCTCCTATTTCGGCGACAACATCTTTTCGGCCAGCCAGGTGGCGCGGCCAAAGCCTGCGCCAGATGTTTATATGTTTGCCGCAGAGCAGATGGGGGTGGTGCCTGAGGCATGTCTGGCGCTAGAAGATTCGGCAACTGGCGCTGCCGCCGCTGTTGCTGCCGGGATTCCGGTTCTTGGTTTCACGGGTGGTGGACACAGCTATCCTGAACACGGAAAAGCGCTTTTAGATGCGGGTTGTTTTGATGTTATCTGCAATATGTTGGAACTAGAAA
>JBNLGT010000162.1:0-3709 GCA_050306195.1 Ensifer sp.
GCAGCTTTTCACCGTGGCGGCAGCATAGGCGAATACATCCGGGTCAGGATTGGTAGCCGCCCCCGACATGAAACGGCGGTGCGAAAAGAGGTTGGCCGTACCCCAAAGCAACTTAACATTCGATGCAGCCTGCTTCTCGGCAAAGTAATCTACAATTTCCTCAAGGTTCCGTTTGCTTTCGGCAAAATTGGCCCCCTCGGGACGTACATCTGCATCGTGGAAACAGTAGAACGGTACACCCAGAAGATCGAAAAACTCAAACGCCACATCCGCTTTCATTTTGGCGGCAGCCATATCGTCCTTGAACCAGGGACGTTCAAATGTATTTCCGCCAAACGGATCCGTGCCCGGCCAGACAAATGTATGCCAATAGGCCACAGCAAACCGCAGATGCTCTTCCATCCGTTTGCCCATGACCACCTCATCGGGGTTATAGTGGCGATATGCCAACGGATTGGTGCTCTGCGGCCCTTCGTATTTGATCTTGCTAATATCGCCGAAAAATCCAGTACTCATTTCATGTCCTCACATTTTCCAATTTATTGAAAGGCATTGCGAACAGCCGGATAAAGCGCCCTGTAGCGCTGATAGGCATGTTCGTAGGCATCAAGGAGATCCGTTTCCGGCTCCACCGTTTCTTCAGTTTCAGGCGCTGTGCACACCGAAGCCGGATCGGCGCCCTCGGCAGCAATAAGCCCCAACCGGGCAGCGCCGAAGGCCGCTCCAAAATCGCCATCAGCGGGGATATCAACCGGTACATTGAGCGCCGTGGCGAGCGATTTCAGCCAATAGCGCGAACGCGACCCGCCGCCAATCGCGGTGACCCGCGAAATCGACGTCCCTGCCGCATTCAACGCCGCCAGGCTGTCGCGGAAAGCAAAAGCAACACCTTCCATAACGGCCTGCGTCATCGCAGAACGGCCGGATTCGTGCCCCATGCCAGCAAAGACACCCCTGATGGAGGCGTCATTGTGCGGGGTGCGCTCGCCGGAAAGATAAGGCAGGAAGACGACCCCTGAAGGGGCTTTTAGCACATCGCCAACTTCAGCTGAAAGCTCCGCTGCACTTCTACCTGTAACCTCTGAATGCCAGTTGAGCGCGTCGGTTGCCGACAGGATCACGCCCATCTGATGCCAAGTGTTAGGCAGCGCGTGACAGAAGGCGTGAACCGCGCTTTCCGGATTGGGAAGGTAGGACGCATTGGCTGCAAAAAGAACGCCCGAAGTTCCGAGAGACGCGAAAGCCGCGCCTTCGCCAACCGTTCCCATGCCGACAGCCGAAGCCGCATTGTCACCGGCGCCACCGGCCACAATAACACCAGGCCCCATGCCCCATTCAGCAGCAAGATCAGCTTTCAAAAGGCCAGCCTGTTCGGTCCCTTCGACAAGGCCAGGCATCTGTTCTTCACCCAATCCGGTTGCCGCGAGCAACTCTGAAGACCATTTACGCGCACCCGTATCGAGCCAGCTCGTACCTGCCGAATCCGACATTTCCGACAGATATTCGCCGGTCAGCCAAAACCGCAGATAATCCTTCGGCAAAAGGACTTTTGCGACTTTGGAAAAGATTTCTGGCTCATTCCGCTCCACCCAGACCAGCTTGGGCGCAGTAAACCCTGGAAAAACAATATTGCCCGTAACGGCGCGAAAACGCGGATCAGCATCAAGCGCGGCGGCTTCCGCGTGAGAGCGCGTATCATTCCACATGATACAGGGCCGCAGGACATCCCCGGCGTTATCAAGAAGGGTTGCGCCATGCATATGGCCCGAAAGCCCGATACCCTTCACCGCAGCGAGCGCCTTCGGAACTTCAGCCTTCAGCACTGCAACCGCCTTTTTGGTTGCCTGCACCCAGTCGGTAGGTTCCTGCTCCGACCAGCCCGGTTTCGGGCGGGAAACATCAATTGAGGCATTACCGGTGGCAACGACCTGCTGGTTTTCATCAATCAACATAGCCTTGACACCAGAGGTGCCGAGATCAAGCCCTAGATACATCACGCTTCCTCTGGGAGATTGTCTTTAAGATAGATTTCAATACGGATGCGCTCCTGCGCTCCAAATGTCTCGGTCCCATCAGCATGCGCCCTGAGAACGCGGATCGCGCTGCGAACTTCGTGCCCCGGATCCTGATGCAGAACGGCGCTGACTGTTCCATCTAGAAGAGCCGCGCGCGTAGATGCGGTGAGTTCATGCGCAACGACCGGAAATTTGCCTGCTACGCCGCAGCGCTCAAGCGCCCGGATAAGCCCGCGATTACCCGCGCCAAGGCTGTAGATGCCACCAATGTCGTGATGCTCGTTGAGCAGCGAGGAGACTACATTTTCCGCCACCTGAGGGTCATCGCGCCCCTCCACAACCGGCAGGATTTCAACATTGGGCGCGACTTCGGCTAATCCTGCACGAAATCCGGCCAGACGCTCCCTGTGGTCATGCGCAAGCATGGAACCAGCCAGCACGCCCGCCTTTCGGATGCTCCCATTCATAAAACGGCCCAGCAATGTCCCCGCTGTGCGGCCTGCCGCAAAGTTGTTCACACCGGAATAATGGAGGCGTTCGACATTCAGAAGATCGGACACCAGCGTCACTACCGGAATTCCTTCTTCCTTCAACGCGTTGACGGCCGCACTGACTTCTTCTGAATCCACGCCAACAATGGCCATGCCCGCACTGCCCTGACCTGCGGCCTTGCGCATGGCCGCAGCAAGCGCTTTTGGCTCAAAGGCCGGCACTTCGCAAAGCCTGATCACGACGCGTTCGCGGCCGAACACCGTTGCCGCCTCGCGCACCGCATCGCGCAGAAGCCGCATGAAGGAATTGTCATTGTCAGGCACCAGAAAATCGAATTCGTAGAGCCGCCCTTTCGCCAGATTGGCAGCCGCCATGTCGCGCACATAACCAATACGCGCAATCGAATCCTCCACCCGCTTGCGCGTTTCCGAACGCACACCCGGGCGGTTATTCAAAACACGGTCAACCGTTGCCAGACTGACACCTGCTTCTGCTGCAATATCGTGGACTGTGGGCCTCATCGTTCCTCCGGCCCGACTCTTAGCGGAGTTTTTGAGGTACGTAAATCAAAAAACACATCATCGCCTGAAAGCATGGTTTTCGCGCCGATCAAATCAGCTATGAGGAATACAACTTGATGCTGGAAATTTTCGGTACGAGGATCTGATAAATTGACATTGTTTCCGGGCTCACCTTTTTCGGAGAGCAGAGGGAGCCCCAGCCGCAAGCGAACTAAAAAGGGGCCACATTGTCACCAAATTCCGTATCCGCGACTATGTCAGGCAGGCTGAAATAGTGCAGACTTCTTGACGCAAAGCCTCAGATATGGCCTAAGGCGGCTCGAATAACATATGCATCACACGCACACGAAACGCGCCGCATGATCGCTTGAAAATACGAGACCCGGTCAGCGGCTTCACATATTTGTCCGGATGGGATTTTGATGTCTGAAACTGGTGTTCGCGTCCGTATCGCGCCGTCGCCGACCGGTGAGCCGCATGTCGGCACCGCCTATATCGCGCTGTTCAATTACCTCTTCGCCAAAAAACATGGCGGCACCTTCATCCTGCGTATCGAGGATACGGACGCCACGCGTTCCACGCCGGAGTTTGAACAAAAGGTTCTCGACGCGCTGAAATGGTGCGGACTTGAATGGGCGGAAGGCCCCGATATTGGCGGCCCCTATGGACCTTACCGCCAGT
>JBNLGT010000163.1:0-3707 GCA_050306195.1 Ensifer sp.
CGGAAACGGACCGGGCGTAATGTGCCGAGCGTGATTACCTAGCTGGGGTGATCTGATTTGTCATCGTTGTGACTTGAATATGCCGTCGAGCGTATTCATATTGTAATTCATATTTATCAATTCATGAGGACACGCCGATGACTTACGCTTTCACCAAGACGCTTGATATGGATTTTGACGCGGCAATCGGGCATGTGACTGAAGCCCTCAAGGCCAAGGGATTTGGTGTGTTGACGACCATCGACGTCAAGGCGACGATGAAGGCGAAAATCGACAAGGATATCGCACCCTATACGATCCTTGGCGCTTGCAATCCGGGATTTGCCTATAAGGCATTACAGGCTGAAAGCCTGATTGGAACGATGCTTCCCTGCAACGTCGTTGTTCGCGAGGTTGATGGCGGCAAGGTTGAGGTTGCCGGTGTCGATCCGATAGCCTCCATGCAGTCGATTGAAAATCCTGAGCTTGGCGCCGTGGCAACCGAAGTTCAGGGCTTGATGAAAAGCGTAATTGAGAGCCTCTGAGCCTCGCGCGTATTAGCCTTCAACCGCTTCGCCAAATATCGCTATCAATGCGCCCAGCAGGGCCAAAGCACCGAAAGCAGAGGTGCGCCACAATGGGCCTTGCTGCTTTGCGGAAGTGGCGGCGGCTATTGCGGCCTGCAATGCGTAGTAGATGGCAAATGCACGGGATGCATAGGCAATGATCTCGAAGACATCTGCGGTCCAGGTCATAAAAAGGCCTATGACCGTCAGAAGCGCGTAGGCCTGACGGGCTGATATTTTGCCGTTGGTTATTTCAACAAACAGGCCACCTGACCCGGATGTATCGGCAATGGCGGCGCTGAATTGTGCAGCCAGCGCTGCGGCAACGAGCATGAACGGCAGGATAGGGGCGACGACTTTCATCATATCGATGATGGCCGTTTCAGTGAGCGCCAGCTCGCCGCGCGTGAAGACGTAGCTCAAAAGAAGCGCATAAGCCATGTAGATGCTTGTGGAGAGCCACTGGGCCAGGCGCATGGACTTGATGCGCGTTTCCGCGCGATAGGTTTCGCCCAGATAGCGTGAGGTTTCGAAGCCCTGCACGGTGATGATGAGACCAAAGGCGAGTGTGATTGCACCGATGCCTGTCTTTTCCGGGAGATTGAAAATGAGCGCATTTGCTTGCCATTTGCCGGTGAAATAGAAGGCCAAACCAACGAGAACGCCTGAAATAATGGCCAGTTTTACGGCGACGGAGAGATATTCCATACGCTCCAGCGCCTTGAAACCCTTCCACCAGCCTGTTCCAAGCACAATGAGAAATATGATTGTGGTGAGGATACGGGCATAAAGCGGGCCGTTTAACGGTGTCAGGTTGACGCCGAATGCGCCGAAAAGATTGAGATAGTAGGTAACGGAAATGACATAGGCGAAGGCGAGCGCCAGAGAAGATGTATTTTCCAGGCTTTCGGCAAGAACGCCGCGCTTGTTTCCCTGCTCCAGGGCTTTGATGTTGAACCGGATTGTCCAGCCGAATAAATATGCGCCAATGCACAAAGCGGCCATGACGACGGGCGCAAGATATCCGTAAGAGGCATCCAGAATGGGGCCGAGAACCAGGAAGCCGCTGCCAATGATGGATGCAAGCGGTGTGACCATGGCCCGCCAGCGTGATGACGAGGCGAGCTTCTTGCTCAGGAATGCTACGCCGGTCAGGGCGACGGCTATGATAATGGTCGCGTTTTGCAGCACGGTCGTATCTTTCTCATGGTTGTGGATAGCATGCGTATTTCCCGCGTCAACTCCAGTTGATTGGGAGGTTGCGTACTTTCAAATCGACTCTGCGGCCATTAGGATGGCGGCTCATATCGATGGGTCTTCGATGTGGAACAAAATTCAACAGCGAATTCTTTTCCGGAGTTTTTAATGCATTCTCCCAGATTGGGCGCAACCCTCGTTTCCGATGGAACGCAATTCGGCGTCTGGTCGCATCATGCTGAACAGTTGGACCTCTGCATCTACGATGATGATGGGAAGACCGAGACGGCTTGTGTGGCGATGCTACGCGGGCCGGATGATGTGCATCGGGCTTTCGTGAAGGGGGTCGGCGAAGGGACGCTCTATGGCTTTAGGGCGCACGGAAAATATGACCGAAACGAGGGCTTGTGGTTTGACCCTTCCAAGCTGTTGGTAGACCCCTACGCCAAAGAATTGGACAGGCCTTTTGTTTACGATTCGCGACTTGGTCAATTCGGAGTGGAAACGGCAGGACTTGTACCAAAAGCCAGGGTCGTTGCCGATGCGCCGGTTGATATCAAGCCTCCCATATTTGATCTGGGCGGGCTGATTTACGAAGTGGCGGTCAAGCCATTCACAATTCTGCATCCAGACGTTCCGGTTGCGCTTCGTGGCACGGTGGCCGCGCTTGGTACGCCGCCGATCATTGCACATTTGAAACGGCTTGGTGTTTCAGCGGTGGAGCTGATGCCGATCGTCGCATGGATTGATGAACGGCATCTGCCGGCGCTCAAGCTTTCCAATGGCTGGGGCTATAATCCCGTGAGTTTTATGGCGCTTGATCCACGTATCTGTCCCGGTGGCATCATGGAGCTGCGCCAGACCGTCGAGGTTCTGCACTCCGAAGGGATTGGCGTCATTCTGGATCTCGTATTCAACCATACAGGCGAAAGCGACATCCACGGGCCGACACTTTCCTTCAGGGGGCTCGACAATCTCGCTTATTACCGGCACATGCCCGATCTTCGCGATGTTCTAGTCAATGATACCGGATGTGGAAACACGGTGGCGTGCGATCACCCCGTTGCAGGCGGACTGGTGGTGGATACGCTGGATCATTTTGTTTCGCAGGCCGGTGTTGACGGTTTTCGTTTTGACCTGGGAACAGTCATGGGGCGCGAGGAGGGCGGTGCTTTTACGCCAGACGCGGCTCTTTTCGAGGCTATTAGACATCACCCACGTCTTGGAGATCGTATTCTGATTGCCGAACCCTGGGATATCGGGCCGGGTGGATATCAGCTTGGTAATTTCCCTTCGGAATATCTGGAATGGAATGACCGGGCGCGCGATGACATGCGCCGCTTCTGGCGGGGTGATGCCCATATGACAGGCGCACTCGCGTCTGTGCTGGCCGGGTCATCTCAGATATTTGGCCGTTATGGGAGCGAGCGTACGCGCAGCGTGAACTTTCTGGCGGCTCATGACGGGTTCACCCTGATGGATCTTGTCTCGTACGAGCACAGGCACAATGAGCCCAATGGTGAGAAAAACCGCGACGGGCATGGCGAGAACCATTCATGGAACAACGGTGTTGAAGGGCACGCCTCTGACCAAGATGTCTTGGCTGCCCGCCGCCGTGACGTGAAGGCGTTGCTGTCCACACTTTTTGCCACACGAGGGGCGGTCATGTTGACAGCGGGTGATGAGGGCGGGCGTAGCCAGAACGGCAATAACAACGCCTATTGTCAGGATAATGAGATCAGTTGGTTCGACTGGAGTCTGACCGAAAAACACGCCGACATTTACCGATTTGTCCAACGGCTGATCAACCTGCGGCGTAATCTTAACGTGCTCAAACAAAAAACAGGGATGACTTTGATCGACTTTCTGCATCAGGCCAATATCGAATGGCATGGCGCTAAACTCCACCAACCGGATTGGGGCTATCACTCGCACAGCCTGGCCTTTACCGTGGAAAGTTGCAAC
>JBNLGT010000164.1:0-3697 GCA_050306195.1 Ensifer sp.
CGTGAAAATCGACAGGCAGGTCAATTTCGCTCAAGCCCCCACCAATGGTCATGTCCTTGTAGAGCCTCGACCATTCGGCCCGGCACGCAATATCCTTGCCCGCCGCATTCATCAGCGCGCGGATTTGCAGGATTTCATAATCGTCGCTGGAAAGCTGTGCCGTGGGGTTATCCAGCCCGATTTCCAGCAGTACATTGGTCAAAACAGTTTCTGCAGTCATGCGCTTATCCTTGCGAAATTGACCCGCGTCGCGCCAATGCGTTTCATCGTGGCTGCGCGGTTGGCCGCTTCAATCAGCCCCGCCAGATAGGCCGCTGTGGCCTCGGCCCGGGCGATATCGTTTTTGGCGGTGTAGACCTGAAACAGCACCGCATGCAGGTAGATTTCCGGCTCGTCGTCGAGCAGCCAGTTGGTGTTATTGGCCTCAAGGCCGGGCAGCGAGGCGTAATAAACAAGCTGATGCGCGGTCGACGCGTGGGAGGATTTGAGCACCCTTCCCTCCACCGCATAGCCGGTCTGCCGCCCGCGCAAGATCACCTCCAGCGGCTTGCGGTCGATATAACGATCCCCCACCAGAATGGTGCGGATCTCCTCAAAATCGGCAGGCAGATCAACAGCGCCCGTGGCGTCCGTCACCAGTTCCACCGATTTCTCCTGCTCGGCCAGCCGCAACCGCTTGGAAAGCGCCTTCTCGGCCATGCCGACATACATTTTCGCGCGGGTTGCCACATCCGAAACGCCCGAGCGCTCGGCCACCTCCGCGATCAATTCGGGATAGTCGCTGATCATTGTGATTTCCTTATGTGTTTGTCTTCACGGCCGCACCGGGCTGCAATTTTGTTGTGTCTTCACGCGCGCACCGGCCTTGCGGCCTGCGCTCCAGACGGGGCGCTTTGCGTGGTGCTAGCGCACCTGTGGGGTGGTTCCCTCGATGGTGTCGTGTATCTGCCTTCACGGCCGTACCGGCCTTCGGCCTGCACTCCAGACAGGGCGCTGGCGCGTGGTGTGAGCCGCACCTGTTGGGTGGTCCCTCGGTGGTTCAGGGGAAAAGAATTCGGCGCGAAACGCCGCAAGGCCAAGGGGCCGTCCGAGCGAGTGCGAGGCCCGTCCGGAGGTCAGGCCCGAAGGGCCGGTACAACCGTAAAGGCACATTGTTGCACTTTTTGTTAGCTTAACCTATCTTGTGCACAGAACAAATAGGAAACATCTATGCCCCTCATTTCAAAACTGCTCAGCTATCTCGTCCCGGGCGGGTCGCAGACGGCATCGTCGGCGAGGAAAAAACGAAAACCCAAAGACCGCAGCGGATGGCCCCATTACGAAGGCCAGGAAATCCACATCTGCCCCATTCACGTCGACGAGGATGACCCGGAGGGACGCTATCGGGGTGATGACGGCCTGTATGATGATTATAACGGGCCATCTAATGCAAAAAATTTTGGCCTCAGCAAGGAGCTGCAACAGCGCTTCCGCACCTGGAGCCGCGCCGTTATTGCTCAGGAAGAGCCTGATACAGGTGAAATTCCGGCGGAATTGAATGAGGAAGGGCTGGAACTGGCGCGTGCAGTCAAGCGAGAAAAGCCGCACCGTGTCATCGTCTATATTGACAAAGATTATAATCGAACGGTTATCGAATAGGGCCGCCGCCAATTTCCAACCCTTTCATTCGGTCTACCCAAGGCGCTGATTGGCGAGTTGCCCGAGGGTGAAAGCATCTATTATTACAGCTCAAAGCGCGAAACGACCGAGATCAGGACCCCTTATCTCTGTATATGGCCGCGCCACTAAGGCCACTCTGCCCAAGATTTCGCCCGAATTATACAAAACTAGGGAGCCCTGCATGTGGACATTTCTCAAATCAATATTTGGTCGTCGCCGATCGCGCGCTGAAGAAACCCCGCCCGGCCCAAAGCTGTATTACAATACGCCGGAAGATATCGAAGTCAGCCCGTTGAATTGCGACGTTGACGATTACGAGGGGGAGAGCGGAGTAAGCCCGCTCGCTCGTTATGGCGGTCTGCGAGACGGCCGAATGGGGCCAGTTTCATGCGACTACTATCCGATGAGTGAAAACCTGAAACAGAAATTCCGCCAGTGGAGACGTGCCGTTCTCGCCGCAGAGGATAACGAAACGGGCGTACCGCCCGAGCTTGAGGAAGAAGGGATGGAACTTGCCCGCGCGCTGAAGCGCGAATTACCCCAGCACAAGGTCTACTATGCCAACAACCAGGATGAGGCAATGCTGATCGAGTAGCTGTTTTCAACGATTGCTGTATCGGCGCATGGCCGTTCATTCTTTGAAAACTTCCCCCCCCTGCTTCAACATCCGATTCCATTCTGTTTTTCCTCGCCTGGTTTTTTCTTTTCCATCCGGAAAGGCGGTAACGACGCTATAGTAGGGATCGTCCAGGCCGAGCATTCTGCGCCACCACATGTCGCCGTCCGTGCGGAATTGCGCTACCACGTTGCGATTTACGTCCCCGTTTTGAACCAACAGCATTTTTCCGTTGGCCTGCTCCATGATTTTGTCGGGATTGTTTGTCACACGATCCACCATCTGCCCCACGCTATCATAGTCAAGATCGTGGGTAGCTTTAACCTTATCAGCCGAGATATGGTTATTTCCGTGCCCTTGGTGGCCATTTGGGAACCTGTATGGCGCGACTGGTCGCCGCCCTTTAGTTGCAATGGCTATGCCTTTGTCTGACTGAGCAAGGTTGATACTTCCGTTTTCACCAACATAATATTTGCGTGCGGTGGGATATTCCAGCGCGCGGATGCCGTATTTTTTCGCTTCGCCTGCCGCCTTTTCTGCCCTCAGAATTGCAGCGTCAGCAGCGTAACTCGCTACCGGTCGGGCCAACCTAAGGCTATTTAACAGCTGTCTTTCCGCGTTAAGAGCGCTGACGGCATGTCCAGGTGCCGAATCAAGCATTCCAAGAAAGTCCCTTCCCAGCCCTGTGCCCGTGCCCATTTCCACCCCTGTCTGATCAAGCAAACCCTCGACGCCACCTAGCAGTGCACCAGGAGTGCGCAGTGCCGCGTCGCCGGCCTCCACCAATTTATATAAAACCCATGCCGCAGCCTCGTTCTCCAGCGCATTCGGAAGGGCCCGATTAAGCTTGCTGATCCCTTGCTTTGTCTCTGGCGAGAAACCTAACGGAATGGTGTAGTCCGCGCCCCTGCGAAACCCTTTCGCTCCCTCCTTTAATATCCTCGTTATAGCGTTCGTGCTTTCCACTTCATGCGGGAGAACGGCCTCATAAACGCTTGGCCTAAACTCCGGTGGCTTGACGCTATAGGTCGGCACATCAGGAGTGGGGTAAGCTATGGCATCCGGCTTTTGGCCGCGCGGCCAATAGCGTTTCTCTTCCTCATCAGCTAGCCACTTATCCACCCTTCCATGATCCTGGCGGGCACCCCATTCTTGCACCATTTGCGGCGTCAATTGCGGTTGCCGGGCAGCCTCAGCCGCCAAAAGTTCACGTGTTCGCTGAGCGCGCAATAACCGTTCGCGCTCGATGTCCGCAGCCATTTGCTGTCGGCGTATTTCCGCAGCGCTAGGTAGCCCGAGATTCCCCGGCATGTGCCCGGAAATTGCAGGCAAAGCTCGCACAGGTTCACTCTCCTGCTCCCAGGGTAAGCGAGGGTCTGGCACAGGAACCGGAATCCATTCACTCGCTGCTCCATTCACATT
>JBNLGT010000165.1:0-3446 GCA_050306195.1 Ensifer sp.
TTCAACTTGCGCTGCGGTGGATTCTGTTATCTCCAAATCGAGGTCAGTTGCCTTCATTTCCAGGTTTGCGCCCTCGCCCTTCAACAGAACGTTGGAGAGAATCGGTATCGTGTTACGCCGCTCGACCACGCGATGAACATGGTTCAGAGATTTGAGGAGATTGGCACGCTCGATGGTAATACGCATTGACTGCTATCCGCTTTGAACTCCGCCCCCGGACCGGATGGCCCGCAAAGCAACTGTTGTGATCTCCGGCACCGCCGGGACAATTGTGGAGGCGCAAAATGGCAGATAGTGGAGGCAAATTGCAAGCGCTTTGCCATTCACGGCGAGCAGTTATGCCCATCTTCCGGCACTTGCGGCCAACCGGCGCATCGCTCATATAGGAAAATGACGTAAAAGGCGGTGCTTTATGAGTTTGAGTGAAAAGACGCGGACATATAGAATCGGAAATACCGAATTGCCCGCGCGCCCTCTGGAAGCTGGTCTCTATCTGGTTGCCACGCCGATCGGCAATTTGGGCGACATTACGCTTCGCGCCCTAGAGACAATGGCGAGCGCAGATATTCTTGCATGCGAAGATACGCGTGTAACGCGGGTTCTCCTCGACCGCTATGGCATTCGTCAGAGGCCTTTTGCCTATCACGAACACAATGCAATTGAGGCCGGTGAGAAGCTTCTTTCCATGCTCGAAAACGGAAAGTCTGTGGCATTGGTTTCAGACGCGGGAACACCCTTGGTTTCAGACCCGGGCTACCGACTCGGACAGTTAGCAATTGAAGCCGGGCACAGGGTCTTTCCCATTCCTGGCGCTTCAGCGCCGTTGGCAGCACTTGTCGGCTCAGGATTGCCCAATGATGCGTTTCTGTTCGCCGGATTTCTGCCCGCCAAGGACAAAGCACGGCGCGACCGGCTGGCGGAATTGGCAAATGTTCCTGCAACGCTCATTCTCTTTGAATCTCCGCATCGAATTGCCGCAACACTGGTAGCAGCAGCAGAAACACTTGGGGGCTTAAGACAGGCTTCCGTTTGCCGAGAACTCACCAAAACATATGAGGAGTTCCGCAGGGGATCCCTGGAGGCACTCGCGCAGCAATATGAAGGGCAGACCGTTAAAGGGGAAATCGTTCTGGTGATCGCCCCGCCGCTGCAATCCGCACCACCTGAGGAGGCGGATGTCGATGCCATATTGAAACAACTTATGTCTGAAATGCCGACATCAAAAGCAGCGACCGAGGCGGCGAAAATGACGGGCATACCGCGCAAGGCGCTTTATCAACGCTTGTTGGACATGAAGGACAATGGCTAAAGGTCCCGACCTTGCGAGACGCCGGCGGGCGCTCAGACTCGGCGCACTCGCCGAATATCTGGCCGCCGCTTTGCTGCTGGCGAAGGGCTATCGGATTGAGGGCATGCGATACAGGGTTGGCGCTGGCGAAATCGATATCATTGCCCGCAAGGGCGATTTGATCGCCTTTGTGGAGGTTAAGGCCCGGCGAGACCTCGAGACCGCACTTGCCTCCGTTGGCGGCAAAACTCAGGCGAGGATCAAGGCCGCCAGCCGCATCTGGCTTTCCAACCGCCGCGACTTTGCCAGCCTTTCCTGGCGCTATGACATTATAGCCGTCAAACTGCCTTTTTCGTTGAAGCATTTTGCCGACGCGTTTTGATCGGCTTCCACGCGGCGGCGCTGAAATTGGTTCACACAACGACAAAACAGACCCAAAATGGGTAATCGTTAAAATGCAACAGATCCGTTCAACGGCGTGGCTAGAATTGATCGCTATTCTGGCCTCTCTATTTCGAGGGGTATAAAATGGCGCTTCCTGTCAACACGCTTTTGGCATTCACGTCAGTTCTTGGCCTAGCCAAGCTCAACACAAAATACCAATCTTCGCCGTCCATGGTTTCCGCCGCGGCGGACGGTCTGGAGATGAAGCCTTCTCCGATTGAACCTACATGGATCCTGAGCGGTAACCCTGTGGCGCGCATTGCCGAACATTCACAAAGCGATGACGATGCCGCCATAACAGCCGTATGGGACTGCACGGCCGGAAGCTTCAATTGGTACTTTGGCTGGGACGAGACGGTCATGATCCTCGAAGGCGAGGTGCATGTCACCGATGAAGACGGTAATACGAAAACGTTGCGCGCCGGTGATATCGCCTATTTCAAGGGCAAAACTTGGGCGACATGGCGCATTGAGAAATATGTCCGAAAGATTGCCTTTGTACGGCGTCCGTTCCCCGGCCCACTGCAGCTTGTGATCAAGCTTCGCAACAAACTTGCCGAAATGAGATCCGGCGCACCGTTGCGAAGTGGCCTTTGACATCCTAAATGGGGTGAACTGATTTTTCGGGGAACCCTACATGGCCAAAATCCGCAATGTCGCGGTCCAGATGGACCACGTCTCCTCCATTCAGATTGCTGGCGATTCAACCTTTGCCATGAGCCTGGAAGCCCAGTCGCGCGGCTACCGGCTCTTCCACTATACGCCGGATCGGCTGTCGCTTCTCGATGGCAAGGTCTATGCGACAGTGGAACCGATGCTTCTGCGCGATGTCAAAGGCGACCATTTTGAACTTGGTGAACCGGAACGGGTAGACCTTTCGACCATGGACGTGGTGCTGCTGCGCCAGGATCCACCATTTGACATGGGCTACATCACATCTACCCATCTCCTGGAGCGCATCCACCCAAAAACGCTGGTGGTGAATGATCCGGCCTGGGTGCGCAATTCACCGGAAAAGATCTTCGTTACCGAATTTCCAGACCTCATGCCGAAAACGCTGATTACCCGCGACCCGGCGGAGATCAGAAAGTTCCGTGATGAACTGGGCGACATTATTATCAAGCCGCTCTACGGCAATGGCGGAGCTGGCGTCTTTCATATGGCGGGCGGCGACCGCAATCTCTCCTCGCTCCTGGAAATGTTCTCCGAACAATATCGCGAGCCGTTCATCGCGCAGGAATATCTGCCTGATGTTCGCAAGGGCGACAAGCGTATCATCCTGATTGACGGTGAACCTGTTGGCGCGATCAACCGTGTGCCCGCAGAACATGACAGCCGCTCCAACATGCATGTGGGCGGACGCGCCGAACATTCGGAACTGACCGATCGCGAAAAAGAAATTTGCGCCCGAATAGGCCCAGCCTTGCGGGAACGCGGGTTCTTGCTCGTCGGTATTGATGTGATTGGCGACTATATGACCGAGATCAACGTGACCTCGCCAACAGGCATTCGCGAAGTGAAAAAATTCGGCGGTGTAGATATTGCAGCTCTTCTATGGGATGCAATCGAAGCTAAGCGCTAGCGGTTAGCCTCGAAAAACAGAAATTACACGGACCGGATGCAACCTCCATTTGCGCTCCGGCCCACTTTGTTCAATTATTGTTCTTGTTTTATTCCCTCTTTTATGCATCATTGCCAAGGATGCTTGAAAGGG
>JBNLGT010000166.1:0-3358 GCA_050306195.1 Ensifer sp.
GTTCTTGGCGTCCCACACCATGATCTGCGGCGGAACGAAGCCGATGAAGCCGACCTTGACCGCGCTTTCATTGCCTGCGCCGTCCTTGATCATCTTTTCGACAATCGCGTAAGGCTTGAAATAGAGCTCGTCGTCCTTGGGGTTGGAGGCCAGCTGCCCCTTGGTCAGGTTGGCGCAGACGACGGGGAAGTTCGCGCCATTCATGGTGTTGAACATGAACTCAAGGCCGTAGTTGAATTCGTGGTTGCCCAGCGTGCCGCAGTCGTAGCCCAGGACATTCATGGCCTTCATGATCGGGTGCAGGTCGCCTGCTTTCATACCCTTTTCATAGGCCATGTAATCGCCCATCGGGTTGCCCTGCAAAAGGTCGCCATTGTCGATGAGCATGGAGTTACCAGCTTCTGCGCGAATGGCGTCAATGATCGAAGCGGTGCGGGAAAGACCCATCGTGTCGTTGGGCTTATCGGCATAATAGTCATAGGGCATGATGTTGACGTGAATATCCGTCGTTTCCATGATGCGCAGATGGGCCTGGTTTGCGGCGGCATTGGCCGCAAAGGGATGCAGCATGATCAATGCTGCCGAAGCTGCCGTTCCGCCAAGGAACGTCCGGCGGTTAAGGAGAAGGCTCTGGTTGTTCTGGTTCATTTTTTGCTCCCGCTGAATGTGATGAAGAGGGGGGTCGCTGACAGGCAGCTAAATGCACGTACAATTTTCGTATGACGTTTGAATGTCATTCAGAATAAATTTTAACCAGATGGAAAATATTCGAGAACGTATGCAGTGTCAAAGCGGATATTGGCGGTAGCGCACGTCGCTGTGGACACGTGACACCGCCCGGTGTGAACCGCCGGCGCGCGACTGGCTTAGGCATTCGGGTGTTTCATGAGACTATAGGCAGTCTATCCAGCAAGACATTCATGCCGTAACCCAGCTCAAGGCGAGCTTTCTTATATTCCAGCCAGAAAAACCGGAACCTGATCGGCGGGGAGCCGTCAGCGGCGAACATTTCCGAATGCATCCAGGTTTCTGCGAGAGGGCCAGTCATCGGAAAGTGGAAATAGTGTCGGCGGTGAAGAAAGGGTTGTCCGTTCTTCCTGAATCTGTAGTCAACCGTTCCAAGGGCGTGAGTGATCGGCGGCGGCTTTATGCCGGTTTCTTCCTCAAACTCACGAGCCGCCGCATGCTCAATATACTCGCCGGGTTCCACCGTGCCGCCCGGAACTTGAAACGCCACATTTGGAAAGTCCGGTTCGTCGAAGAGGAGAATGCGCCCCTCCCACGTCGCATAGATGAGAACTTTGACGGCGTCGGGCGGCTGTCCGGTCAAGAATCAAAGCGGATGATGGCAATCTCACCTTCAAGCGCACCCTGATAGGCGGATGCGTGCGGTTCTTCCAGTGGTTCGTCATCAAGCGTACCGATCTGGTCGAGATCGGCTTCAATGAAGCCTTCCTCCGCCAGGGCGTTCAGCGTATTGCGAACGGCGGAATCGTCATCCGGCGCAGTCAGGAGAACATGGATGTCGATTCCCTCATCTTCCTGCAGGTAAGCCTTGCCGATAACGATGAAGACCATCGGGCTTTCGTTGTCATTGTCATTACCGGGAAATTCCATCAAGGCAGTCCTTCATTCCGTTGGGCGGGAGTAGGGGGAATCGATTCCCGGCAGTCCCGTCGTCCTTGCTTTGCTGATATATGAGTCTAGCTGGATCGGGCGCGAAAACCACCCCAAAATGCTTCTTGCGGGGTATATACACTGATGCCGGTCTTGCAAAGTCCAGCGTTTGCAGGCTTTAGGACCATCTGGCGGCAAGAATATTTGCGCTTGGGGTCTTGACGCGGAGCAGGGGAGGCAGTAAACCCCGCGCCATCGGAGCCAATGTGAGGCTGGCTGGTTCGGGACGACGCGTCCTGAAGTTCGTCTCAAACAGGGTTTCATATAGCACGATGAAGACCGATTGCTGCATGCACGACGCCTGAAAAGGTGTCCTCTGCTTTTGACGGGCCTTCTCCTTGAAGAAAAGGGGATCGGCCTCGTTTTGCGCATGAAGGGCTCGAAATGGTTCCGCTCGCAAGGGCTAATGAGATTAATTTCTAAAGGGATGGTTGTATGCCTACCGTAAACCAGCTGATCCGCAAGCCTCGTCAGGCACAGGTTAAGCGTAACAAGGTTCCTGCACTGCAGGAAAACCCGCAGAAGCGTGGTGTTTGCACCCGCGTTTACACCACGACCCCGAAGAAGCCGAACTCGGCTCTGCGTAAGGTCGCCAAGATCCGTCTGACCAATGGCTTCGAAGTCATCGGTTATATCCCGGGTGAAGGCCACAACCTGCAGGAACACTCCGTTGTGATGATCCGCGGCGGCCGCGTAAAGGACTTGCCAGGTGTGCGTTACCACATCATCCGCGGCGTCCTCGATACGCAGGGTGTTAAGGATCGTAAGCAGCGCCGTTCCAAATACGGTGCGAAGCGTCCGAAATAAGAATTCATGGGCGAGGGGCGTTAGGCCCCTTGGTTCAGTTTTTAAACAGTTGTGAGAGACGAAGAATATGTCCCGTCGCCATAGTGCAGAAAAGCGCGAGATTAACCCGGATCCGAAGTTCGGCGATCTTGTTGTTACAAAGTTCATGAACGCCATCATGTTGGACGGCAAGAAGTCCGCAGCTGAGCGTATCGTATACGGCGCTTTCGATAGCGTTGAAGATAAGGCTAAGCAGCCGCCGCTGGACGTGTTCCATTCGGCTCTGGAAAATGTTGCTCCGCACGTTGAGGTTCGCTCACGTCGTGTTGGTGGTGCGACTTACCAGGTTCCGGTTGATGTTCGCCCTGAGCGCCGCCAGGCTCTCGCTATCCGTTGGTTGATTGCTGCTGCTCGCAAGCGCAACGAAACAACGATGGTTGATCGTCTTTCCGGTGAGCTTCTTGATGCTGCGAACAATCGTGGCTCTGCTGTGAAGAAGCGCGAAGACACGCACAAGATGGCTGATGCCAACCGTGCGTTCTCTCACTATCGCTGGTAATCTTAGGAAGAAGGCAGTCCCGCAATGGCTCGCGAATATAAAATCGAAGACTACCGCAATTTCGGTATTATGGCGCACATCGACGCTGGCAAGACCACGACGACTGAGCGCGTGCTTTACTACACCGGCAAGTCCCACAAGATCGGCGAAGTTCACGATGGCGCGGCCACCATGGACTGGATGGAGCAGGAGCAGGAGCGTGGTATTACGATCACGTCCGCTGCCACGACGACCTTCTGGAAGGGTCGCGACGGCAATATGCGCCGCTTCAACATCATCGATACTCCCGGCCACGTTGACTTCACCATTGAAGTTGAGCGTTCGCTGCGTGTTCTC
>JBNLGT010000167.1:0-3228 GCA_050306195.1 Ensifer sp.
CTACTGGAGTACATTCGCACACATTTTCCAGAAACTGCTACGACGGCAGATTCACCGGAAATTACAGATTTTTGGTACAGCGATTATTGTCCACGGGTCGGCTGGATCGATAAAGCAAATGGTTGCATCATAGCTTCATAGAGTTTCATGTGATCCAACAGGCGTCGCCTTTCCTTGATGAGCAGGTTTTCGTCTCAGAACACTAGGCATGCCCTGTCACCATTGAGGGACTTTTGGGGCATTGAGACGCGGAACATTCATTTGAGCAATTGTTCAGCAATTTTTAGTGGTTCTGACCAATAGTCAATTTTGAAAATTTGACTGTTTGAAGTGGTGAGTCGCTTAGATGAATATTGATGCTTTGCTGTCCAGGTTCAAAATACAGACCAAGGTTCTGGCCCTGATTTTTCCCTTTGTCGTCAGCATATCGGCGGTGGGTATGGTTGGGTATTATGCTTCCAACCTTCTGCAGGGCCGATTGACCATTTCAAATGGTGTGATGACGTCGTTGAGCGGGTTCAGAGACGTTTCGGATTCCATGTCGCACTTTCTGAATGACGCGACGGAAGAGAATTTTTCCGATGTGAACGCGCAGATCAGCGAGCAAAAGGGTATTCTAGAGAATACAGTCGCCAGCCTCTCAGAAGATGCAGACGGGGTTGGCAGTCTTGAGGCCGCCATTGCTTCAACGGCGCTTCTTGAGGGCGGGATGGCCGAACTCTGGCAGCTTCGTGAGGAAGAACAGGCGGTTCGCACCGCAATTGGCGATAGTCTGAAAGCGATGATTGCCTCGAAGCTTGTGATTGACGACAACGCTGTCGTCTCTGCCCGTGAATTGCAAATTCAGGAGGGTGGGGTGAAAACCAATCTTTCCTCCGCTGCGCGTTTGCTTGGCATCAGCGCTGAACTTGGCGCAATGATTGACGGCTACAAGGCTGCCGACACGATTGAAGCCAGGCAGGCCTTTGTCGCTGAAGCATTGGGCAAGTCGAACAAGCTTCTGCGCAAACTCTCCGGCAGCCTTCCGAAGGACAAGAAGTCGTTGGGTAATGATGTGAAGGCCGCGTTTGCAGATGCTGCTGAAGCGGCTAAAGGCCCCGCCGATTTTGCAACGGGATTAAGTCTGCAGGTGGCGATGGATAAGGTCGATGCGGCCAACAAGGCGATCGGCAAAATCAACGAGGTTGCGCTGCTTGATGGCCTAAAGGGCTTGTCAGATATCGAGCCGGTTAAAATTCGGACTGCGGGTATGCTGAAAGACTCAGGCAATGTCGCGCGATCGATTTATTCCATCCAGATCAAATTGGCGCGTCTTCTGGCAAACCCTTCTGAAGAAACGCGTAATTCCCTCATTCAGGAATTCCAGATCATCGTCAAGGATATGGAGGCCCTGCAAGGGTCAGCCAAAGGCGAAGAGTTCTTCACGAAACTGGAACAGCAGTTGCTGCCCGCTATCGATAAGATGACCGCGGATAGCGCCAAACTTCTGGAGGTTGGTGAAAAACGCAGGCAGGCCTTTTCGACTGCCGCCAATGAGGTCGACGCCATTTGGGGCAAGTTGACAGAATTTGCGGCCGTGCAGAAGGACAGCGCTGATCTGGAACGCAACAAAGCTGACACCATTTCCATTGGGGCGACGGTAACAGGCATCCTGATTGCCATTCTTGCGGGCATCGGTCTTGTTGCAACCTTCAAGGGACCGATTGGCCGCATTACCAACGCCATGCGCCATTTGGCGGATGGTCGTCTGGAAACTGCGATTGATGGCGACAGGCGTTCTGATGAAATTGGAGATATGGCCCGTGCGCTCGGCGTGTTTAAGGAAAACGCGCTGGAGAAGGTGCGTATGGAACGCGCAAGCGAAGAGCAGCGTGCCGCCGCAGAGGCTGAGCGGGCGCGCAACGATGCTGAAAAGCGCCAGAGCGAAGAGCAGATCACCTTTGCTGTCCGCGCTTTGGCGGGTGGCCTTGGACGACTTGCGCATGGCGATCTGACGCAGACGATTGAGACACCCTTTGCCGGGAACCTGGAACAGCTTCGCACAGATTTCAACGCGTCGCTGGTGCGGTTGCGCGAGACGCTTTCCCAAATTCAGGGCAATGCGCTGGCGATACAGGCCAATGGTTCGGCAATGCGTTCGTCGGCGGATGATTTGTCCCGGCGTACGGAATCGCAGGCGGCTTCGCTTGAGGAGACGGCTGCGGCGGTGGAGGAAATCACCGTAACCGTTCGAAATTCAGCCGAGCGTGCGCGTGAAGCCAACACAATTGTTATGCGCACCAAGTCCAGCGCCGATGGTTCGACGACGGTCGTCTCCAATGCTGTCAACGCCATGTCACGGATTGATGATGCGTCGAAGAAGATCGAGCAGATCATTGACGTGATTGAAGATATTGCCTTCCAGACCAACCTGTTGGCATTGAATGCCGGTATCGAAGCAGCCCGCGCCGGTGAGGCGGGCAAGGGCTTTGCCGTTGTGGCGCAGGAGGTGCGTGAGCTGGCGCAGCGTTCCGGCGGTGCGGCAAATGAAATCAAGAGCCTGATTGATGCCGCCGTCCATGAAGTTGCGTCCGGCGTGACCCATGTGGAAGAGACCGGTAAGGTGCTTTCGCAGATCTCCGGCGAAATTACCGAAATCGCGCGGCACGTCGAAGTTATCGCAACAGCGGCCAACGACCAGTCGGCGGCTCTCAGCGAGGTCAATGGCACCGTCAATCAGATGGACCAGATGACACAGGCCAATGCGGCCATGGTGGAAGAGACCAATGCGATGTCGCAGCAGCTTGCCGAAGAGGCCAATGAGTTGATGCAACTCGTCAGCCAGTTCAGCCTTGAAGGCGGTGCAACAGGTGGAGACGCCAGAGCGGCGTGAATTGGCTGCCAATATTGGAGCTCAAGGCCGCCTTGAAAAGAGGCGGCTTTTCTCGTTATGGGGTCAGGCTGTAGCTTCCCGTGCAATCGCGTTGATCATGCCCTTATCCAGAATGGACTGAAGAGCGTCGGCTACCTGAGTTCGCCAAATAGTGTTGTTGGCAAGATCGGGTGCAAACAGGCCCGGCAGGCCGTGAAGTGCATCGCTGATGGCTTCAGCCGTTGATGCGCCAGACAGTCTTTCGGCGATCTCGGCTTCACGCGGATCGCGGAGCGGATAGGCTTCGCCAGTTTCCGTTTTTCCCATCGCGTAGCGCATCCAGGCGGCCACTGCGAAGGCGAATGGCGCAATATTGC
>JBNLGT010000168.1:0-3165 GCA_050306195.1 Ensifer sp.
GCTGATGTTCCTGCTTGTAGCGCTGTCTACCATCTGGATGCATGTCGCAATCCGCAGGATGGAAAAACGCCGTCACCCAGGTCTTGCCGGAGAGCTCTACCTCTCAGACATCCCGGACAAGCCGCTGCCAGCGCCTGAAGGCAAAGGCGCCAATCTCCAGGGCGGCGCGGGCAAACAACAGCCTGCTGAATAACTCAACAAAAAACCAAGGGCCGCTGCCAAGGCGGCCCACTCAGGAAACACGCCGCAAGGGAGGCTCCCATGGCGACTGCACAGACAAATCACCTTCAACAGGGGCACACGCTCAAGGACTGGCGGCCTGAAGATCCGCAATTCTGGGCTGAAGACGGACGGCGCATAGCAAAGCGCAATTTGTGGATTTCCATTCCGGCGCTGCTTCTGGCCTTCTGCATCTGGATGGTCTGGAGCGTTGTTGTGGCAAAACTTCCGGCAATCGGCTTTGCTTATACCACCGACCAGCTATTCTGGCTGGCGGCCCTTCCGGGCCTCTCCGGCGCAACACTGCGCATCTTCTACTCATTCATGGTGCCGATTTTCGGCGGTCGCCTTTGGACCACGCTTTCCACCGCTTCGCTGCTGATCCCGGCCATTGGCATCGGCTTTGCGGTGCAGAACCCTGAAACACCTTATTCGCTGTTTCTCATTCTGGCGCTGCTCTGCGGTTTTGGCGGCGGCAACTTTGCCTCTTCCATGGCCAATATCGCGTTCTTTTTTCCCAAGAAGGAAAAGGGCAATGCGCTGGCGCTCAACGCTGGCCTCGGCAACCTCGGCGTTTCCGTCATGCAGTTCCTGGTTCCAATCGCGATTACCACGGGAACATTTGCCTTTGTTGCAGGCGATGCGCAGGTCACCAAGGACGGCGGTTCGCTGTGGCTACAAAATGCCGGTTTCGTCTGGGTTCCCTTCCTGATCGTTTCAACCCTGGCAGCCTGGTTCGGTATGAATGATATCGCTGACGCCAAGGCCTCCTTCAAGGACCAGTCGATTATCTTCAAGCGCACGCATAACTGGGTCATGAGTGTTCTTTACACCGGTACTTTCGGTTCCTTCATCGGCTATTCGGCAGGTTTCCCATTGCTGATGAAAACCCAGTTTCCGGAAGTCAACGCGCTGTCATACGCCTTCCTTGGCCCGTTGGTCGGCGCGCTGAGCCGAGCAGGCACAGGCTGGATTTCTGACAAATTTGGCGGCGGCCGCGTGACCTTCTGGACCTTCCTCGGAATGATCCTTGCCGTTGGCGGTGTGCTTTACTTCCTCGCCACGAAGGAACAACCCGGTGCTTTCTGGGGCTTCTTCGCCAGCTTCATGGCCCTCTTCTTCCTGACAGGTGTTGGCAATGCCTCTACCTTCCAGATGATCCCGACGATCATGCGCAAGGAAGTGGCCCGCCTGATGCCGGAACTCGATCAGGCCGCAGAACTGAAGCAGGCCGAGCGCGAAAGCGCAGCCATCATTGCCTTCACATCTGCAGTTGCTGCCTATGGCGCATTCTTCATCCCCAAGGCCTATGGAACGTCCATCTCAATAACGGGCGGCCCTGAGGCAGCGCTGTGGTGCTTTGGTGCTTTCTACGTGATCTGCGTTTTCATCACGCATGTCTTCTACACCCGCAAGGGCGCATCGACGCCCTGCTAACCCAAGCTGGTAGAGAAGGAAATTAACATGTCTCATCTCCTCGATCGCCTGAACTTCCTGGCGCGGAAAAACGTCGAGACCTTTTCCAACGGTCACGGTGTAACCACAAACGAAAGCCGCGAATGGGAAGACGCCTATCGCAAGCGCTGGCAGCACGACAAAATTGTCCGCTCCACGCACGGGGCCAACTGCACAGGTTCGTGCTCATGGAAAATCTACGTCAAAGGCGGGATCGTCACCTGGGAAACCCAGCAGACAGACTATCCGCGCACAAGGCCGGATCTTCCCAATCATGAGCCACGCGGTTGTTCGCGCGGCGCCAGCTACAGCTGGTACATGTACTCGGCAAACCGGGTCAAATACCCGCTGATCCGCTCACGCCTGATCAAACTCTGGCGTAAGGAGCGGGCGCTCAAGACGCCGATTGGCGCTTGGGCGGCGATCCAGGAAGACCCCAAGAAGCGGGCTGAATACACCCGGATGCGTGGTCTCGGCGGTTTTGTTCGCGCCACGTGGGACGAGGTGAATGAGATCATAGCGGCGGCCAACGCCTATACCGCGAAGACCTGGGGCCCTGACCGGGTCATCGGCTTCTCACCGATCCCCGCCATGTCCATGGTGTCTTACGCAGCGGGCTCACGTTACCTGTCGCTTCTCGGTGGCGTATGCATGTCCTTCTACGATTGGTATTGCGACCTGCCGCCAGCCTCGCCCATGACATGGGGCGAGCAGACGGACGTGCCGGAATCTGCCGACTGGTATAATGCCGGTTTCCTCATGCTATGGGGCTCTAACGTGCCCCAGACGCGCACGCCGGATGCGCATTTCTATACCGAAGCGCGCTACAAGGGCGCAAAGTCGGTCGTCGTTTCGCCAGACTATTCGGAGGCCGCCAAGTTTTCCGATCTCTGGCTGCACCCCAAACAGGGGACGGATGCGGCGCTTGCCATGGCGCTTGGTCATGTCATTCTCCGCGAATTCCATATCGATCGTCAGGCCGAATATTTCGAGGACTATTGTCGCCGTTATACCGACATGCCGATGCTGGTGAGGCTGACTGGCAAGGATGGGCATTTCATTCCGGACCGTTTCATTCGCGCATCCGATTTCAAGGGCGAGCTTGGCGAAAGTAATAATCCGGAATGGAAGACAGTGGCTTATGACGCGAAGTCAAAAGCCTATGTCACGCCTGCTGGCTCCATCGGTTTCCGTTGGGGCGAACAGGGCAAGTGGAACCTCGAATCCAAGGATGGCAAGGGCGAGGAAACGGACCTCTCCATGTCCTTCATTCTTGAAGGCGACCACGATGAGATCGCCAATGTTGCATTCCCCTATTTCGGCAACAAGGAACACGATTTCTTTGAAGGCACCGACCATGAAAGCGTACTGGTGCGTAAGGTTCCCACCCGCAAGGTCAAACTGGCCGATGGTGAAGCGCTGGTTGCAACGGTCTTCGATTTGTTCGTCGCCAATTACGGTCTTGAACGCGGTTTGAAAGACAAGAACTGC
>JBNLGT010000169.1:0-3161 GCA_050306195.1 Ensifer sp.
CATGTAGCGTTCGTTACCGTGTCGGCCAGCATTTGCAGGTGGCTTTCGCCCTCAGCGCTGTCGATTTTGCGCAACACGGTCCAAGTCTTACCCGCATCTGCTGACGTGTACATGGTGTCTTTATAGACCAGCACGGACGGACCGGGTGGGTCGATCATGACCGACATCGTGTGATCGACAGCCAGCCAATAGTTTTCATTGGTCATTTTCGGACCGTTTTTCATTTCGGTGATAACCACCTTTTTCGTTGGGACATTTGTGTCCTCAGCACTTTTTAAAAGCCGGACAAACCTCTCATGGCACGTTTCAGCAAATGCGGGCTGCACAGCAACCAAAATTAAAACAGGAAATGTTTTAAGCGCTTTCATAGGTATCCCCCCAAATTTTCCCAACCTTAGGCAAAACGCAATTGCAGTTCAAACTGCAACTTGGAGATGCGCCTTGAAATTACATATTAAATTATATATTTATTGTATACTGACGATGTGTGAGACAATATGGAAACCTTCAAACGCCTATTGCGTCATATTTTTTCAAACGCGCAAGCCTCTATGAGCGAGGCAGCTCAACGTCGACTGCGCCAACGATGTGGAACCGCGGCTTGCGCAATGAATGAGGTAATGACGGAAAAGAACGCCGCTGACCTGCCTTCAATCAAGCGACCCTGATAGCTTTGCTGCAAGCGCATCCCCGGCAGCGGTTCCCTGCAGGGATACAGCAAATACCTGCACCTCCTTCTCAGCCCTTTGTGCGGGAAATGCGTCGAGCGTTTCGACGGTCCAGGCGGATGCCGGCTCAAGTCTGCTGAACAGCGCCTGAAACCGTTCCAATTGGCCCGCATCAAGCGGCAACTCTTCCATGACTTTCAATTGCGCCAGCGCTGCATGAATATGGGTGAGCGCACGAAATGCGTCCAGTATTTCTCCGGCAGCAACACCTCCGGTACGCCAATCCACATGCCGGAACAAATCGTTTACTGCGCGCTGTCCTGCACCGTTGCAATCGAAGGTGATGCATCCTCTAAACCCCATCTGCTCGCGCTCATCATGGATAGCGCAGCGGCAATCGGGACCAAGATGACGACATGCCTGATCAGCAGGTTTGTCATAGCCGAACTTGTCTGCATCGATAAAGGGATAGGCAACGCAGCATAGGCCAGTGCAGCGCGCGCAATCAGCTTTCAGTTCAGGCCAGACATAACGAAGCTCATCAATGCCCGGCATTCACGCCTCCAAAATTGATTCAACGGACACGCCCAAGCCCTTCCAGTGGTTTTCTTTTTTGCCCCTACTCAAAGCGGAACCCAAGTTTCTTGCCAGTCAGTTTCGCCAGTTGTTGCAAACGCCCCTCAACGCGAGCGCCGACAAAATTGCGCAGGTTATTGGGCACGACAAGTTCAAGTTCGAGCTTTGAATCGGCCTCCAATGGCGGCGCGAATGTCAGCTGCTCGACAACGCCCGGCATGGCTGCGGAAAACTGGTAGGCCACGCGCATCAGTCCGCCGATCAGTTTAGCGTGTTCAACAAGGCGGGTGGGTGCAATGCTTGCAAGATCGCGCGTCGCTCCGTCGTCTTTCAACCCCTCAAAGCGGTAATAGTTGGCCAGCGCAATGAATGCGCGACCGGGATGACTTACGCCCGACAATGCGCTTTGGGCAATGATGTTGAGAGAGTGAAGCCCCCGGTAATCCGGGTGGGAGCGCCAGCTGACATCCGCCAGAAAACAGGCAGCCCGACGGTAGCGCGCTTCTTCCTCCGTTTCCTCCACACCGAACAACGGCACCATGCGGCCCGTCCAAGCCGACAGCTCACGCGCGTGTTCAGGAGAGCGCGCGCGCAGGATGGCAAACTCTTCGGCAGCGTTCAGCAACGGGTCCTTGATCTGTTCCTCGCGGTCGAGCATGGAATAGAGGTATCCCTCGCGCACGCCCTGCACGGAAAAGGCAATTTGCGCCGGTTTCATCGCTTTAAGTGTTTCCGCCATGGCGATAGCGCCATAAGGCAACAGGCTGCGTCGGTTTTTGGAAATGGTCTGCCAGGCTTTTTCTGGCACGCCATTGCCGCTGCCAATCTGCTCCAGCAGTTTCATCATTTCGGCAAGGGGAAGCTCATAGCCCTGCATGAGGTGAAGTGGGTAAGACGACAGCTCCATATGCAGCTTGGCGATCGCCCGCCAGGTGCCGCCAACAGCATAGAAGGTGCGGCCCTGCCCCTCCTTCAGCCATTCCTGCTCCTTCACCAGCTTCTTGGCTATCGACTGTGCTTTTTCCAGGGATTGGCCGGAAACATCAGCCAAGCGCAAACCGCCCAGTGGCAGTGTAACGCCCTTGCCATAATGCCGCCCTTTCACATCGATGAGCTCCAGCGAGCCACCACCAAGATCGCCCGCTATGCCATCCGGCTCATAAAATCCGGAAACAATGCCAAGCGCAGAATAGATCGCCTCTTCCTCGCCAGTCAGAACGCGGACATGGCAGCCCAGGATCTGTTCTGCCTGTTGAATGAATTGCGAACCGTTACTGGCCTCACGCGCCGCCGCTGTCGCCAGCACCCACATGGAGCGCGCGCGCGCTTGATCGGATAGCGCGCGGAACCGGCGCAACGAGTTCAAGGCCAGATCAAAACCCTCGGGATTGAGACGTCCAGTATCGGCCAGCCCCTTGCCGAGTCCGCAGAGGACCTTCTCATTAAAAAGGACAGCCGGTGTCCGGCTGATCCCCTCATAAACGACGAGTCGGATGGAGTTGGAGCCAATATCGACGATGGAAACCGGAGAAATCCCCGGCAAACGTCCCTGTGCTTCGGGATCAATCATCTATGCGGAGCACTTTCTCTGATTTCGTCCTTTGTCCCTGACTACCAAGATGATGGCATAAAGCGCAAGGCGCGATGCTCCCGCGCTGGCAGTTTTCACCTGCAAAGCGCCGAGGGTTCAGGAGGCCATCGCCTTACCCTTGCGGTGCGTCAATAAAAGGCGTCTCGGCCCTCACGTTCCAGGAGCTCCGCAATCAGCTTCGGCGCACCCGATTTCAGGGCCTCACCCCGGCCAGAAAGGCTGGGATTGGTCATGAAATACTTGTGCGCATTGAACGGCTCCTCGCCGGATGCCGGCTTGATACGCAAAGACGAGCCGTCCGGCAGGAGCATCCAGCTTTGCTCGTT
>JBNLGT010000170.1:0-3153 GCA_050306195.1 Ensifer sp.
GCCGTCAAAGGTTGCCTGAACACTTTCCACTTTCATGACATCGGTCAGAAAGGAAACAAGTTCAAACACCTTCTCGCCAAATGCTTCGGCGCGGGCCTGCCATTTCGCATCTCCGACAAAAAGTCCCGGATAATGCTTTTTCAACATCGCGGCACAGGAGCCAGAGGGCGCAACCACATAGTCGAAGTCTTCAAACACGGTAATAACCTGCTCGGCAATCGCCCGCGTGTCTGCCCTGTCGCCTGAATTATAGGCCGGTTGGCCGCAACAGGTTTGGGCCTTGGGAACATGAATATCGCAGCCTGCATCCTCGATCAGCTTGACAGCGGCAAACCCGGTCGTCGGTCGAAAGAGATCGGCGAGGCAGGTGACAAAAAGGCCTACCTGCGGTTTTTTCTGATTGTTGTTCATCCGGTATCCCTGTCAGTCCTTGTTCTTGAGCGGTTGGTCAGGCGCAGTTTGGAAATGCGCTCCCATTCGCCCGATCTTTCAGCTGTCTGCATCGTCTGAACGACGAAGTCTATATGCGCCTCAGCTGCGCGGCGGGCTTCGGCTGGATTTCCCGCAAGAATGGCCTCGGCGATCGCTTCGTGCTGCGCCAGCAGCGCCTCACGCGCGCCCGGCTCTGAAAAAACCATCTGGCGATTGTAGAATATGCCCGACGACAAAAGTCTGTAACATGCCCTGAGCGTGTGCATGAGAATGATGTTATGCGCGCAATCGACAATGGCGTTATGAAGCTCGATATCGGCTTCCAGCTCATCGTTGAAATCGCCAGAAACATGAGCTTTGCGCATATCCCCAACGATGTTCGCCAGGATTTTCTTGTCCGAAGGAGTGGCGCGCGTAGCGGCAAATTCCGCGGTGATGCCTTCCAGTTCTCGGCGGTATTCCAGATAGTCGAGCGTTGCACGCTGATGCCGCGCTATCAAGTCGGTCACTGGTTTTGAGAAAATTTGCCCGATAATATCGGTGACATAGGTGCCGCCGCCGTGCCTGCTTTCCAATAGTCCGCGCGCTTCAAGCTCTTTCAACGCGTCACGCAAGACAGGCCGGGAAACGTCGAATTGCGCGGCCAGATCGCGTTCTCCAGGGAGCTTTTCGCCATCGCGCAGCACGCCATCGAGCAGCAGTTGTTCAATCTTGAAAACAACTTCGTCTGCCGTCCGTGACGGCGAAATCCGTTGATATAGGGACGTTTCAGCGGTTGTCATTTCTGCCTCCGCAAACGGGTGTAGCAGGACGCCCAAAGACTGGTCAATAATTTTGTCCAATTGGAAATGAAAATGCGCATCCGGCGCGATTAAGAATAATCTTGGCGGAATGGTTCGCGCACCAGCGGGATTGTTATGTTTCTACAATGGGATGAAGCCGTTTGTGTTGGCGGGGTAAAACTGCGTCGTGACGTCGCTGGCCAATACGGTGCTGGAACGAATGTTGGTGTTGTAATATGAGGGGTGCGGAGGCGCGCCTACGCCTGCGAATGGTTTGACACAGAGCGTTGGCGCGGGAGCATGGGGGGAATTATGAGCAAAGGCCGTTTCGCGTTTCCACTTGCGGCGGAAAGAAGGATTGCACTGGGCGAAATCCACGCCCGGCCACTGGCCTTGGTCAAGACGCCACGCGTCATTTTCCAACTTGCATTCATGACGGACGGAGGCTCTGGGGTCGATCATGCCGTCATGGCCAATATTTCGCGACAAGCGGGCGTGACGCCGCCAGGCAGGGATGCGCGTCATCATGCAATCGGCTGGGGCCCTGGAACGTTGCGCTGGGAGCGGCATACGGAATTTTCCACCTGGTTCTGGGATTGCCCGCCGCCGGAGAGTTTTGGCGCAGACATAGACACGCATCCATTCGGTGACGGCTTTTCTCCGCCCGGCTCTCTGATTTCCGGTATTCGCCTGGAAATTCGACCCGACACGGCTCAGACGCGTGCAGCAATCGAGCTTTTCGATAAGACCAGTCTTTGCCACTCTAACGTCAAGGGCGGGCAGGCGGAGATCTACACCGACTTCAGGCAGAATGGCGACGGTCTCACGCAGATACTGGTCATTGACAAGGGCATGACTGAGGCAGGTACCGGCGCCATCGTTCAGCGCCTGCTCGATATCGAAACCTATCGTACGCTGGCAGCTCTCGGTCTGCCGCTCGCCCAAAGCCAGTCGCCGGAAATTCGCCGGATAGAAGACGGGTTCAGCGCCGTGACGCAGAGCATGCGCGCCAACGAACGCGCGCGCGCCGATGAAATGCTATCGGAAATCACCAGGCTGGCTGCCGAGCTGGAGGCAAACGCCGCCGCCAGCCTTTATCGTTTTGGCGCCAGTCGCGCCTATTACGGCATCGTTCAGGAGCGGGTAAAGGCGCTCGATGAAATGCCGGTGCCAGGCTTTGAGACGCTGGGCATGTTTCTTGAAAAACGCCTCGCGCCCGCCATGCGCACCTGTCAATCTATCGAAGAACGACAGGCAAATTTGTCCCGCAAACTTGCCCGCGCTACCGGGCTCATACGAAGCTGGATTGACGTTGAACTGGAACAGCAGAATTCAGCGCTTCTGACGACAATGAACCGCCGCGCGGAAATGCAGCTGCGCATGCAGCAAACCGTCGAAGGCCTGTCCGTCGCCGCGATTTCCTATTACGTCGTCGGCCTGTTCGGTTACCTGATCAAGAGTGTGCCACACGAAATGCTGCCGCTCGCCCCGGCCATCATCACCGGCCTGTTCGTGCCGGTGGCTATCATCAGCGTGTGGTGGACTGTCAGGCGAATCAGGAAGCGCCACGGCGAGTAGTGGATTTTTCTGGATCTGCCGTATCTGGGTTTTTCGCGTTGGGAACCAGCTTCGCTATACATGTCACCCTTCCCAATATGGAACCGGCCCGAACAGGCCTGCCAGATAATCAATAAACAGCCGAACTTTAGCCGGCAAGAATTCCCGGCTGGGATAGACGGCGGAAAGCGCCACGTTCTTCGAGCCTTCCAATGTAGGCAAAATCGGCACGAGTTTTCCTGATTTCAATTCCGGCCCGACATCCCAGGTTGAACGCAATGCTATGCCAAGCCCTGCAATGACCGCCTCCCGGATCACCTCCGAGGAGTTGGTGATCAATGTCCCGTGAGGGCGATAGTTGACCGGTCCATCGGGGCCTTCC
>JBNLGT010000171.1:0-3087 GCA_050306195.1 Ensifer sp.
GTGGCTATTATTTTGTTGGTCGATCACTTCGAGCGTCCAAGACGTGTCGGTTTCCATTCGGAAGATGTCGATGGAGAAGGAATAGCCATCGACGACGATCCTCTTGCTTTTTTCCAGAGGTCACCAGATTTGGTTCGTCGTCGTCGATCATGTCATATGTCCGCTTCTGTATTGCGGCGACGAGTATGCCTGTGAAGCTGGCCCCGTCAAGCGGCTGGCTTGTTGATAGCTATCTTGAAGTTCCAAGGCAGCAACTCATCGATCCGGCTCTGCTTATGACCGTTGACGATGGCCGTCAGCGTGGCGGTCAGATAGGCTTGCGGATTGACGGCATTGAGCTTGCAGGTTTTGATGAGTGAAGCGATGGTGGCCCAGTTCTCGGCTCCCGCATCATGTCCGGCGAACAGAGCGTTCTTCCGGTTCAATGCGATGGGCCGGATTGTGATTAGGCGTGGAATAAGGACCCCGTTAGCGGGGTGATCGGCTTCCAAAAGGGACCCCTTCTAGCGATGGGGTTATTACAGCCTCCGGTTTATTTCGGAGGCTTTTTATTTGGATGCTGATTGTGGAAACGATTGCAAAGATACGGCGGCTTGCGCTTGTTCAGGGCATGCCGATCAAAGCGATATGCCGGGAATTGGGGATATCGCGGAAAGTGGTGCGGAAGGTTTTACGCACCGAAGAGACTGCGTTCAAATATGAGCGCGCACGGCAGCCGCAGCCCAAGCTTGGGCCTTGGTTGGATAAACTCGACGAGATGTTGCTTTCTAATGAAGCCAAGCCTTCGCGTGAACGACTGACGCTGATCCGGATGTTCGAGGATTTGCGTGACGAGGGCTATGAGGGTGGTTACGATGCTGTCCGGCGTTATGCCCGCAAATGGTCGAAGGAACGCGGTTCGGTAACAACTGAAGCTTATGTTCCGCTCTATTATGCGCCGGGAGAAGCCTACCAGTTCGACTGGAGTCACGAGATCGTCGTGCTGAACGGTGTGACGACGACGGTGAAGGTGGCGCATGTCCGGCTCTGCAACAGCCGGATGATGTATGTGAGGGCCTATCCGCGCGAGACGCAGGAGATGGTGTTCGATGCCCATGACCGGGCGTTTGCCTTCTTCGGCGGGGCTTGCACACGTGGCATTTACGACAACATGAAGACGGCGGTGGATAGCGTCTTCGTCGGCAAGGAAAGGCAATACAATCGCCGCTTCCTGCAGATGTGCAGCCATTTCCTCGTCGAACCCGTGGCCTGTACTCCTGCTTCTGGTTGGGAGAAGGGACAGGTCGAGAACCAGGTCAACCTCGTGCGCGAACGCTTCTTCACGCCACGGCTGCGCTTCAAATCCTATGACGAGTTGAATGGCTGGTTGCTGGATAAATGCATCAGCTACGCCCGCGCGCACAAACATGTCGATCAGCCACAACGCACGATCTGGGAGATGTTTGAGGAAGAGCGATCACACCTGGTCGGGTATCCGGGAAAGTTCGACGGCTTTCATGCCGTGCAGGCATCGATCGGCAAAACCTGCCTCGTGCGTTTCGACAATAACAAATATTCCGTACTGTCGACCGCCGTTGGGCGGCCCGCGGAAATCCACGCTTATGCCGATCATATCGTCATTCGTCAGGACGGTATCGAGATCGGTCGGCATGAACGCCAATTTGGCCGCGGCGAGACGGTCTATAATCCATGGCACTATGTGCCTGTTCTGGCCCGCAAACCGGGAGCGCTGAGAAACGGCGCACCATTCCACGACTGGATATTGCCTGCTGCCATGGAGAAGGTGCGCCGCCGGCTGAAGGCCATGCATGACGGCGACCGTCAGATGGTCTCGATCCTCGAATGTGTCGGTATTGACGGCCTTCCCGCCGTGGAAGCGGCCTGCCAGGAGGCGCTCGATCAGGGTGTGTCCTCCGCCTCCGTCATCATCAACATTCTGGCCCGCAGTCGTGAAACGCTGCAGACAGAAACACTTTCCATTCCCGACGCGCTTCGATTGACCCATGAACCCGTGGCCGATTGCGCTCGTTACGACAGCCTCAGGAGGGCAAGCTAAATATGGAACGTACTCAAATCTTCGACATGATGGGCGCATTGAAGCTCTATGGTATGCGCAGCGCTTATGATGAGATCATGGCCTCGGGCATCAAGCGTCAGCATGAGCCGCCGCGTATCGTCGGCGACCTTCTCCAGTCCGAGATTGCTGAGAAGCAGGCCAGATCGATCAAATACCAGATTACCGTCGCCAAACTGCCGCTGGCCAAGGACATCGATGACTTCGACTTCAACGATACGCCTGTCAATGAAGGACTGGTTCGTCAACTCGCCACAGGCGACTTCATCGCTCAACAGCACAATGTCGTTCTGGTTGGTGGAACTGGTACTGGAAAGTCGCATCTGTCAATCGCGTTGGCCCGTGCGCTCATCCGCAACGGAGCACGGGGACGTTTCTACAATGTTGTCGACCTCGTAAACCGGCTTGAGACGGAAGCACGAAGTGGAAAGCAGGGAAGGCTTGCTGATCTCATCACCAGGCTCGACTTCGTCATTATGGATGAGCTGGGATACCTGCCGTTCGCTCAAGCCGGAGGCCAGCTTCTCTTCCATCTGATCAGCAGGCTTTACGAACGGACCTCGGTCATCGTCACCACCAATCTTGCATTCGGAGAATGGCCCGCCGTCTTCGGCGATACCAAGATGACGGCAGCACTTCTCGACAGGCTCACTCATCACTGCGAGATCATCGAAACGGGAAATGAATCATGGCGCTTCAAAAACCGCTCTCAAAGCTAAAGCCGAAAAGACAATCAACCCGCGCCCGCAGGCCGCTGCGCTAAATTGAAGGCTCCGGGCCTGCGCGCGCTAACCATCGAATACAACCGCTAGGAGGGGTTCCATTTGTACGCCGATAAGGGGTCCCGTTTAAATGCCGATTGGCAACCCAGAAATTCAGTGAGCAGCCTTATTGTGTTCGAGTAGCCTTCATAGGTGCTTATTGTTACGCCTGCTGCCTTGGCTTCGAACCACCATCCTTCCAAAATATCGTTTAGGGAAACATTCGCTCTCTTGAAGGTCGCCCTAGAGTCT
>JBNLGT010000172.1:0-3010 GCA_050306195.1 Ensifer sp.
AAAAGGCGTGTATGTGAATGTCTGGGGCAGCATCCTTCGCGGTCCGCAGCAACTGAAGATATGTGTCGCCCGTATAGGCGGGATGAATGCCGCCCTGGAGGCATATTTCCGTGGCTCCGCGTGACCAAGCCTCCCGCACCCGGCGGGCAAACTCCTTCAGATCGAGGTCATAGGCGGGGCCTCGCAATTCCTCATGTGTCTTGCCTTTGGAAAAGGCGCAGAACCGGCACCCGTAGGTGCATACATTGGTGTAGTTGATATTGCGCGTGACGACATAATGTACGCGCTTGCCGTTGACCTTTTCACGCAGCCTGTCTGCATGGGTGCAGACGGCATGAAAGGCCGCCCCGCGCGCTGAAAACAGCGTAACGATTTCCTCTTCCGAAAGCGGTGCTCCCGGCGGCAAATCCAGAACGGCCTTGATCTTTTCATCCACAACGCCTTTTCGCCTGACCGGCGGAGGCGTCTCAAGGCTTCCAGGAACCCAGTCCCCTTCAAATGCCAGCCCGTCAGCGTTCGAGGCGCGAAGCACCGGTTTCCGCATTTGGGCGTCAATCCAGCGCTCTGCATTTCGAATGAAGTGCGGGTAGACCGTTAGTCTTGGAGCCAGCGTTTTGCCGCAGCTTTCGGTTATGTCCGCCAGTCGTTCAAGATTGGGCCATGGGGCTTCTGGGTTCACGTGGTCAATCGTCACCGGCGAAACGCCGCCCCAATCATTGATTCCGGCTTCAATCAATTCCGCACCCGTGCCTGCCGCCAGATTGGGTGGGGCTTGCAGGCTGATATCGGCAGGCAAAATGAGACGTGCAACAGCAATCGTCCATTGATGGTCCAGCGGATCGGCAGGCGGGAATGCGTGCATCTTCGTGTCCGCCTTGGGCAGGAAATTCTGGACGATTACCTCCTGAATATGGCCGTGGCGTGCATGTGCATCGCGGATTTTCAAAAGTGCATCAATGCGTTCTGCGCGCGTCTCGCCAATTCCGATCAGAATGCCGGTCGTGAACGGCACTTGCGCCTCGCCGGCTGCCTCCAACGTTGCAAGTCGAATATCCGGGTTCTTGTCCGGGGAGCCGAAATGGGGTCCTCCGCGTTCAGAAAGCCGCCAAGACGTTGTCTCTAGCATCATGCCCATGGACGCGCCTGCGGAACGCAACTTGCGAAACTCGTCCGCAGTCAAAGTGCCGGGGTTGAGGTGCGGCAGAAGGCCGGTCCTGTCACGCACAAGTGCTGCGACATGCGCGAGATAATCCACCGTGCTGGAGAAACCCAATTCCTCAAGCTCGGCGCGTGCCGCTCGGTAGCGCAATTCCGGTTTTTCGCCCAGCGTAAAAAGCGCTTCGCGGCAACCGGTCGCCACGCCCTTTTGCGCAATCTCCAGAACTTCTTCTTCCGTCAGATAAACGCGCTGTCCCCGTGTGGGCGGCTTTGCAAACGTGCAGTAATGGCAAACATCCCGGCAGGCTTTGGTGAGTGGTATGAAAACCTTTGGTGAATAGGTGATCAGGGCGGGGAAGGCCGCATCCCGTTCTTCCCTTGCCGCCTGCATCAAGGCGTGAAGGTCATCCCCTAGAAGGAGCTCTTTGGTTTTTGCGTCCATGTCGTCCGGCAGCATCATATCGCCGCCATCCTTTCCGAGTGGCGCAGGGCCGGAAGAGTGCTCAGCCATTGGGCCGTCTGCGTGCCTTCGGCAAGTTCCAAAATGGCATTGATATCCTGCGGACGATCAAGGTCATGACCCAGATGTTTTATGTACGGCGTTACAACATTCAGCCCGGCCCCAAAGGCAGTGTTCACATGCCGTTGAAAACTGCCCGGTCCAAAGGAGAATGAAATCGCCGCGTCATAACCGGACAGGATAGCGTTTGTACCGTCACCGTCATGCGCAGGTACGATGACGGCGCTGTCAGGGCCGCCAAGCATGGTCGAAAGACCATCAATATCTCTGGAGGTGGCCGCAGGTAGGTCTGCAGGCAGGACAAGATGCGAACCTGCAGGGCGGTTTTTCGCAATCCAGAGCTGGGCGGCGGCAAGCGCTCCATTCAGCTCAGCCGCTGTATCCTCAATAACGCGCGCGCCGAAGCGTCCGGCGACAAATGCGGCCTGAGGATCGCTCGTTACAACAAAGATTTCGCCAATGCTTTCAGCCGCGCCTACAGCGGAAAGTACGTCGTGCAACATTGCTTCTGCGAGCTGAGAGCGTTGGGCAAGCGAAAGAATAGACGATAGCCTGCTCTTGGCGGCGCGAAATGGCTTCACGGGAATAATGGCGCTTGTCTTCATTGCAGCCGCCCCGCAAAATCGAGAACCGCGCGCGCCAGTCGGCGCTTGGCCGCTAGGTCGACCATCATCGTGTCTGCCGTCGTGACCGGGAGTCCGGCTCCGATGGTGCTGAATTCCGCCGCCTGCGATGCATCCTGTTCGTCCAGTATGTAGCCGTCATAGATATCGGCATGCAGCCGGGCGGCGGCGGCGGCGGTTACCGGCAGGCCGAAGCCCTTCATCATTGTTGCCGTCGGCCCTTTGATCGCCGCGCCGCCGACAACGGGTGTTACGCCAATTACGGGCGCAGGGCTGTCTTTCAGCGCTTGTCTAAAACCGGGCACAGAGAGAACCGGACCGATGGAGAGAAACGGGTTGGACGGGCATATGATGATCGCCCCAAGTAAGGGATCGGCAAGTGCCGCTTCCACTTCATGGGTCATGGATGCCCGTTCCGCCCCCCTGAAGATGACCTCCCGAACTGCCGGCTCACCGCGCGCAGCCACAAACCAGTCGTGAAAGTCATAGTCGCCGTCCTCGCATTTCAACTGGGTGGAGACCGGGCTGTCGCACATGGGTAGAAGCTTAGCCTCAATGTCAAAGGCGCGAGCAAAATCAGTGGTGATATCCGTCAGACGATCGCCACGGTTTAGCCGCATGGTGCGCAGAAGGTTGGTCGCAATATCTTTGTCACCGATGTTGAACCAAACATCCTCTCCCAGTTCGCGCAGGCCTTCCATTGCGTTCC
>JBNLGT010000173.1:0-3009 GCA_050306195.1 Ensifer sp.
TGGCGCTTTGGTTGCCGCTGTCATGACGCGCGCCGTCTGCCGCAGGGCCGCCGACTGGCTGGAAGCCAGGTTGCCAAGCTGGAACCGGCTCACAAGCTCGCGGAGGCTACCGGCTTCTTGCGCCAGCGAATTGGACGCCGCATTGGACTGTTCCACCATGGCGGCGTTCTGCTGCGTCGTCTGGTCCATGCTGTTTACGGCGGTGTTAACCTCAGCAAGTCCAACCGACTGTTCGCGGGCCGACGTTGCAATGGAATCCATATGCGTGTTGATCTGCGTAATGAAATCGCCGATCGTTTTCAGCGCCTCACCCGTGCCACGAACCAGCCTCACACCATTTTCAACTTCGCTTGAGGAATTCTCGATGAGTTCCTTGATTTCCCGGGCGGCCTGAGCGGAACGCTGCGCCAGTTCACGCACCTCCTGGGCGACAACCGCAAACCCCTTGCCGGCATCGCCTGCGCGCGCCGCCTCAACACCGGCGTTGAGCGCCAGCAGGTTGGTCTGGAATGCAATCTCATCGATTACGCCAATGATGTTGGAAATTTGCTGCGAGCTTTCTTCGATCTTCTTCATCGCATCTTCGGCATGCGCCACAACTTCGGTCGATTTGACGGCCGAATGATTGGCCTGCGTTGCGACGTTGCGGGCATCTTCAGTACGCTGTGTGGAGGAGGTCACATTGGCTGTGATCTGGTCGAGGGCAGCGGCAGTCTCTTCCAGAGAAGCAGCCTGCTGTTCTGTGCGCTTGGAAAGATCCTGAGCGCCGGATGCGATCTCCTGCGTTCCGCCTTCCATCGCGGCGATTGAGCTTGAAATGGCCGCAAGCGCCTCACCAAGCTGCTGAACAGACTGGTTAAAGTCATGACGCAGCGGTTCGAAATCGGGAGCAAACGCGTCGGTGAGCTGAAACGAAAGATCACCGGAAGCAAGGCGCTTGAGGCCTGCTGCAAGGCTGGCGGATGCATATTCCAATGCCTTTGCCGCTTCAGCCTGTTCGGCCACTCTGCGACGTTCTGCTTCGGTTCGGCGTCCTTCCTCAGCGCGCAGTTGAGCGCCCTCAAGAAGACCGCCGCGAAGAACTTCAACATTACGGGCTATTGCACCAATTTCATCGCCACGATCCGTTTGGCTGACGGTGATCGAATATTCTTCCTTTGCAAGCAAGCCAACAGTTTCCGCCAGTTGATTGAGAGCGGTCAGCATTTCACGGCCAATCTTTCGTCCAAAGAGGCCAGATCCTGCCGCGGCAACCAGGCCAATCGCAGCCAGAGCCCAGAGGAAATAGGTCGCATAGGCATCGAATTGCTCGTCCTTCAGCTCAGCTTGGGCAAACGCCTCCGCAGTCAGGCTGGAAAACGCGTCTTCAATTTTGGAAATGATGACATCTACCTGGCCGTCGGTAGCCCGGATTTCGTCAGTAACCTCACCGCTATTACGCAGCGCGGGAAGCAGCTTTTCACCATAAATGGCCCCCAGCTCTTCCAATGCGGCGCGCCCAGCTTCAACAGACTGCGCTTTCTCTTCACTATCGGCCCAGGTGGCCGCCTTGTTCACCTGTGCCAATACACGCGCATATTCTTCATTCCAAAGCTTCTGCGTTTCCTCAAGGTCATGGTTGATTATGCTATCTGCTATGATGCGATAGAGCCTTGAACCGGAATCGGCCAACACACCGGCCTCAAACGCCTCGGTAGCATGTGAATAGCCGTCATTTTGAAGACCGGACAAAGTGTAAATCAATCCAAATCCGGTAAAGAACATCAGCGCAAGCGCTGCAATTGGGGTCGCGACAATTGCAAATATCTTGCGACTTATCGACTGGTTCATTCTCTTCTCCATTTTTGGGGACAGCCCCCTATTTAGACGAGGCAATACACCGCGCAACAACGCCCACCCTGCCCGAATAACGAAACGCGCCTTCGGCAGGAACGTGTTACAAGGTATTTTGTAAATTGCTGATATTACAGCTATTATGCATGAATTAACGTACGGTTAAGTGTATACATTATTAGCAAAGACAAATATTATTAGACCTTGACTCCCGTTTTGATCGGGCCTGATCCGAAGGTGACGGTGCGGGTGGATTGTTGCGAGCAACACATCGAGATCACACGCGTGCGCCCCTTTCACTCGTCATGGTCGAGCTTAGACCCGACCATCCAACCGCAAGCAGCTGCGCATGGATCCTCGGGTCAAGCCCGAGGATGACGGGTGTGCGGGTGTCCCCTCAAACCGATTTCAAGCTCACCCGCGCTTCCAGCTTGGCGGCGTCTTCCTTGCGTTCGGAATAGCGGCTGGTGAGATAGGCGGAGCTGTCGCGGGTCAAGAGCGTGAATTTCATCAGTTCCTCGCACACATCCACCACGCGGTCGTAGTAGGATGAGGGTTTCATGCGGCCGTTTTCGTCGAATTCCGTCCAGGCCTTGGCGACGCTGCTCTGGTTGGGAATGGTGATCATGCGCATCCAGCGCCCCAGAATGCGCATTGCGTTGACCGCGTTGAAACTCTGCGAGCCGCCGGAAACCTGCATCACCGCCAGCGTCTTACCCTGTGTGGGGCGGATTGCGCCGATGGAAAGCGGGATCCAGTCGATCTGCGCCTTCATGATGCCAGTCATCGCGCCGTGGCGTTCCGGGCTCACCCATACCTGCCCCTCAGACCATTCGGAAAGGTCGCGCAGCTCCTGCACCTTCGGGTGGGTTACGGGCGCGTCGTCGGGCAGCGGCAGGCCTGTGGGATTGAAGAAGCGCACCTCGGCTCCCAGTTCGGTCAGCAGGCGACCCGCCTCTTCGGCCAGCAGGCGGCTGTAGGAAACCTGCCTGAGCGAACCATAGAGAATGAGGATGCGCGGCGCATGGGTGGAAAAGGCAGGCCGCAGCGCTTCCAGGTCGGGCTTTTCAAGATGGCGAAGATCAGCAGCAGGAAAATCAGACAATGCGTTTGCCCTCCGCATTCAGCACCGCCTCGCCGTCTTCCTTGATGAAGGGACCGGTAAAGGCGCTTTCG
>JBNLGT010000174.1:0-2951 GCA_050306195.1 Ensifer sp.
TCAGTGAATGTATCCGTCAGAACCAGGTTGATAGTCACACCCGGATTGGCGTCCATGAAATCTTTCAGATGCGGGGCGATATGCATACGCCCGAATGAGGTCGGCGCAGACACTTTCAATGTGCCGGTGGCGGCCACCGCGCGGCCTGCAACAAAGGCTTCTGCGTCTTCAACACCGGCGAGGATCGCATCCACGCGGGCATAAAAGCCCTGTCCGGTTTCTGTCAGCGACAATTGCCGCGTGGTGCGCTGGAACAGGCGTGTGCCGAGCCGTTCCTCAAGCCGTTTGATGCGTTTGGAAATCACTGCGGGCGACAGCCCCAGTTCCCGTGCCGCATCCGACATGCTGCCGGTTGCGGCAACACGCGCAAATACCTCTAAATCCTCAAGTCGCGTCATGGTTCGGAGTTCGATTCCGTGTTATTCTTTTATTTCCAATTTGGAATAAATGATTAGCATTTTTTACGGCTTGAGCAAGTGGTCAAAAAATAGTACCACTTGCTCAAGTTGGATTTTGGGAGGCTAGGCAATGAGTGGAGCAATTGCGCTGAAACAGGCGGATCCGAACATTCTTGCGCGCCGTAAACAGATCGTCGAAGACCTTACGGATCTGCTGCCGCCTGGCACGGTTATTTCCGATGAGCGTGAACTCGTACCGTTCGAAACAGACGGCTTTATCGCCTATCGCCAGATGCCGCTTGTTGTCACGCTGCCGCGCACGACGGAGGAAGTATCGAAAATCCTGAAATATTGCGCCCGGTATAAACTGCCGGTCGTGCCGCGGGGGGCGGGCACATCGCTATCGGGCGGCGCCATTCCGCAGGAAGACGCTGTCGTTATCGGTTTATCTCGCATGAACCGTATCCTGGATGTTGATTTTGAAAATCGCGCCGCGGTCGTCCAATCCGGTGTTACCAATCTTTCCATATCCGATGCGGTTTCTGCCGATGGCTTTTTCTACGCGCCCGACCCGTCTTCTCAGCTTGCCTGTACGATTGGCGGCAATATCGGCATGAATTCCGGTGGGCCGCATTGCCTGAAATATGGGGTTACGACGAATAACCTTCTGGGCGTGAAGCTGGTGCTTTTTGACGGCACGATTATCGATCTGGGCGGCAAGGCGCTGGATGCGTCAGGTTATGACCTTTTGGGGCTCATCTGCGGCTCGGAGGGGCAGCTGGGCATTATCACCGAGGCGACGGTTCGGTTGATTGCCAAGCCGGAAGGCGCGCGGCCGGTTCTCTTTGGCTTTGAGACGTCGGAAGGCGCTGCGGCCTGTGTGGCAGATATCATTGGCGCAGGACTTATTCCTGTCGCGATCGAATATATGGACAAGCCGGCTATCGAAATCTGCGAGGCCTTTGCTAAAGCGGGCTACCCGTTGGATGTTGAAGCCCTTCTGATCGTTGAAGTCGAAGGGTCCGACGCGGAGATGGAAACCATGCTCACCGCAGTGATCGATATTGCCAAGCGACATGGCGTGAAAGTGGTCAAGGAAAGCCAGTCGCCCACCGAAGCCGCGCAAATCTGGAAGGGGCGCAAGTCAGCCTTCGGCGCAACGGGCCGCATCGCCGACTATATCTGCATGGATGGCACCGTACCGCTCTCCAAACTCACTGAAGTTCTGCGCAAGACGGGCGAAATCATTGATTCCTACGGCCTGCGTGTCGCCAATGTCTTCCATGCGGGCGATGGCAATATGCATCCTCTCATTCTTTATAACATCAACGACCCGGAGGACGCCGCCAAGGCGGAGGCCGCTGGCAACGATATCCTGAAACTTTGCGTTGACGCGGGCGGCTGCCTCACCGGTGAGCATGGTGTTGGCATCGAGAAACGCGATCTCATGCGCCACCAATATTCCGACGCCGATCTCAACCAGCAAATGGCGGTGCGGGCGGCTTTTGATCCCGACTGGATTTTGAACCCGTCCAAGGTGTTCCCGTTGGAGGGCAGGCTGCAATGAGCGAGATAATGATGCCGAATAGCGAGGATGAGGCCGCCCGGCTTATCCGCGAGGCAACGGATGCCGCCGCCCCGCTGGCCGTGTTCGGGGGCAATACCCGTTCAGGCTTTGGCTATGCGGTGGAAGGAAATGCGCTCTCCTCCAGGGGCATGAGCGGAATCGTATCCTACAATCCAGCAGAAATGACGTTGACGGCAAAGGCCGGAACACCCGTTGCCGAAATTGAGGCTGCCCTGGCGGATGCCAACCAGACTATGATGTTCGAACCCGCCGACCACCGTATGATGATGGGCACCGAAGGCACGCCAACCATTGGCGGCATTTTCGCAGCCAACGTCTCTGGTCCGCGCCGTTTTGTGTCTGGCGCAGCGCGCGACTCGCTACTGGGCGTCCGTTTCATTAACGGCAAGGGCGAGGTCATCAAATCCGGCGGACGGGTGATGAAAAACGTCACCGGTCTTGATCTGGTCAAGCTGATGGCGGGCTCTTACGGCACGCTCGGTTTTATAACCGAGGTCACGTTCAAGGTGCTTCCAGCCCCTCGCGCCGAAGAAACCGTCGTCGTATCCGGCCTCAATGATGCCGAGGCCGCCGCTTGTATGGCTGCGGCCATGGCGACCGCATGCGAGGTCTCGGGTGCTGCACATCTGCCTGAAAGCGTGCGTTGGCTATTCGGCCCAAACGGCCTTCCGGAGGGGCCTGCAACAATTCTTCGCATTGAAGGCCTGCCGGATTCTGTCTCAGCGCGTGCAGAAAAACTGGCCAGCGCCATGTCGTCTCATGGTACCACATCTAGGCTTGGAGCGGCGGACAGCCAGCAGCTCTGGCGAGAGGTGCGCGATGTCACGCCTTTCGCCGAGGATGGCCGTTGCCGTCCCCTCTGGCGTATATCGGTCGCTCCCGGCGCGGGCCATCAACTGCTGTCCGCTCTTCGCCTGCAAACTGGCGTCAACGCATTCTTCGACTGGCAGGGCGGTCTTGTCTGG
>JBNLGT010000175.1:0-2868 GCA_050306195.1 Ensifer sp.
CAGGATCGGGGAATTTTTCCGGGTTCCACAAATCGGCCCGCATGAGTACGCGGGCGCACTGGAAATAGACCTCACGAATGGTGATAACGACACCCGAACGCGGGTTCCTGCCATCCATTTCAAACCGGCTGGTGACCGTTTGATCCATGGTGACAACCGCACTTCCGTTGACCCTGAGCACCGAATGGGAACCGGGCACAAGGAACATCAGCGATATGCGCGGGTCGGTGACAATATTGGCCAGCGTATCGATGCGGTTATTGCCGCGCCAGTCGGGCAGCATCAGCGTGGTGGCGTTTTCGACGTGGACCACCGCGCCCGCATCGCCGCGTGGCGAACAATCCGTGCCATCCGGCCCCACGGTCGCCACCGCCACAAAGGGCGAGGCCTCCACCATGCGGCGATATTCCTCCGTCAGGCCGGGCGTTACCTTGATCATCGCAGCTTCGCTGGAGCCGCCATAGGCCGCTTTCAGCTCTTCCACCGATTGCACGATTTCCATTATCCGTTCCCTCGCGTCTTCACCGGAGCGGACATTGGCGGCGCCGGCCACGCACGGCAAGGGCAAAATGGCCTTTCACGCCGCAAATTTTGTGATGGCTTCGATCGCTTCCGGTGAATTGACAATGCGGCGATGGCCAAAGCCGTTCAGCCATTCAACACGGATATTGGGTCCGGCCTCGGCATATTGGCGGGCGGCAATGGCCGCCACTTCCTTGTCATCCTCGGCATGCAAAACAAGGGCTGGAACGCCCGAGCCCGCCAGTAGTTCAGGCCCGTAAAACTCTTCCGCCTTGCGGCCGGAAATGGCCTCTATCCGGCCAATCAGCGCCTTGAGCACCGTATCTGACAGACCAAGCATCGCCGCATATTGCGCGAAAATCACCCGCACGTCGGAAGGCGAGGCAATGGTGACAACCCGTTGCGGCTTTGGAACAAAAAGGCCGGGCAACACACCGTTGACGGTAGCGGCCGTCATGTAGCCGCCGAAGGAGTGTCCGGCGATCATGTCGAAGGGGCCAAGCTGCTCGCAGGTTTTCGATATCGCCTCCACGGCCAGCGGCGCGTGCAGCTTTTTACCGGGGGCCGCGCCATGGCCGGGAAGATCAAGCGCCACCACCTCAGCACCCGCCGCCCGCAGACCATTGATCAGGCCCAGCATGTGGACGGCGTTGGAGCTCCAGCCATGCACCAGCAGGATTTTCTGCGAACGCGCATTCTCCGGCATGGGAAAAACATGGGCCACGGCGCTGCCTTGCGACAGCGGGATTGCCTTTTGCTCAGCGCTTTCAAACAGCGGAGCGGCGGCTTCCATCATCGCCCTCTCCTTCTCGCTCTTCGGCTTGCGCGAACCGGTGCGCGAAAACAGTGCAAAGGCCAGACGCCCACTGAAGGCAGGCGCGATAAAGCCAACCAGATTGATCAGCCCACCTATGAAAAGTGCCATTGACCGCGACATTCGACGCTCCGGAGTAATTGTTCAATGTTGAACATTATTGTGCACGTTTGAACATTTTGCAAGGGGGACGGTGACGGGAGGTTACAAGAATGCAATTATAGACCTAACAGCACGTGATCAATGAGGATTCGGCCAACACCCATGACCGACAACAGTATTTACCCCTGGGACCACCCGCGTTTTCGAAGCTGGATTGCCGTGGCGCGCTCCTGCCAGATGATGAACCAGGCGCTGACCCGCGCGATTGCCGAATTTGGCATCAAGCCGCCGCATTTCGATATCCTGGTCAATCTCTACCGTTTTGACGGACTGACACAGCAGGAGCTGGCGCGCAAGCTGCTGGTGGGCCGTTCCAACATTTCCATGCTGTTGCCGCATATGGAAAAGAAGGGCCTGATCGAACGCCGGGGCGACGCTTCCGACAAACGCGTCCTGCGCCTGTCGCTCACCGACAAGGGCCGCGAATTGGCCGAAGCGGGCATGCGCCATCAAACAGCCCTGATTGAAGAGGTCATGAGCCATTCCACGCTGGATGAATGCGAAACCGTCGCCGACACGATGGAGAGGCTGACCGGCGTGCTGATCGAGCGGGAAAAAGCGGCGCGGTAGATGACGACAATTGCATCGCGTCCATCTAACTCGCTTCAATTAGGACTTGGATCAGACTTTATGAGTCCGTTACCTGACCCATTCTCCCGGATATACTGAAATCAAATCCTCTGTGATTACGTAAAATGCAAATATGGAAATCAAGTTCATAAGCGTAAAAACGACTATCAAATAATAAAACTTAAACGGGCTATCAGACAATTTAACAACTTTTGTCCCCAAAGGTTTTATAGACATCTCCTTCGTAAGAAAGGCAATTGGTATTCTGATAGTAAGCGTTGGTATAACCATTAAAAAATACAAATAAAACAGTATCAACATAGGCAATTTCCTCGCATTTGCATAAATAAAAACGAAAAAATCTTCTATCAAAATACCACTCCGGTGCAGGGATCGCGCACAAAACTACGCAGCCTGGTTGCATACCAAACAAGCGTTAACGCCCCCTACCCCACGTCGCGGCTTAAATTCTTTTCCTTGAGTTCTTGCTCGTAAGCGGCAAAAAGGTCCGCACCGTTTTCACCCAGTTCCAGCAGATAACGCCACGTATAGATGCCGCTGTCATGCATATCGTCAAAGCCGATGCGCACGGCGTAATTGCCGTTGGGTTGCACGGAGATGATCTCCACATTGCGTTTTCCCGGCACGGTGATTTTCTGGTCGGGCGCATGGCCCTGCACTTCCGCCGATGGCGACAGGACACGCAGCATTTCGGCGGCCAGTTCAAAGCTGCGCCCATCGTCAAAGGTCACGTTCAGGGTTTTCCGGTCTTTTGATACCCGCAGCGATTGCGGCCATAC
>JBNLGT010000176.1:0-2860 GCA_050306195.1 Ensifer sp.
AAAACCCAATGAAGTCAAAATCTATCAGGGAGAAAAATCTTTCACGCCTGAACACCTGTCCAAGGCGCAGGATATACCTCTCAAAGCTGGCGACCGTGTGCGTGTTGGCACACCCGGTGGAGGCGGCTACGGAGAGCCTTTTGCCCGCGATCCTAAACTTGTCGCCGAAGATGTCCGTTTGGAGCGCTATACATCGGACGAGGCGAAAGCCTATTTCGGTGTTGTACTTGGGCCGGACTTTGAACCGGACGAATACGAAACGAACCGCTTGCGGCGAGCCACTTAGCAAGGCTAGGCTTTTGACGGGAGGCAGGAATGATTGAGGCTGTGACAATCAAGGTGAACGGAACAGATGTGTCCGTAAAGGCCTCAGCTGATACTCCGCTGCTTTACGTTCTACGCAACGACCTGGAACTGAATGGCCCCAAATATGGGTGCGGGCTAGCCCAATGCGGCGCTTGCGCCGTCCTGGCTGATGGCAAGCCCGTATGCTCCTGCAGGGTGCCGCTTGCCGCGGTGGGTCAGGCGGAAATCACGACACTGGAAGGGCTCGGTTCGGGGGAAAATCCCAACCCGGTTCAAACCGCATTCATCAAACACAATGCAGGCCAGTGCGGATATTGCATGAGTGGAATGATCATCGCGATTACGGGCTTGCTGCGAACCAATCCAGCCCCAACGGACGAGGAGATCCGGATCGCCTTGCAGCATCACCTTTGCCGCTGCGGCGCACATTTGGAAATTCTGGCGGCCGCGCGTGAAGCCGCAGATATGATGGCGACAAAGGCAGCTGGATGAACATGCCGCGCGACACAACAAAAGCTGAATGGCTGGCTAAAGAACAAGGCCTCTATGTGTTGCGCAATACCGGCACGCTTGATGGCGAAGCGGATCTTTTCCTGGCCATGACGCCAGATGGGGTGACTGCTTTTTGCGGGCATGTAGATCTGGGAACCGGTATTCGAACCGCATTGGCGCAAATTGTCGCTGAAGAGCTCGATATCCCGTTTGAGGCGGTCACAATGGTGCTTGGCTCGACAGGCGCGGTGCCTGATCAGGGACCAACGATCGCCAGCGAAACCATACAGGTCAGCGCCATACCGCTGCGCCAATCAGCGGCCACCGCCCGTCATTATCTGATCAACAGGCTTGCAGCAGCGCGCGGACTGGACCCGAACGAACTGGCGGTAGAAGACGGTATTATTCGTCCCACTAATGGTGAAAACTGGTCTTCCACCTTTGCTGAACTGGTGGCGGATGAAAAACTCATCATCGAATTGGACCCACAGGCTCCGATCAAGCAGGCAACCGACTTCCGGATCATCGGCCAATCGATTGCCCGCAACGACCTCCCCGCTAAAGCCACAGGCCAGTGGACCTTTGTGCACGATGTGCGCCTTCCAGGCATGTTGCATGGACGCGTCGTGCGTCCGCCCTATGCAGGATGGGATTTCGGCGATCATGTCGGCAACAGCCTGATAGAGGTGAAACGCGACTCCATTGCCGATGTCGATGGGATTGTCGATCTCGTTGTGATTGGTGATTTTGTCGGCATCGTTGCCGAGCGGGAAGAACAGGCAATCCGGGCTGCGGAAAAGCTCGATATTGTCTGGCGCGAGCCGCCTGCAAGACCCGACCTCAACCATCCTGAAGAGCCGCTTCGCCAAAATAGCTCTCAGGAACGAAAGCTGGGGGAGAAGGGGGATATCGATCGCGGGCTTGAAAGCGCAGCCCAAAACCTTGAGGCCACCTATGTCTGGCCTTATCAAATGCATGGCTCTATTGGCCCTTCGTGCGCGGTGGCTTCTTTTGAAAACGACGTTCTTACGGTCTGGTCCGGCACGCAAAACCCACATTGGCTGCGGCGTGATATCGCCCAGCTGATGGCGATGGCCGAAGATGAGGTCACGGTAGAGCGGCTGGAAGCGGCAGGCTGCTACGGTCGCAATGGAGCAGATGACGTCTCCGGAGACGCAGCCCTTCTGGCGCGCGCAGTCGGGCGACCCGTCAGGGTTCAGCTGACACGCGAGCAGGAGCATCAGTGGGAGCCGAAGGGGGCCGCTCAGGTTATTGACGTCAAGGGAGGCCTCGACGAGGAAGGTGGCCTTGCCGCCTATCAGTTTGAAACGCGTTATCCTTCAAACATGGCGCCGCTGCTGACCAGCCTGCTGACGGGGCGCGTGGCTGCTATACCCATTACACACGACATGGGCGACCGGACTGCGATCCCGCCGTACAGTTTTCCCAACATGAAAGTCTCGGTGCATGACATGCCGCAGCTTGCCCGTGCCGCTTGGCTGCGCGGTGTTTCGGCCATGCCCAACACTTTTGCCCACGAGTGCTTCATTGATGAATTGGCGACGGCCGCTGGGGTTGATCCGGTAGAATACAGGCTCCGCTACCTCACTGACCCCCGCGCCATCGACCTGGTACGCGCGGTTGCAGACAAGGCGGGCTGGGTCGCGCACACGCTTCCCTGCGGCATGGGGTCGGAAGGCGATATCGCCTATGGACGCGGCTTCGCCTATGCCGTCTATGTCCATGGCAAATTTCCCGGCACAGCGGCCGCCTGGGCCGCATGGGCGACGGAAGTCGCAGTCAACCGGAAGACGGGCGAAATTGGCATCATGCGGGTGGTGGCCGGGCAGGACAGCGGACTGATGATCAACCCCGACGGGGTTCGGCACCAGATCCACGGCAACGTCGTTCAGTCGATCAGCCGGACATTGAAAGAAAGCGTGGAATTTTCCCCCACCGCCGTGACGGCGAAAGACTGGGGCACCTATCCGATCCTGAAATTCCCGGAACTACCCGAAATCGAAACCGTACTCATTCCGCGTCCAGATGAGCCGCCGCTGGG
>JBNLGT010000177.1:0-2855 GCA_050306195.1 Ensifer sp.
TTTCATTCGGCACTTGGGTTGGCGAGGTGGTTCAGGTGGCTGACGTTGACGGTGATATCCGGGTAGAAAAAGTCTGGTGTGTTGCCGATCCGGGGCTGGTGATTGATCCACGGAATTTTGAAGCTCAGATGATGTCGGGTATTATCTTCGGCTTATCGGCGGGTATCGGTCAGAAAATCACCTTTTCCGACGGGGCCGTGGAGCAATCCAATTTCCATGACTTTGATGCGATGCGCATGTACCAATGTCCGGAAATTGAAATTATCACGCTCGAAAATTCCGGGCAGCTCAGCGGCGCGGGTGAACCTGGTCTGCCGCCGGTTGCGCCCGCATTGGCCAATGCCATCTTCGCGCTGAACGGCACACGGGTTCGCCGCATGCCGCTCAATGAAGAGGTCACGTTTGTTTAAATAGTATGCCTAGGCGGCCATTTTATTTACGATTGGAGCCTTGTCCCAAAGGTTCTGGTCGTAAAGCGCCTGGGCGATTGCTTCTTCTGGCGGGGTGTTTTCGATCTCGCCAAGGAAGGCTTTGAGTTTTGACCCGTCAAGTGAGTGCGGGGTGAACCAGAGATAGTTCATCTTCACTGCCTCGCGTAGCAATGGATAGACCGTGCCGATCAGCTTGAACATGCCCCACGGCATGCCTTTCCGTTTCAACTTGCTGCCAGTGATTTTCTCCATGGCCCTTGCAAAATCTTCGCCGCGAAGGGTGTGGCCGGCAAAGGTGAATTCGGAGAAATCTGGCAAATCCGCCATATGTTCGGCCAATCTTACGAATGCCTTGGCTAGATCCGGAATGTAGGCTGAGGCATGTGGGATCGCCATATCGCCGGGCCAAACAAATGTGCCTTTGCGAAGGTTTTTGGCGATAAACATGTCGAACCATGTTCCGGGTTTGCTGCCGCCGTAGAAATCGCCAGCGCGCAGAATGATTGTTTTGACGCCATCTTCGAGCGCGGCGCGCTCGAAAAGGTTCTCCATATCCTCGCGAATGACGGCTTTTTCGGTGGTCAAGCTGTGAGGCGTGTCTTCATTTGCGTTGAGTGGAATTTCCTTGCCGTAATTATAAACATTGCCGATGAAGAGATGGACGGCCTTATGGGCTTGGAGTGCAGCGACTACGTTTCGCGCCATAGGCATGCAGAACTTTTCCCACTTGTCGTAGGGTGGGTTCAACCCGTTGAAAATCACTTCCGCGCCTTTGGTCGCTTCGATCAGGGCGCTCCTGTCCATGGCGTCGGCGGCGCGGCATTCCACATTGCCATTCAAGCCGTCACATTTCCCGTTCCGGGTAATGGCGATAACGGTGTGGCCAGCCTGAAGGAATGCCTTGGCAACATCGTGTGCGAGGCGTCCGTTGGCGCCGAGAACTGCAATTTTCATGGGTCTAACTCCTGTTCATTCGATGATGCCAATGTAGGCAAATATATTTTTAAATAAATCGACATGAGTGGATGTTTATTATACAGAAATGAATATGAAAAATTTGGACTGGAATCTCATCCGATCGTTTCTGGCCGTGGCCGAAACAGGCAGCCTCTTAGCTGGGGCGGCCGAGCTTTCGATCAGTCAGCCAACCATCGGTCGTCATATAGATGAACTGGAACGTTCGTTATCGCTTACATTATTTGTGCGCGGTCGGACCGGCGCTCACCTGACCGAAGCAGGTTTGTCGCTGATGGATGAAGCAAAGACAATGGCTGCGGAAGCGGACAGGTTTCTGGTCAAGGCGGCAGGTCGGGCGGCAGACGTTTCGGGCACCGTGCGTATCACGGCCAGCGAAGTGGTGGCGACTTATGTCTTGCCGCAAGTTCTCGTCGCGCTGAAGGATGCAGAGCCAGGGATTGATATTGAACTTGTGCCGTCCAATGCGGTGGCCAACCTGCTATCGCGGGATGCCGATATAGCGGTTCGTATGGTTCGACCCACGCAGAACGACGTCATCGCGGTTAAGGTCAACGACTTTGCTATGGGTTCCTATGCCCACCGGAATTATCTAAGCCGATTTGGAACGCCGAAAAGCATCACGGAGCTTTATTCCGGCCGCCACCGGATTGTCGGGCTCGATCGCGATCCTCTTATGCTGAATGTGATGGAGCGGCGGGGATTTCGTGGGGATCGCTCCATGTTTACGTTTCGCACTGATGATCAGGTCGCCTATTGGGAAATAGTCCGCGCAGGCGCGGGTATCGGCTTTGGTCCGCGCTGGGTCGCTCGACAGATGACGGGGATCGTAAGGGTTTTACCGGAGTTTGAAATTCCGGCTCTGCCCATGTGGCTTGCCTCCCACCAGGAGCTCAAGCATTCGCTCAGAATTCGCCGTGCCATGGATTTTCTGCGCGAAAAGCTGTCCGATATGCTGCTCGATCAGTGAGCGCTATCCTTGATATTGTCAGCGTAGCGGGCGAGGCTGGAGAGCGCCAGCAGGCCCAGCAGGAATACCGGCAATGCCAGAAAAACGGCTGCAAAGCTGGTCTTCCCGGCTACGAAGCCGATAATGGAAGGGGCAAAGAGCGTGCCCGAATATCCTAGGAATGTTGCAACGGAGAGCGCCACGCCCTGAGCAAAGCCGGGTAAGTTGCCGGCGGCCGAAAAGGCAATCGGCACCATATTGGAAATGCCGATACCGCATATGGCAAACCCCACCAGCGCCACATAGGCGTTGGGGGCAAGCCCCGCCGTCACCATGCCGATAATGGCCATGACGGTGCAGAAGCGGAATGTCTTCACCGCCCCGAAAGCGTCGCGCACGAAATCTCCAGCAAAACGCATGATTGCCATTGTCAGCGAAAATGAACCAAATGCGAGACCCGAAACCGCCAGTGAAGCGCTTAATTCAGTATTGAGATAAAG
>JBNLGT010000178.1:0-2809 GCA_050306195.1 Ensifer sp.
GAGTTTCCACAGCCTCACGCTGTTCTGGATTCAGGCCGGAAAAATAATCGGGTGTTCGCGCGGTGTCGCGCGCCGCAAGCGCACGCGCGGCAAGGCCGCCGGGCTTGCCGGACTGCAGGCTTTCTGGCTCTTCATCGAAAAAGGGCATGTCGTTTACATTGCTCATTGGCGCTCAATGTAGCGATTCGGATCGGAAAGGCAAAAGAAAGCGGAACAAAACGGGGATATTGCCGCTCTTTTTACAGAAATTCGCCCGCTTTCACACAGGTTACAATGTTGTAATAGTGCGAATATCCGATTGCCACGCGTTCCAGAAGCCATGATATTGGTTCGCTCTATCGCCGTTGGCCAGGTTGGTGAACCTTACACTCAAGACCGGGAATTTCATGCGTATCTGGAAACAGTTGCTTATCAGCGTGGTTGTCATTGCCGCAGGTTTCATACTCTGGCTGAAATTTGTGCCGGGTGCTGACAAGATGTTTGTTCGTGCAGGAGTTCCCCAGAGCCTGGTCTTGAGAATTGTACCACAGGCGGAAACCGACAAAGGCAATGCTCTGGCGGGTGCAGGTCAAAAGGGTAGCGGCGGTCGGCGCTTTGGAGCCTTTGGTGGCGCGGTGACGGTTGTAACGTCTCCGACAGGCGAGGCGGTTGCCAATGACCGATTGGTTGCCATTGGCAATGGGGCGGCTATTCGTTCCGTCTCCGTCACGCCGGATGAAGCGGGTAAGCTTTCTGAAATCAAGGTTCGTGCGGGCGACAAGGTTATGGAGGGCGATATTATTGGTCGCCTCGATAATCGTGAGCAGATCATTGCGGTGGAAAAGGCAAAACTCGACCTGAAAGCCGCGCAGGAAAAGCTTGAGCGCTATGAAAACCTGAAGGGCAATCTTTCAAGGGTCGAACTTGCCGATGCGCAGTCTGCGACGGAAACGGCTCGTCTTGCGGTTGATGCCGCCAAATTGTCGCTTGAGCAGCGTGACATCAAGGCGCCGATCTCCGGCCTTGCGGGCATTGTGGATGTGGAACTTGGCGACAATCTGACTTCGACCACGACCGTTGTAACGATTGATGATCGATCTGCCATATTGGTGGAGTTCTGGGCGCCCGAACGCTTCACGGATACGATTTCAGCGGCGATGCCGGTTTCGGCAACAGCCATTGCCCGGCCGGGCAAGGAATATGTGGGCACTGTTGAGGCGGTTGATAGCCGCGTTGATGAGGCCAGCAGGACGTTTCGGGTTCGTGCACGTATTCCAAATGACAATGATGAACTGCGTGCCGGTATGTCATTCAAGGTGACTCTCGAACTCGAAGGTCAAACCTATCCGGCGATTGATCCGCTTTCCGTACAGTGGGATTCAAAGGGCTCCTATGTCTGGAAAGTGGTTGATGGAAAGGCGACGCGGGCGGCCATTCGCATCATTCAACGTAATCCGGAAAATGTTCTTGTGGAAGGCGAGGTCAAGAAAGGCGACCTGCTGGTTGTGGAGGGGATACAGAGACTGCGCGAAGGCTCTGACGTGAAAGAGCAGGGCGAGCCGCCAAAAGATGGGGAACGTCGCCAAACCGGATCGGGCAAGGAATCTTCATGAGTGAAGAATTGAAAAAGCCGCTCTCCGCCACCGGGAATTTTACAGCCGTATTTGTGCGCAGGCCGATTTTGGCGCTAGTGTTGAACGCGCTGATCGTTGTGGCCGGATTGGCTGCCTATTACGGGGTTGAAGTGCGCGAGCTGCCGCAGGTTGACCGGCCCGTGATTACCGTGCGCACGACTTTTTCGGGTGCTTCGCCGGAGACCGTTGACCGGGAAGTGACCTCTGTTATCGAAGGCGCAGTGGCGCGCGTGTCGGGACTTTCGAACCTGTCATCGCGTTCTACACAGGGCTCCAGCCGGGTGACGCTGGAACTGAACGATGATGTCGATATTTCTGTTGCGGCCAATGATGTGCGCGATGCGGTGGGACGCGTTACCAACCAATTACCTGATGGTGCAGATACGCCGCGTATTGTGAAGGCGGACGATGACAGCCAGCCGGTTATGCGCCTCGCGGTAACTTCGGATCGTCTATCGTTGGAAGACCTATCGATCCTTGTTGAAAATCAGGTTGAGGATACGCTTGCAGCCGTTGATGGTGTTGCCGATGTGGCGGTCTATGGGGAGCAGGACAAGGTTTTTCGCATTGATGTTGATCAGGCAAAACTGGCGGCGCGCGGCCTGACCATTGCCGATTTGAGCAACGGTCTTTCCACCGTCACGCTGGATGTCCCCGCTGGATCGCTCTCCAATGCGTCTCAGGATATTGTTGTTCGCGCCTCGGCCCAGATTTCCACGCCCGAGGAATTCGAAAATCTGGCCATTGCCACAAAGGTACGGTTAGGTGATGTTGCTACTGTAACGTTAGGACCGGATGAGGGGTCCACTTCCCTGCGGGCCAATGGAAAGGCGGGGATTGGGCTCGGTATTATCCGGCAGGCGCAGTCGAATACGCTGCAGATTTCCAGTGGTGTTCATGCCGCAGTTAAGCGCATTCAGGAAGGGCTACCGAAAGGCACCACGATTGCCATATCCAATGATGATGCGGTTTTCATTCAGGGCTCGCTTGACGAGGTGGTGCGCGCTCTCTTCATTGCCGTCGTTATTGTTGTCATTGTCATCTATCTCTTTTTGAGAGACTGGCGTGCGACGCTGATACCAGCCGTGACAATGCCGGTGGCACTAACCGGCACACTGGCGGCGATTTATCTGACCGGGTTTTCGATCAATATTCTCACATTGCTTGCAATCGTTCTTGCGACCGGCATGGTAGTT
>JBNLGT010000179.1:0-2751 GCA_050306195.1 Ensifer sp.
CTGAGCGACGCGTAGCGTCGCCGCAATCAGGGCATGCCGTCAAGACGAAATACATTAGCCGTTTATTGAGCGCTTACGATACCATTGCTGCCCTAACCGGTGGCGACAAGGTCAAGATTGCCCAACATGAGGCGGTCATGAAAGCCATCCTTATGCTGGTTATTCTGGAGATAATCGCCATGTTCTCTGGCGACGCTGGCAACCTGTTCATTCGCACATACCGGGATCGCAAAGTAGCACTCCAGAAAACGTTGACGGAAGCGGATGAAAGCGCAGCTATAGCCAACGAAATTTCGTCGAAAAAGCGTAAGCGCTTAACAAACCGCATCTTCTGCGCGCTATTTTGACGTGCCAGAGTTGCGTCCATGTACATCCTGGGAAGAGGGCGGCATGGACGGACGGGTTCTCAACGAGAAACAGCGCGCCTGGCTCAATCATGTTGAAGCGTGCGCTGTTGAAGGCGCTTCGATGAAGGCCTATGCGGAGCAGCATGGGCTTGATTTGCAGAATTTCTACTTTTGGAAGGGGCGGCTGAGGAAGATCGGGCTTATCGATTCCGCGCCGCCGCCTGCAAGCATCGAAGCGGCCCGCGTAATGCCAATAGGTGCGCCTCGCAATGCTGGCAAGGCCTGCATCCAACTGAGCAACGGCGTCAGCATTGAATGCCCTGGCGATGTTGATGCCACAGCTCTGGCGGCACTTCTTAGCGCGGCGATGCGGCTAAAATGATGCGCCCCTCTAACGATCTCGACACGGTTTGGCTATGCAGGCAGGCAGTGGACTTCAGAAAAGGTATAAACGGCCTTTCTATACTGGTGGAAGAGCAGCTGATCCGCAATCCGTTCAGCGGTCAGCTGTTTGTGTTCATCAACCGTAGGCGGGATAAAATTAAAATTCTTTATTGGGAACGTTCCGGCTTTTGCATGTGGCAAAAACGTCTGGAACAAGAGCGCTTCAAATGGCCGGAGCATCTCGCAGGCGATATCTGGACGCTTGACGGCCAGCAACTCAATTGGCTGCTTGATGGCTATGATCTGGCTGTGATGCGTCCGCACCGGTCGCTGGCCTATCGCACGGTGCTGTAGAGAAATTCCGATTTGGAGCCGCAGATATCGGTGCAAATCAGATAAGCTCTCCGCATGGCGGAGATGGTAACGCAGGATCCTTTTGCGGAAATTGAAACGCTCAAGCAGACTTTGCACGAGCGAGATCTGCGCATCGCCATTTTGGAAGAGAAGCTGCGGCTGGCTCTACACAAACGGTTTGCCGCCAGTTCCGAAAAAGCCCCAGCCGGTCAGCTCAATCTGTTCAACGAAGCCGAGGCTATATCCGCCCAGGCCGTTGCGGAAGAAGCCACAACGACCGTTCCCGAACACAAGCGCAGGAAACGCGGACGTAAGCCCTTACCCGATCATATTCCGCGTACACGCATTGAGCACGACATTCCCGAGCATGAAAAAATCTGCGCTTGTGGTTGTCGCAAGAGCTGTATCGGTGAGGCCGTTTCGGAACAGCTCGATATTGTTCCGGCGAAGATCCAGGTGCTGCAGCATGTGCGTTTCAAATATGCCTGCATGTCCTGCGAAGGGGTGGAGGATGAGGGACCGGCAGTGACGATCGCGCCGCTGCCACCACAGCCGATTCCGAAGAGCAACGCTTCACCCGGTCTGCTCGCCCACATCGTTACGGCGAAATTTCAGGATGGGCTGCCGCTCTACCGGCAGGAGACGATGTTTGCACGGATCGGCGTCGAGTTGCCGCGCGCTACAATGGCCAATTGGATGATCAGGGTTGGCGATTTGATCCTCCCGTTGATCAACCTGATGCAGGAAGTGCAGCTTAGCTATGACATGCTGCAAATGGATGAAACGACGCTGCAGGTGCTGAAAGAAAAAGGCCGGGCCGCAACGTCGAAGTCCTATATGTGGGTCACAAGAGGCGGCCCGCCCTCTAGTCAGGTCATTCTGTTTACCTATGATCCGTCGCGCAGCAGCGAGGTGCCATTGCGTCTGCTTGCTGACTATGAAGGTTATCTACAAACCGATGGGTATGAGGGCTATACCGCCGTCGCCAAGCGTGAGGGGATTATCCATGTCGGATGCCTTGCCCATGCAAGGCGTAAATTCGATGAAGCGATCAAAGCACAGAGCAAGCATAAGACCGGTCGCGGCGGCCTCGCCAAACAGGGCTTCGACATGATCCAGCGGATCTACCGCATTGAACGCGAGGCATCCGTGCGCGAACTCAGTCCCGATGAGCGGAAGCAATTGCGCGACGAAAAAGCAAAACCATTATGGGAAGAGATGCGGCAATGGCTTGAGCGATCTCACGGCCAGGCGCCGCCCGGTTCGCTGACCGGCAAGGCACTGGGCTACCTCAATACGCAATGGCCGCGGCTCATACGCTATCTCGATGATGGCCGTCTGGAGGCGGATAATAATCGCGCCGAAAATGCCATCCGTCCTTTTGTCATGGGACGCAAGGCTTGGCTATTCTCCGACACGCCCGCCGGTGCCGATGCATCGGCGCGGCTCTACAGCCTCATTGAGACGGCAAAAGCCAACCGCATTGAACCGTACGCCTATCTGCGCCAAGTCTTCACAAAACTGCCAAAGGCGAACACCCTGGCCGAGATCGAAGCATTGCTGCCCTGGAACAGGACCGGTCACGCTGTCTGAGCGACGCGTAGCGTCGCCGCAATCAGGGCATGCCGTCAAGACGAAATACATTAGCCGTTTATTGAGCGCTTAC
>JBNLGT010000180.1:0-2736 GCA_050306195.1 Ensifer sp.
CCGCATGCTCCGCCTTCTGCAGGGAGACGTGGGCTCCGGTAAAACCGCCGTTGCACTGATGGCAATGGTGGCCGCAGTGGAGGACGGTGGTCAGGCTGTGCTGATGGCTCCCACGGAAATTCTGGCCCGTCAGCATCTGGAAACAATCACCAGAATGACCGAGTCGGCAGGAATTCGCGTTGAAATCCTGACCGGCCGCAACAAGGGCCGCGAGCGGCAGGATATTCTGGCCCGCATTGCCTCCGGCCAAGCGCAGATCATTGTCGGCACCCACGCGCTGTTTCAGGATAACGTCGCCTATCACAAGCTTCGCCTCGCAATCGTTGACGAGCAGCACCGCTTTGGCGTCCACCAGCGCCTGTCGCTGACCGCTAAGGGTGCGGCGCCCCATATGCTGGTCATGACCGCAACGCCAATCCCGCGCACACTCGTTCTCGCTGCCTTTGGTGACATGGACGTCTCGCGCCTGACGGAAAAGCCGGCGGGCCGTAAACCGGTGACCACAGCCATCGTTCCGTTTGAGCGCGTGAACGATGTCACCGATCGGTTGAAATCCGCGCTTGCCGAAGGCCGCAAGGCTTACTGGATCTGCCCGCTTGTGGAGGAATCCGACGTTTCCGACCTGATGCCCGCCGAAAAGCGCTTTGAGCTATTGCGCAAACAGTTCGGCAATCAGGTGGGCCTCGTCCATGGCCGCATGTCCCCGGCAGAGAAAGACGCCGCCATGCTCGCCTTCAAGAACGGCGAAACACGGCTGCTGGTCGCAACTACCGTCATTGAAGTCGGTGTCGATGTGCCCGATGCATCAATCATGGTGATTGAGCACGCCGAGCGGTTTGGCCTTGCCCAGCTGCACCAGTTGCGTGGCCGCGTGGGCCGTGGCGACGAGGCGTCCACCTGCATTCTGGTCTACAAGTCACCGATCAGTGAAACAGGTCAGGCGCGCCTGAAAATCATGCGGGAAACCGAAGATGGTTTCGTGATCGCCGAAGAGGATTTGCGCCTGCGCGGCGAAGGCGAGCTTTTAGGCACGCGCCAGTCGGGCACGCCGGGCTTTCAATTGGCAAGCCTTGAGGCGCATGGCGATCTTTTGGAAACCGCGCGCAAGGATGCCGCCCTCGTCATTTCACGCGATGAGGATCTGCAAACTGAACGCGGCGAAAACCTGCGAACGCTTCTCTACCTCCACCGTCGCGACGAAGCGATCCGTTTTCTCAGGGCTGGATAGTTTTTGGGTTGAAATCCGGCGTCACCAGACCGCCAGAAATCAGGAACTTGGTGGCGTCTTCCGGCGACATGTCCAGCATGCGAATTTTGCTGCGCGGAACAAACAGCAGGAAACCAGCCGTTGGAACTGGCGTTGGCGGCACGAATACGCTGACCATCTGTTCGCCGGTATCGGAAAGCTTCTCGGCAATCTCACCCTTGATGTCGGATGAAATGAAACCAAGCGTCCAGGAACCGGGCGACGGAAACTCGATAAGCCCGACCTTGCGGAAGGAATTGGACTGCTCGTTGAGCACCGATTCGAAGATTTGTTTCAGGCTTTTATAGAGCGAACGAACCAACGGGGTCCGGTGCAGGATGGACTCGCCAAAATTGACAATGGAGCGGCCAATCAGGTTTTTGGCCAGAAAGCCAATCACCGTAATCAGGATAACGGCGATCAGCAGCCCCAGGCCGGGAATGGCGAAAGGCAGATATTCTTCCGGCGTAAGCCCATAGGGAATATAGGGTTTTACCCAACTGTCAGCCCAACGGATGACCGACCATGTCAGCCAGATCGTAATGGCGATCGGCGCGCAAATGATCAGCCCGGCAAGAAAGTTGTTTCTCAACCGTGTCGCAAAGGACGGGCGGTCGGGTTTGTCATCGATAGTAGATTTTGCTTTGGACAAAGGCTTGGCGTGGTTCTCGTGTTGACAGGGGAATGACATGTGTCGGCGCAATTATATTGCACTGCACCGAACTTGTCATCTTCGCACGCACACGAATGGAGATTTGTAATACCGACGCGTCACTCCACGGTGACAGACTTTGCCAGATTGCGTGGCTGGTCTACGTCCGTGCCCATAAAGACCGCCGTGTGATAGGCGAGTAACTGCACCGGAAGCGCAAAAATCATCGGCGAGATAATCTCGTTCACATTGGGCAGCACAATCGTTGCCATCGTTTCAAGATCAGATGCCGCCGCCCCTGTCGTGTCGGTGATCAGGATAATACGTCCGCCACGCGCCGCCACTTCCTGCATATTGGAAACGGTCTTTTCAAAGAACCGGTCATAGGGCGCAATCACAATTACCGGCATGGTTTCGTCGATCAAGGCAATGGGCCCGTGTTTCAACTCGCCCGCCGCATAACCTTCGGCATGAATATAGGAAATTTCCTTCAGCTTCAGTGCGCCTTCCAGCGCCAGCGGATAGGATGTGCCGCGGCCCAGATAAAGCACGTCGGAATATTTGGACAGATCACGCGCCAGCGTCTCGACTTGCGCCTGAATATCATTCAACACGGCGCTCATGACGCGCGGCATCTCGATCAGATTGTGAACGAGTTCCTTTTCCTGCGCCTCACTCAGGTGACCGCGTGCACGACCCGCCGCAACAGCAAGGCTCGCTAGAACAGTCAACTGGCAGGTAAACGCCTTGGTGGAGGCAACACCGATTTCAGGGCCAGCCATGATAGGAAATACGGCATCAGATTCGCGCGCAATGGTGGATTCCGGCACATTGACCA
>JBNLGT010000181.1:0-2643 GCA_050306195.1 Ensifer sp.
ATCGGGACGCACCCTCGTGAATCTCAGCGAGGAGCGTGCCTTGGCGAGTACCCCAAGCACCGCTGGCGGCGACACCGAAGCGCGGGTGAAACACGCGGCGCTGGCCTTGCTCGAAGCCGAGCTTCGGGCGCTGGAAGCCGTCGGCATCGAGCGCGGCGATTACCTGATCCGCGTGAACAACCGCAAGGTTCTGGATGGTGTTCTGGAAGCGGTCGGCCTTGGCGGTGACGACAAGGCTGAACAGCGACTGACCGTACTGCGCGCGATGGATAAGTTTGATAAATTCGGCTCTGAGGGTGTCAAACTCCTACTTTGTGAAGGCCGCAAAGATGACTCCGGTGACTTCACAAAAGGCGCTGGGCTTTCTTCTGACACAGCAAATAAGTTGACTGACCTACTTATGAGCCAAATGGGCAGCCTCAACCAAACTTTTCGCCTTATAATGGATAACTTTGGCAGCAACGACACACTTGACGCTGGAATAAATGAACTGGACACTATGGCTGGAATGCTCGCTGCGGCGGGATATTCAACCGAAGTTTCTCAATACCGCTCCGAAGCAACTGAAGAACAGATGCGGGTTATCATAGACCCCTCTGTCGTGCGCGGCCTCGAATATTACACTGGCCCCGTTTACGAGGCCGAACTCCTCTTCGACGTGACCAATGAGAAGGGTGAAAAGGTGGTCTTCGGTTCTGTTGGCGGCGGTGGACGTTATGATGGTCTCGTGTCGCGCTTCATGGGTCAGCCGGTTCCGGCAACGGGTTTTTCCATTGGCGTATCTCGCCTGATGACGGCACTCAAGAACCTTGGCAAGCTTGGTACAGCAGACGTTGTCGAGCCGGTTCTGATTACCGTCATGGATGGCGATGCGGAAGCCATGGGGCGCTATCAGCGTTTCACCCAGTCGCTGCGCAATGAAGGCATTCGTGCAGAGATGTATCAGGGCAATTGGAAGAAGTTCGGCAATCAGCTGAAATATGCTGACCGGCGGGGCTGCCCGATCGCCATCATTCAGGGCGGCGATGAGCGCGCCGAGGGTGTTGTTCAGATCAAGGACCTAATAGAGGGCAAGCGACTCTCCGGTGAGATCACTGACAACACCGAATGGCGTGAGGCGCGTGTTGCGCAGATCGTTGCGCCGGAAGCTGAGCTTGTAGCCAGAGTGAAAGAAATTCTGGACGCGCAGGCCGAAGACCGGAAAAGACAGTAACAGTAATGCCGATCACCAGCCTCCCCTCTTTTGCGAGTGAACTCATCGCGCTTTTTGAAAAAGCGGGAGCGCATCGTGTGGACACGCCAGTGATCCAACCCGCTGCACCGTTTCTCGACATTACCGGGGAAGACCTTCGCCGCCGCATCTTCCTGACCGAAAGCGAAACAGGTGAGAACCTGTGCTTACGCCCGGAATTCACCATTCCGGTTTGCTTGCGCCATATTGAATACGCCACCGGCACCCCGCAGCGCTATGCCTATCTGGGGCAAGTTTTCCGGCAGCGTCGCGGCGGGGCAAACGAATTCTATCAGGCAGGCATTGAAGATCTGGGCGATACGGATCTGGCGAGCGCCGATGCACGCGCCGTATGTGATGCGGTCTCCAGCATCAGGCTAGCCCTGCCCGGCGCGCCCTTCACCATCACGCTTGGCGATCAGGCGGTGTTTGAAGCCGTTGTGAAAGCGCTTGGCCTTCCCGATGGCTGGCAGAAACGACTGGTCCATGCTTTTGGCAATACCGACAAGCTGAAAAAGCTGCTCGGTGAACTGGCCGCGCCGCAGGCCGCCGCGCCTCTTTCCGACGAGTTGGAAGCCATGTTGGAAACGGGCAATCTGGACGCGCTCGCCGACCATATTGCAGATACAATGCAGACGACCGGCTATCTGACCAATGCATCACGCAAGCCGGAGGAAATTGCGGCGCGGCTTTCAGAAAAGCGCATGCTGTCGGCAACGAAACTTGATCCTAAGGCCCTTCTGGCGCTGGAAGAGTTTCTTTCGCTGGACGTGCCTTTTGCAGATGCGCCTGCGGCCCTTTCCGGTTTTGCAGACGCGGCAGGCCTTTCACTTGAAAAGACGATTTCGCGGTTTGATGCCCGCGCGGCCGCTCTTGCCAATGCCGGGGTTGATCTCGCCCAGATCACCTATCGCGCGGCCTTTGGCCGACCGCTTGATTATTATACCGGACTGGTTTTCGAACTGACCTCGCCCAGCGGGGCCGTGCTGGCCGGTGGCGGTCGCTACGACCGAATGCTGACACTTCTGGGTGCGAAGGACCATATTCCGGCTGTCGGCTTTTCCCTCTGGCTTGACCGTATCGAAGCCCAGCAAGGAAGCATGCTATGACAATCACCATTGCACTTCCCTCCAAGGGCCGCATGAAGGAAGACGCCTCGGCGATTTTTGAACGCGCGGGAATGAAGATTGAAAGCGTAGGCAACGACCGCTCCTATCGCGGCCGCGTGGACGGTTGGGATGATGTCGAAATCGCCTTTCTTTCGGCATCTGAAATCTCTCGCGAAGTGGGCAGTGGCCTTGTCGATTTTGGCGTGACGGGTGAAGACCTGATGCGCGAGCAATGGGCTGAGGTTGATAGCCGCGTGGCCTTTGAGGCGCGTCTCGGTTTTGGCCAGGCGGATGTGGTCGTTG
>JBNLGT010000182.1:0-2613 GCA_050306195.1 Ensifer sp.
CAAAGCTCATCGGCACCGATCACAACGCCATAACCACCTGCCAGGAGCGTGTACTCGTCGCCTGGACACGGATCATCTATCCGGACGCCTCATCGGTCGATCTTGGCAAAATGCCAGGCGCCGACAGTGCCGGTTTTGCCGGGCTCCATGACCAGGTTATACCAAATCCCACAGACCATCACCTATATGCCCACTCGCGGAGGCCAATTGACATGATTAGCCAGGGCTGATCCACGAGCTTGTTCCACGCCTCGCAGCAATACTCGACGATATCGTCGTAGGATTTGAAAACGATGTTCGACAGCCAGTTGTCCCGCATGAACTGCCAGATATTTTCCTGCGGGTTGAGTTCCGGGGAGCGGGGCGGTAGCGGCAGGAGGGTGATGTTATCCGGAATGACGAGGGCATCGCTCATACCAAGTCTCAATGAGCTTGACTCATGGAGACTTGGCAAGCGCGACTGCGCGCCCGAGCTTATGCGAGGGAAAAGCCTACGTGGCGTCTGAACGGCATAGGTTCTCATTAATGAGAACCGGTATCATATGCCATCCGGCCTGATCGAGAACCAGCACGGCATGGGCGCCAGGCGCGACGGCGGCAGAGATTTCCGCCAAATGCAGCGCCATGGCGGAGGTGTCGCAGTGGGGCATGACCAGCGCCGCGCCTTTTCCTTCGGTCGGGCAGATGGCGCCGAAAATGTAGGCTGAAGCCGTGCGCTGGTCCTTCGGGGCGCTGGGTCTGGTTCCGCGTTTTGCCCAACGGCGAGTAATCTTGTTCTTCTGCCCGATCCGCGCTTCATCCTGGAACCAAAGCTCTATTGGCTTGCCCTTCTCCGTCGCAATTTCCGCCACGCGGGCTGAGAAGTTTTTTTAAATGTTTCCATGGCTTCAGTGTTCTGCGCATAATGACGAGGCCGTGCGGAGAGTTTACGGTATCCCATGGAGCGCAGTTCCCTGCTCAGGGTCTGCTTGCTGACAGAGATGCAGAATTCGTCCCAGAGCCATTGCATCAGATCGATAAGCCGCCACCGTACAATGCCGTGCACCGCCAGAACGGGGCCAGCCTCCAACACTGCCGCCAGTGCTTCGCGCTGCACATCGTTCAGCTTCGACGTCTGTCCCGGAGCCTTGCCGGTCTTGAGACCATCGGCGCCTCCGGCGTTAAAGCGCAGAACCCAGTCGCGCACGGTCTGCAGCCCAACACTCCCAATCCGCGCCGCATCGCTCCTGGCGCCACCGTCGTATATCTCCGCCAGCGCCAGAAGACGCCAGGCATGACCCGCATCATCCGCCTGTTTCGCCAGTCGCCGCAAGTCCTGTGCTGTGAAATCTCCTCGGAGCTTGATTGCCGCTGCCATGACTTCCTCCCCTGTGTCACACTAACCAGGATGAATCATGATTTGGCTGCGGTTGGGAATCCCTCGCGTCAGTCAGCTTCACAGGGACTTGGTATAAGTCGCCCAAACCTGATTGGGCCAGGTAATCGCCAGATTGCGCAGAAGATGAGGATTGATTTTGTGGCCATGGGCTGGTTTTGATGTGTTCTGACGACGGTAAATCGCCTAAATCCCCAGTGCGTCATCAAGGTGGAAACATGAAGCCGCCCCACCTTATACCTTTGTCCTGTCAGAATACCTTGCAGAAGCCGGCTACCAGCAAACGGATAATCAAGGTGCAACTCATCCATTCGCCGCATCAGTGTAAGATCGCCGGCGGACACCGGACGAGGCGTGTAATAAACACTGATGCGGCTGATACATAGCACCTTGGCCTGACGGGCCAGTGGGTGAGCGTGGTTCGATCAATCATCGCTTTGCGCTCAGCAGTCCGGCCTTGCCCAGCGCACCGGCTATAAAATCGTTTTCCAACGTTAACTCACCGATCTTGGCATGAAGCGTCTTCACATCGACCGGCGGCGTGGTCTGCACTGCGGGCTCGGCGCCCCCCCCCGGATGCGCCTGCCAGCAACTGGTCCTTCCACTTCTTAATCTGATTGGCGTGTGCGTCAAACTGCTGGACCAACTCAGCCAGCGCCTTGTCCCCTTTATAGTGACTTGAATAATTAATTATACGACCTGATAATTTCGTCGATAGATTTTTCCTGATTGAATCTCCAGATTTTTTGAGAGCTCCGAAGTCGTTTTCGATGGGATTGAGATCGGAAGAATATCGCGGCAGGAAGAGCAGAATTGCTCCGGCGCTTTGGATGAGTTCTCTGGTTTTGGCGGTTTTGTGGAAAGCGGCATTGTCCATGATGACAACGCAGTTTTCATCCGGCAGCAGACAGAGCTGTATCTACAGCCAATCGTTAAAAATCAGCGCATTGCGGATTTCTTCCCATAGCGAGGTAGCAGCCAGCGCCCCTTCAGGCATACGGGCAGCCAGAAAAGATGTTCGTGGGCGGCGATTTCCGAGGCGCCCGCCGTAGACTTTCTGGCCGATCGGTGCGCCCGCCATTTGCCGTACGCTGTAAGGACCGAAGCCACTTTCGTCTACATAAATCAGGGTCTTACCGGCCCGTGCGTATTTGTACCAGCGTTTCAGAAAACTGCGCCGAAGCTTTTCATAATTTCACGCCTCCGCGTAGCGCCACGTTATTTTTGCGGCTGTAACC
>JBNLGT010000183.1:0-2563 GCA_050306195.1 Ensifer sp.
TTTCTGGCCGACGACGACGGGCATTGAGCCGCGCGGCGGAGCCAAATTGCGCTGCACGATTGCCGGTGCGGTGAAAGCGTTGTTTCAATATCGCGCGGGCTCCGCCAAAACCTACTTTGCCGCCGACAAGGGCAATATCTACCAGTTTGACGATGCAACGCCGGACGCCACAGCGCTGACGCCCGTGGTGACGGGGCAGACGGGAGCGGACTACTCGGTTTTGGAAATGGAAACGGATGGCGGCTCGTTTCTGACCGCCGTCAACGGCGCGGATAATGCGCAGATTTATGACGGAACATCCTGGCAGCAGGTGACGGATGTTTCCGCACCCTTTGCCATAACCGGCATTGCCACCGACAAGCTCAGCCATGTCTGGGCCTATCGCAACCGGCAGTTCTTCATTGAATATGGCACGATGAACGCCTGGTATCTGGCTGTCAATTCGGTTGCCGGAACGGCCACCAAACTGCCGCTCGCCGGTGTGTTCAACAGGGGCGGAAGGCTGCTCTTTGGCGCAACATGGTCGTCTGACAGTGGTGCGGGCATGGATGACCGCTGCGTCTTTGCCACCGACCAGGGCGAATTCGCCGTCTTTACCGGCGGCAATCCGGGTGATGCCAATGACTGGAGCCTGAACGGCGTTTACGACATTGGCGAACCGCTGGGCAAAAACGGCACAATGCAGATTGGCGGCGATCTGGTGGTGATGACCAAGGCTGGTCTCATACCGTTGAGCGCCGCCATGCAAAAGGATTCAAGCGAGCTGAAACTCGCTGCCTTGTCGCGTGACATTTCGCCCACCTGGCAGAGCGAAATTGCGCTTGCCGGATCCGCCTCCAACTGGCGCATTGCCAAATGGGCGAGCAGAAACGCGGCCTATATATGTCCACCGCAAAATGGCGGCGATGATGGCTATTGTTATGCGGTCAATCTGGAAACCGGCAAGTGGACAAAATTCACCGGCTGGCGGATTGGTGCGATGGCGGTTCTGGGTGATTTTCCGCATTATGGCGACCCGGCTGGCAATATCTATCAATGCGAAACGGGTGGCACGGACAATGGCCAATTGTTTGAATGCCGGGCCTGCTTGGCTTTTGATGATCTGGGCGCGCCCGGTAAATTGAAAACCGTGCATTCCGTGCGCGGATTGTGGAAACACCGGGTGCCGATCAAGCCGAAACATTCTGTTGCGGTCAATTATGTTCCGGCCTTTCCGACAAGCCCGGTGGCCGTGTTGGACACAGCCAGTGTGCCGGGAGCCTGGGATTATTCCGCCTGGGAGGTGACTGAGTGGGTGGGCTCTCTGGCAGGGGCCTCCTATTTGCAAAAGTGGCAAAGCGTCAGCGGGCAGGGCCGCGCCATTGCCCTGCAGGTGCAGCTCGTTTCGGCGAATTCCTACAAGCTGGATTGCGAGCTTGTTTCGTTGGATCTTGTGCACACAACGGGCGCGCTGCTGGTATGAAGGTTATCTGGCCTGAACAGAATACGCCGCTTGCCCATGCGGTTGCCGATTTCGTTTCTGCCGAGATTTACGGGCAACCAGGAAAATTTGGCGACTGCACGGTTATGGGCGTGGTGGACGGGAACACGCTGGTCGGCGGCGTTTTATACTACGACTACGATGCCGATGCGGGCGTGATGCAGATCTCGGCGGCAGCCACAACGCCGCGCTGGCTCAGCCGCGGGGTTTTATGGGAACTGTTCAATTTCCCCTTCAACCAGATCGGCTGTCAGGCGGTGGTTTTGCGGGTTGACCCCGATAATGCCCGCCTGCGGCGCATACTCACAGCCTATGGCTTCGACAATTTCACAATTCCGCGTCTGCGTGGCCGCAACAAGGCCGAAACGCTCTTCATTCTGGGCGATGACGTGTGGCGCGCTAACGGTTTTCATGAGGGAAAAACAGATGGCCAAAAAAGCACCTGATCCAACACCGCCGAAGGAAACATCGGCAGCATCCACCGGCACCAATGTGTCGACAGCCATTGCGAATGCCTATCTGGGCAATGTCAGCGAATACACGCCGGACGGTTCGACACGTGTTCAAAAAACGGGATCACAATCGATCTATGATCCCTATACCGGCGTGAGCTATGACATACCAACATTCACGCGCACCACGTCGCTTTCGCCTGCGCAGCAGGCCATCAAGGATCAACGGGATCAGGCGAGCCTCAACCTGGCGACGCTGGGCGCAAATCAGTCGGGCAGGGTGGATGGACTTCTTTCCAACCCGTTTGATATTTCCGGCCTGCCGAACGCGGGCAATGCGGGCGGTATTCGCGATGTGAGCCTTGGCCGCGTGGGCTCAGGCCCCGAACTTGCAACCAGCTATAACAACGATTACTCGGCTGACCGCCAACGTGTGGAACAGGCGCTTCTCGACCGGATAAGGCCGCAGCAGGAGCGTGATTTGCAGGCGCTGCAAAGCCAGCTCGCCTCGCAAGGCGTCAGGCTCGGCTCAGCCGCCTATTCCGCTGCCATGGACGACTATAATCGCAGCCTCAACGATGCGCGCTTTGGAGCCATTGCCGCAGGTGGACAGGAGCAGAGCCGCTTGGCC
>JBNLGT010000184.1:0-2515 GCA_050306195.1 Ensifer sp.
TCCCGAAGCGCGCGGATCTTGTCCTCCTCGCGCATCTTGGTGTCGACGAACTCCTCGATGTCCGGGTGGTCGACGTCGAGGACGACCATCTTGGCCGCACGGCGCGTGGTGCCGCCCGATTTGATAGCGCCCGCTGCCCGGTCGCCAATCTTGAGGAAGCTCATCAGGCCGGACGACTTGCCGCCGCCGGAAAGCTTTTCGCCTTCGCCGCGAACATTGGAAAAGTTGGAGCCGGTGCCCGAACCATATTTGAACAGGCGTGCTTCACGCACCCACAGGTCCATGATGCCGCCTTCATTCACCAGATCGTCTTCAACAGACTGGATGAAGCAGGCATGCGGCTGGGGATGCTCGTAGGAGGATTTGGACTGGGTGAGCTTGCCGGTGAAGGGGTCAACATAGAAGTGGCCCTGGCCGGGGCCGTCAATGCCATAGGCCCAGTGCAGGCCGGTGTTGAACCACTGCGGGGAATTCGGCGCAACGCGCTGCGTGGCCAGCATATAGGCAAGCTCGTCGCGAAAGGTCAGCGCATCTTCTTCCGAATTGAAGTAGCCGCCTTTCCAGCCCCAATAGGTCCAGGTTCCAGCCAGACGATCAAAAACCTGCGCGGCAGAGGTCTCGGAGCCGAAACGCTCTTCCTCGGGCAGCTTCTTCAGCGCCTTTTCATCGGGAACCGAACGCCACAGCCAGGAGGGGACGTCGTTTTCCTCAACCTTCTTCAATGCGGCGGGAGCGCCAGCCTTGCGGAAATATTTCTGCGCCAGCACGTCGGTAGCAACCTGCGTGAACTGCGCAGGGACATCAATATCTTGTGCCTGAAAGACGATGGAGCCGTCAGGATTGCGAATTTCACTCGTTGCCTTGCGAAATTCGACTTCCGCATAAGCTGATTGTCCAGCTTTGGTAAAACGGCGTTCTATGCGCATGTTTTCCTGTCCCTAATAATTACGGCGCGCCTCTGATCACGATAGGCGCAAGTTTCCCCAATCCGGCCACATATGGTCACCCGCGCAGCCGAAAGCTCAGTCCCTGTTTTTTGGAGAGAGACTCAATGGCCTTCTCCTGTATCTTGTGGAGAGGTTCGCTGCAAACACTAAATATAGTATTAACAGCTTCTGAATGCCAGCCCCCAAATTCATCCGCTTCAGCGGGCAGCAAGACACGAAAAGCCCTTCTGGCGCCACGTGGTTCATCCACGCATGAGCCTTGAAGTAATACGCCTATCTTTTCGTGATTGATCGGCCTCGTTACGTTCCCGATCGCGCCGCCGCCGCAACGTAAAACCCATCGTGTGCGTTCGAGGCGATTCGGTCAAGAGCTAGTTTGTGACAGAATCATTAAGCGCTATATCTTGTGTATGAGCTTGTGGAAAACGGGGAGAATAAAATCCTGTCGAATTTTCAGTAGCTTGGAAGCCTGATTTTCTCATGCGGGTCCGGTGAAGGCTGAATAACAAAAAAATGACGGGTGAAATTTCTAATATCAGGACACGATTTTTGCGATCGCCTTAGCGCGCCGGATTGTCAGCCGTCTTTGCTGGCATTCATATTATGCGTATAGCCCAGGACGGCTGCTGAAAGCCGTTTGTTCAGCGCCACCATGTCGGTTTCACCAGCCAGCCCCGCCGCATCAATCATGCCCCGCGCCAGGCCCACAATATCTTGCGCCATCTGCAGCGTGTTGGAATATCCAAACGCGTTCAGCACCTTTGCCACCTCAAGCCCTATTTCCACCTTCAGGCGCGCCGTTTCCTGGTCGAGCGGCAGCACGGCTTCGGCATATTGCAATGCGCGCGACAGCGCCGGGCGTTCAAGCTGATGGTAGGTGGCGGCTGCCAGAAAACGGCTGACCGCCAGTTCCAGCGTCAGTCCGCCATAGGAGGTCGCCACAGCGCGTACTCTGTTCAGCAGCTCGGCCCGCTTGCGGCGCAGCAGGCCCGCAAGGATTGCCTCCTTGGAGGGAAAATACTGGTAGAGCGATCCCACGCTGACGCCTGCGCGCTCCGCCACGAGATTCGTATTCAGTCCGGCCAGCCCATCTTCCTCTAAAATGCGAGCAGACGCCTCATAGATCGCTTCCACCGCAGCAACAGAACGGCCCTGGCGCGGTAATTTGCGGGGCTGAATGGAGGCGGGTGGCGAATGCATGGAATACGAGTCCAAAATACGAGCGAATATTCACATAATTGATTTCGAATACAAATCTAACACAAGTGATACACATGCAAACACCCAATTTGACAATTTTCATGCTTTTGAGGGCTCTGCCGGAATGGCTGCGTATAAGCCGCGAGGAGCGTAACGGCATTGCCGCCAACGCGCTTTCTTCAGCGCTTGACGGATTGGACGTCCGCCACCGACACTATGATGCCGAAGCCTTCAGCGCCTTCTGTTCCGATGTGGCTGTTTTCGAAGCGGCAGACCCTCAAGCCTATTATTTCGCCATCGAAAGGCTACGCGATACAGCCATTTTCAGCGCACCGTATTTTGAGATCGTCGCCATCATTCCCGCCATT
>JBNLGT010000185.1:0-2506 GCA_050306195.1 Ensifer sp.
CTATCAGTAGAGATCGCTACAACACCCGCATCATGTCGCTTGCCTGCCTTCCTTGCGAACTTGTTCGATGGTAGGACAAAAGATGGAAACGGTTTGCGATACGCTGGGAAGGAATTGCATATCCCAATGTGCAACCTTCGACCTTCCGTGCGTGCGTGAGTGAGTGTTAATCAAATCAGCTTCTCTGATTATTGTTCTTCCCTATCACGAAAAATGTGGCGTGTTGTCGATCTCCAGAAATATTGGTGTTCGAACCCAGGATATTTCTGGCTTGCGCATCCCTATCGCAATCGAAATCGAAAACGGCCTGTCCGACGGCTCGCCAATAGCCCATACCTTGATCTAGATGGATCGAAAGAAGTTTACCGCTTTCAAACTCGATACGCATGCTACGTGAATGCGTTAGGTCAAACCGCTTGGTGAGCCTTACGCGCGGTTGCACGTTAAGTTCCATGAAAACTCGGCGCAAAACAAATTCCAGTTCCTTGGAACGCTGCCAATTGTGGAACAGTTTGTGTGGCCTTTTTGAGAAGGGCTCATCAAGCTCAGTTGTGTTGACCTCGACATGCTTTAACCCGCCACTATTTTTTGCATAATGAATAATCTGCGCCAACAGAGCGACGTGGAGCGGAGTGCGGATATAGCGGTCATTGTAAGTCATCTTTCTAACGGGATTAGAAGATATTCGGAACGCTGGATCAAGTTCCTGCTCGATCATTGTGGTTAGCTCGTGATCTGTCCGGTGTTTGTAGCTCGTGAATTGTCCGGTTCTAAGGTGCCCTAAAACAAAGGGGGCGGGATGAACCGGTCAGCATTTCATGAGGGACTACGGCGGATGCGCTTTGAGAATTTATTGGATCGGCAGCGAGACGGGAAGATAACGCAGGCGGAGGCTGCGGAAATGCTGGGTGTCAGCGAACGGACGTTCCGGCGCTGGACAGAGCGGTTTGAGGAAGAGGGCGAGGCCGGTTTATCTGACCGGCGCCTTGGCCGCCCGTCGCCAAAACGGGCTCCGGCTGAGGAAATTGAGCGGATGCTGGGCTTGTATAGAGACAAGTATTCGGACTTCACGGTGAAGCATTTTCATGAGCAGCTGCAGACGCGCCACAACTATAAGCTTAGCTATACGGTCACAAAGGTGTATTTGCACCGCGCAGGCGTGGTGCGCCCCGCTCCCAAGCGTTCGGCGCACCGTAAGAAGCGGCCCCGGCGTCCGTTTGTCGGCATGATGCTGCATCAGGATGGATCGCGTCACGCTTGGCTTGAGGGGCAGGCGCCGCTGGATTTGATCGTCACGCTAGACGACGCCACGGGGGCCATCTATTCGGCCTTTCTTGTGGAGGAAGAAGGGACGGCTTCGACGTTCCGGGGGCTCCGCGAAGTGATTGAACAACATGGGTTATTCTGCTCGCTCTATACGGACCGGGGCAGCCATTACTTCTATACGCCGCAAGCTGGCGGAAAGGTGTCGAAAACGCAATTGACCCAAGTCGGCCGGGCGCTTGCGCATCTGGGGATCGAGCATATCGCAGCCTACTCGCCGGAAGCGCGGGGACGCTCGGAAAGAGCGTTCCGGACTTTGCAGGATCGGCTACCGAAAGAGCTGCGGCTGGCTGGTATTACGACGGTTGAGGCGGCCAATGCGTGGCTGGCTGAGACCTATATCGCTGAATATAATCGGTTATTTTCCATCGAGCCTTTGGAAGAGGGCTCGGCATTCGTTCCCGATAGGGCCGAAGTCTGGCGCGAAACGCTGTGCGTCATAGAGGAGCGCGTTGTCGCCAAAGACAATACGGTGGCCTGGGCCGGGCGGCGTTTGCAGATACCGCCCAGTCGGTTAAGGCCGCATTTCGTCAAAGCGAAGGTGTGGGTCCACGAATACCCCGATGGCGTGGTGAGCATATTCCTGGGACCGCACCGGCTGGCCACTTACGATGCCAGCGGTGCGGAAATCTCAGCCCCAGCCACCACAAGCATGGCGCCGTGCTCGAAGCCGTCAAGACCAAGCCCTGACGGGCGCGCAAAGAGCGCAGTCTTGACCGCTTCTGCGCGCGCCGCCTCCAACGAGATGCGGGTCGGGGCGGAGAAACGGGCTTTAAGTCGAACAAAGAAACGCTCCTCAGGTAAAGTCAAGACAGCCGCCTGAGATAAACCGGACTGGGGGCGCCTGCCGCTTGCACCCCAGCTCCGGAAACCAAAAAGCGGACAGATCGTGAGCTACATTTACCGGACAACTTGATTAGCTAGCGACACAGTTTGTCGAGTCGGAAGCCTTTTTTGTGATGGGGATTGTGGCGGCGGGCGCCATGTTGATCTGGGGTGGTGAGATCAATGAGTTCGTCCGCCGGATCATCATGCTCATCCTGGTGATCTCGCATCACTGTGTTCTCAAGGCACCACTTGCCCCTTGATGGCAAATCACGTCGACGCTTGCGAATGTCTCCCTTTTCACGAAGCCGCTGAAGCGGCTCGGGGCCAACACAAAGCTATAGTTATGAGCACCTCT
>JBNLGT010000186.1:0-2486 GCA_050306195.1 Ensifer sp.
CACCCGCCTCTTCAAGGCCCAGCTTGGCATGGCCCCCGCTGCATATCGAGCAGGCGGCAGCCACACCAAGTTTGAGCAAAAGCCCAAACATGGAGAAGACAAGATGTATGACGTGGCATTCAGGAAATCCGGTAACATCCGCGTTGCCGCCGTTCCGCATAAGGGCGATTATATGGAGGTGGGGAGGGCGTTTGAAACCCTGTTCGGCACGCTCTATGCGCAAAACCGCTTTTCACCGGACATGCAGATGATTGGCATCTATTTTGATGATCCTGATCTGACGCCCGTGGACGAGCTGCGCTCCATGGCTTGCATGAGCGTGCCGGAGAATTTTGAAATGAGCCCGCCATTGCAGGAGATGCGGCTGGTAGGCGGCGATTATGCTGTGCTGACCCACAAGGGGCCCTATGCCGACATCCCGAAAGCCTATCGCTGGTTCTTCGGTGACTGGCTCAGCATCTCGGGCCGCGAAGTGGCCGACAAACCCTGTTTTGAACTTTATCTGAATAATCCGCGCGATGTCGCGCCGTCAGAACTCTTGAGCGAAATCTGGATGCCGCTGGCTAAGTAGGGGAAGACGATGGAAAAGATCGATTTCAAGAAAACACTCAAGCACCTCTACGCGCCGCCAAAGGGCAAGTTTACGGAAGTTGATGTGCCGGAAATGAACTATCTCATGATTGACGGCATGGGTGATCCGGGCAAAGCGCAGGACTATTTCGACGCCGTGCAAACACTTTATTCCGTGGCCTATCCGCTGAAATTCAAAAGCAAGCAGCAGCTTGGCCGCGACTATGCGGTGCCGCCGCTGGAAGGGCTCTGGTGGGCCGATGACATGGCTGCATTCGTTTCCGGCGACCGCGACCACTGGCACTGGACTATGATGATCATGACGCCCGACTGGATTGATGCCGCCATGGTGGACGCGGTGAAGGACGAGGTGGCTAAAAAGAAAGCGCCACCAGCGATCAGCAAGCTGCGTTTGGAGCCGCTTGCCGAAGGTCGCTCGGTGCAGATCATGCATATCGGCCCTTATAGCGAGGAGGCGCCGGTGCTCTCCCGGCTGCACAGTGACTATATGCCGGAACACGGGCTCACCTTTAACGGCAAGCATCACGAGATCTATCTGGGTGATCCGCGCAAAACTGCGCCGGAAAAACTGAAGACCGTTTTGCGCCAGCCAGTGCGCGCTGCCTGAAACTTGATCAGGGTCAATGCCGGGGCAGGCCAATCTGATTTCATGACCTTAACGACGAAAGGACAGGATCATGAAAGCGTTGATCATATACGCCACCGTGGAAGGCCAAACCCGCAAGATTGCTGAGGATGTCTCCCGCCGGTTTGAGGAGCTGGGCTGGAGTGCTGCCCTGATGAATGTCTCAGAGCAGTATGAATTCACGCTGGAGCGTCCGGACGCCGTACTTCTGGCTGCACCCGTTCATGCCAACGATTATCCATCTGAATTCATTGAATTCGTTCAAAGGGAATCGGGCTGGCTCAATGCGCAGCCGACCGCATTGATTTCGGTGTCTCTGTCCATTCATAGCCAGTTTGATGATGAACGCGACGCCGTTCTGGCGCTGCCGGACGCACTATCGATCTACACCGGATGGCGGCCCGGCATGGTGCATCACGCTGCCGGTGCGCTGCGCTTTGGCGAGTATGATTTCTTCAAGCGATTGATGGTGCGCTACATGGCGACGCGCGAAGTAAAAGACGCCGACAAGACACAGAATTACGAGTTTACTGACTGGGATGCGCTGGCCGAATTTGTCGAGCAGTTCGCTGCGTCCGCAAATGCCGGAGAGGCGAGAGCCATGGCCTCCTGACGCCTCAGCCTGTCAGGGCCTGGATATCCTCTATGCCCACGCCAAATGAGCTGCACTGGTTGCGCCCATTGCGTTTGGCGGCATAAAGCGCTGCATCGCTTTTCTGATAGAGCGTCTCCGGATCGGCAGCGTCTGCCGCCATGCATAGCCCCATGGAGATGGTGACCGGGCCATAGACCTTGCCATCCTGAGGATCCATGATTTCGGCCTTTTCGACAGCACGACAAACTCGTTCGGCAATATTGAATACGATCTCTCGGTTCGCGCCTTCGATAATGAAGCCAAACTCTTCACCGCCGGTACGGGCAATGAAGGTATTTCCTCGCAAATTGCTTTCAAAGACACCGGCGACACCGCGCAGCACAAGGTCGCCCACCGGGTGACCAAAGGTGTCGTTGAATTGTTTGAAGTGATCAATGTCGCCGATTACCAATCCGGTTCGGTCCAGCGCACTGGCGGATTTGAACAGCGCTTCCAATCGCAGGTCAAAGGCGCGGCGGTTATTCAACCCGGTCAACGAATCCGTATTGGCCATGCGCTTATAATTGTCCAGCTCGCGACGCATATCTTCCAAGTCGTCACTGTCGTCATCGAGCTGCGTTATATCCGCGGGATCGACAAGGTGGGCAACCGCTTTTTGGGGCGTAGATGGATTGC
>JBNLGT010000187.1:0-2413 GCA_050306195.1 Ensifer sp.
GCGAAGATGTAAGCAAAGGTGAAGCGCTTGTCGCTCAGGCTTGGCGGGCGCTGGCCTCGTTTCCACCAAATGTGATAAGTACGGCCCTTCTGCCCGATGTGCGGTTCGTCATGGAAAAACAGGCGTATGCGTTTATTGACATGCGTATGCTGAATTATTTGGGGCAGCAACGGGGCTCTTTTTAAAGGCCGCTGCGGCGGCCAGGTCTTTCGCGGGGGGGGGCAGGCCGCGCCTTTTGCTGCGAGAAGCCGAGCCGTCGTACTACGCGACTCATAGATGCTGGATGGAACGATTTTCCGAAACGCTCTTGCGTAATGCGCACCAGGTCTTCCAATGTGTAGGCTGAAATACCGTCCACCTCAGGGCAGGGGAATCGCATATGAGTAAAAGCTGCTTGCATCTTGGCGTCGAATAGATTCTGAAGGCCACCATAGTTTCGGATGGAGGAAACATGGAAGCTTTCAAATCCATATTTGTAGACATTCAAGATCCGCGCGATCAGAATGCTTGGCATGAACTTCATGAAATTCTTTTCATCGCTTTTGCGGCGGTGTTGTGCGGGGCGCAAAATTGTGTGGAAATCGCGGAGTACGCCGAGGCTAAACAGCCGTTACTGCGCCAATTCCTAACCTTGAAGCACGGCGCTCCGAGCCACGATACGTTCAGCCGGGTGTTCAGGCTCCTGGATCCGAGAGCGTTCGAACGATGCTTTACCCGCTTCATGGAAGCTTTCCGGACACAGCTTGAACGTGAAGGGCGCGGAGAAAAAGTAGTGGCAATCGACGGAAAGAGCCAGCGCCGCGCCTATGAAAAGGGACGCTCTCACATGCCGCCCATGATGGTCTCGGCGTGGGGTGTGGAGACGCGCATGACGCTGGCGCACACGACCGCGCCACAGAACAACGAAGTGGCGGGCGCCCTGAAATTGCTTGAACTGATTTCGCTCAAGGGCTGCATCGTGACGGGCGACGGCTTGCACTGCAACAGAAAAATGGCCCAGCGCCTGCATGATGCGGGTGCCGATTATGTCCTGACGCTCAAAGGCAACCAGCACGATCTGGCGCGCGAGGCCGGCGAACTTCTTGACGCGGCGAGGGCGACGGCTCCGTGTGCGGAAACTTACGAAAATGGGCACGGCCGCTTCGAACTCCGCCGCGCCATCGTCGTTCCGGCTCGCGAACTTGGCGAGCGGCGCAAATTCCCAGGGCTTGCCGCTGTGGCGCGTGTCGACGATTGGCGGGAGATTGATGGTAAACCGACGCACTCAGTACGAACCTTTGCTTTGTCCCAGGAATTCACACCAACACGCGTGCTGCAAATCGTCAGGTGGCATTGGTCGATCGAGAACCAATGTCATTGGGCGCTGGATGTTGTTTTTCACGAGGACCTGGCCAGAACTCGTAAAGATCATGGTCCAGAAAATCTTTCGATACTTCGCCGGTTGACAATGAATGTCTTGCGTTCAATTCCTACCAAAGGATCCATTGCAGTTAAACGTAAGCGAGCTGCTTGGAATAATGACTACTTTTTCGACGCTTTGACTCATCTGCGATAGCCCTGCCGCGGATAGCAGGTCTTGCCGTGAAAGTCCTTCGAACAGAGTTTGCTGTCGTTTCCATTTTTCTTCATTCTGACGAGGAGCAATATCTTCAACCGCTTCGCGCACAGTAACGAGCTGGATCACCCCGGTTGTAGCATTCGTCTCAACGCGCCGACGTCGAGCCCATTCATAAGCATCTTCGTGATAACCGGCGTAAAGGAGGAGAATGACGGCCCTCTTCTTGTGAAAGATAATTCGCAGATTGTTATTGACCCTCGCGGACCAAATGTCTGGATCATGTGCCCGGTCCACTCGATGCGTCTGTAGCCCCGGCGTTTCAAGATTATCTTGAAGTTGAGCGATCTGGACTGCCCCGGAAAAAGTGGAGAGCTTCTGATAGATTAACGTGAATCAGGAGGACCACTTGTGGGGCAGAAAAAGCAACCAAAGTTTACGGACGAATTTAAGCGCGAGGCAGTTCGCATTTTGCTGACAAGCAATCGAACGGTTACCGAGATAGCGGCCGATCTTGGCATTGGTAAATCGACGCTTGGCAGATGGAAGAGCGAACAGCAGGAAGCGGAGCTTTTGGCGGGACCGCACGACGATATGGCGATGGAGCTTAAGCGATTGAAAAAAGAGAATGAACTGCTCCGTCAGGAAAGGGATATTCTAAAAAAGGCAACTGGACTGCCCCGGAAAAAGTGGAGAGCTTTTTGCTCACTTTAGAGCCATTTCCAGCTCATAGGTGATTGGTGATTTATAGCCCAGCGCCGAATGACGTCTGCGCGGATTATAAAAGCTGTCAATTTATTGGCCGATAGCCGCTTTGGCTTCAAGCCGGGTCATGAAACTGGTGCGCCAGACAAGCTC
>JBNLGT010000188.1:0-2393 GCA_050306195.1 Ensifer sp.
GCAGACCTATTCTCGACTATTGGGCGGAAAACAACGAGACACTGGGCGATATCGTGACCCACGTGCTGATCCACGAGATCGGCCACCATTTCGGCCTGTCAGATGACGCCATGCAGGCTATTGAGGATAGTGCCGCGGGCGCTGTCTAGGCCGATTTTAACTTTCAGCCCGGTTTTCGCCAGACCGAAATATGGCTTGTGCTGAGATGTGTGAAAGCACTTTGATCCCAATCGCCCCATCTATGCTCCAAATTCAGACCGGCCAGCCTGGCCATGAGGTCCAGTTCGGATGGCCATGCGTAGCGAAAGGGGACTGAAAAATGCTTGCATTCCCCGTCTTCCATCCGGACATGGTTTGATGTGTAGCGCTGGGAGACGATTTCGAAGTCATCAATGCCCATGTGATCTGTGGAACAGGCAAAGGCCAATCTGGTTTCACCAAACGGTATTTTCTGGATGGGCGGGACTTGGGTCTCGATGAGAAAACGCCCACCTGGCGCAAGGTGATGGGCGGCATTTTCAAAACAGGCGATCTGCGCTTCCTGACTGGTTAAATTGTCGATCGTATTGAATACAAGGTACACAAGGGAAAACGTGCTCTCCATCCGGACCGTCGTCATGTCGCCGATTTCGATTTCCATCGGGGACCCGGTTTCTTTTTTTCGCAGTTCTGCGACCATGGCCCGGGAAAGCTCAATCCCTTTGACGATGCAACCGGTTTCAGTCAGAGGGAGCGCAATTCGGCCTGTTCCGATAGCAAATTCCAGAACGGGACCGTATCCGGCAAGCTGACGCAGCGTGGCAACGGTTTTTGGGATGAGGTCAATACGCTCCGCACCGTGATTGCGATCATAGGACTTTGCCACGGTCTCATCAAAGTAACCGTCATCTGGCATGGTTTCCTCCGATCATCGCAGCTGCGATATTCGTCGTAATGAGTGTGCTTCCGCATTCAATAGCGTGCTATTCAGCCATTGAAAAGGGAGCTATGCATCGGCGCCAAGCAAATGTTTTCGCCTGCCCGCTACATGATCAACTCGAATTCAGCCATGCCAAAATCCTTGCCATTGATCCGCAGGGACAGGGCCTGGCCGCCGGCATAATAGCGTCGTGTGGTGATGGGGCGGATGGGATGGCGGCGTTCCAGCTGAAGCGGTTTTCCAGGTTCCAGAACCGCCTTTGTCCATTTGAAGACTTTGGGTTGCCGCTGGCCGTTGCTTTTTAGGAAATGGACGACGTAATCCACGACAAGCGGTTGTGGCTTTGCCGAGCTTGAGGTGATCGATGCGGTGAAATTCAGGTAATCACCGAAGGCGACTTGCGGGTTTATCACGGCAATATCCACATTACTGACGGCGGCTGGCTCAAGCCCGAAGGCCCGGAGCGTTGCGGGATGGCCCTGCTTGATTAGTGTCCGGCAGGCGTGTCGCAACAGTTTCTGACGTTCCGGCGTGGCGTCTTCCAGCCAGCTGGTTGCGATTTCAGCGACCAGATCCGGATGGTCTTTTGCAATGTCGTTCAGGTGATTGGCGACGGAGCGGCGAACATATTCTTCTTCATCATCGCGCAAGTGCTGAAGTAAAGGCAGAACAGGGGAAGGATCTTCAATAAGTGCTGGCAATTGCATGGCCCAGGGTAAACGAGGGCGAGTGCCTTCCGAAACCAGTCGGCGGATGTGCATATCCGGGTCATCGAGCCAGCTTTTCATGATGGAAAGGGCGCGCGGCTGGTCTTCCAGCAGAAAATAACGGACGGCAAATTCGGAGGTGAAGCGTCTGGTCATCTCTCTTAATAGTTCCATGGCCTCGTCGAAATGTTCGCGATGCTGTTGGCCGACGAGCATGGTGAGTGGCATGATGGCCCAGCCGCGTACGCCGTCATTATCGGTGGCAACCTCCGGGCTGCCCGTTGTTGCTGGATGAAGAATGGCGCGCAGGACGCGGTCGCGCTCCATCCATTGCGAGGGCAAAAATTGATGCAGACAATCTGCGATCCACTGGGCGCGGGGTTTGAGCTCCAGCTGTTCAAGCTTTTCCAGCACGGCGGCCTCAAAACCGGCCTGATCGAAGTCTTTGGCGTGCCGGGCAATATGCCCGGCAAGGCTTTTTACAAGATCGGGTGAAAACGCATTTTTCAGAGGTTCCATATCGGCATCTCCACCATTTCACGTCCTGTTTTCATTCATGAGCAAATCGCGAATTTTCGCGGCTTTTTCAAAATGGTCGAGTTCTTGCGTGAGAATCCACCATCTGGCGGCTTCGAACAGCAGTTCCGGATTGTCATTCAATTTAAACAATCCATTAATCAGTACTTGACCCGACAGATCCGTTCCGAGCGAGAATGTAAAGGTTACGCGCTCAAGGGCCGCCATCTTCAATGGTAGTAGTTGAATAT
>JBNLGT010000189.1:0-2381 GCA_050306195.1 Ensifer sp.
GTGTGGTCAAAGCTGATGTCGAAACCGCAGTTGCGTCCGGCACGGGCATGGCGGCTCCGGCAGCAGCACCCGGAGTTGCGGAAGCGCCCAAGGCGCAGGCCAGCGGCGCATCTGATGATGCGGTTCTGAAACTCTTTGAAGACGGGTCTTATGAACTGGCGCCGCATGACGGCATGCGCAAGACGATTGCCAAGCGGCTGCAGGAATCCAAACAGACGATCCCGCATTTTTATGTCTCTGTCGATTGCCAGCTCGATGCGCTTTTGGCTCTTCGCGGACAGCTCAATGCGTCTGCGCCGAAAAAGGAAGAACGTCCCGTCTTCAAGCTTTCGGTCAACGACATGGTGATCAAGGCTCTGGCTCTGGCGTTGCGTGATGTTCCGGATGCCAATGTATCCTGGACGGATAGCGCGATGGTGAAGCACAAACACTCCGATGTGGGTGTTGCTGTTTCCATTCCCGGCGGTCTGATCACACCGATCATCCGCAAGGCGGAACAGAAGAGCCTTTCCACCATTTCGAATGAGATGAAGGACTATGGCAAGCGGGCCAAGGAACGCAAACTCAAGCCTGAGGAATATCAGGGTGGAACGACTGCCGTTTCCAATATGGGCATGATGGGCGTTTCCAACTTTGCCGCCGTGGTGAACCCGCCGCATGCGACTATTCTGGCCGTTGGTGCTGGCGAGAAGCGCGTTATCGTCAAGGACGATGAAATGGTCATCGCACAGATGATGACGGTAACGCTTTCCACCGACCACCGCTGCGTTGATGGCGCTTTGGGGGCAGAGCTTCTGGGCGCGTTCAAGGGCTATATTGAAAACCCAATGAGCATGCTGGTTTAGGCTGCGGGTATCGTGCGATGAAAACCGTTCTTGCTTACGGCGACAGTCTTACCTGGGGTTATGATCCTGTTCAGCTGGGTCGGCACGATTATGCCGACCGTTGGACCTCAGTCCTGCAAAAGGGGCTGGGCCATGGGGTGCGGGTAATCGCTGAAGGCCTGAACGGACGTACGACTGCCTATGAGGACAATTTGGCCGATTGTGACCGTAACGGCGCGCGCGTTTTGCCGACCGTTTTGGAAACGCACAAGCCGCTTGATCTCGTTATCATCATGCTTGGCACAAATGACATGAAGCCGGTCGTTGCAGGGCATGCAGTGGACGCAATGTCGGGGATCAAGCGCCTTGTTGGGCTTGTTCGCAATCATGATTGGGGTTTCGACTTTGAAGCGCCGGAAATCTTGATCGTTTCTCCGCCGCCCATTTGCGAAACCGCCAATGAATTTTTTGCGGCGATGTTCAAGGGAGCGATCCCCGAAGCGGCCATGCTGGCGAGCCTTTATCGGGATCTGGCGGACGAAATCGGTTGTGGCTTTTTCGACGCGGGGTCGGTTGCCAAGACCACTCCGCTCGATGGAATCCATCTGGATGCAGAGAATACGCGCGCTGTCGGGCGGGGTATAGAATCGGTTGTCCGCATGATGCTTGGAATGTGAGCCTTGTTGATCAGGATCAAGGAGATATAGGCACGAGGTTTTAGCCTGAATTCATCTCAATACGACGCAAAGGAGATGGGGCAATGGCTAACACACCGCACGAATTGGCAGAGGAATTTCCCGAGTTCGTCAACCAGATCCGCCATATGCGGGAAACCGACGGGCACTTCTATCGTATCTCGAATGAGTATCACGATATCAATCGGGCGGTTCATCGCGCTGAAACTGATGTTGAGCCGGCTGACGATTTTCATGTTGCAGATATGCGCAAGAAAAGAATGCAGCTCAAGGATGAGATTTACGGGATGCTGGTAAGCCACGAAACGGTGGAACCGCTTCCCTGACGAGGCAGGGGTATACTCCACTGCCTCAAACGTTGAAATTTGAGGAGTGGAGACGCCCATGTCTAATGCCTATGACGTCATTATCATCGGTTCAGGTCCCGGCGGTTATGTGACGGCCATCCGGTCGGCACAGCTTGGTTTCAAGACAGCAATTGTCGAACGGGAACATTTGGGTGGCATCTGCCTGAACTGGGGTTGTATTCCCACCAAGGCGCTGCTCCGCTCCGCTGAAATGATGGACTACGCCTCCCACGCCAAGGACTATGGCCTGACACTGGAAGGCAAGATGACGGCGGATGTGAAAGCCGTTGTGGCGCGCTCGCGCGGCGTCTCCGCCCGTTTGAATGGTGGCGTTGGTTTTCTTATGAAGAAAAACAAGATCGACGTGATCTGGGGCGAAGCCAAGCTGACGAAGGCCAACGAGGTTGTCGTCGGCAAATCCTCAAAGCCGGTCGTTGAACCGCAAAACCCTGTTCCGAAGGGCGTGAAGGGTGAGGGCACTTATACGGCCAAGCATATTATTGTAGCGACTGGTG
>JBNLGT010000190.1:0-2242 GCA_050306195.1 Ensifer sp.
CCCGCACGCCTTTTTCCTTTAACACGCCGGTGTCGTTAAAAGGGTGGATGTGGTGGGCTGTATCAATTTCAGCGATGTTGGATAGTGTCTTGGACATTTTCGGACTCACATAATTTTTAACGGGATAATGGTCACCGATCGCCGGTTTGGCAAGTTGACGAGAAAGAGCGTTGACAGCTGTCAACAAAACAACAATTCATTGTCCTCGGCACGCCCTGTTCTGTTGTTGTGTTAGCCGTGCTATCATCGGCAAGGCTAATCGGGATGTTCTGAAGACGGCCAGGCGGCAAAGCACGGCTAAGGCGACGGATTTCAAGAATATGTTCTAGCGGACAATAAATGTGAAATACTGTCCGTTTAACAATCTATTTACCATAAAATCAAAGGCCTATGTATACGCAGAATTTGATCACCTTGGCGCACTGCTCCCCGCCAAAAGCGTTTCTGTTTGGATCAGTGCGGGTATTAGGTATCGCATCAACAGGCGGAATTTATTCAGCTGGTTTTCTCGAAGGCCCGCAAGGCAGCTTCCAGCCATTCACGGAATCGCTCAATTCGCGAATCCTCTGAATTTGGTCTGGAGGTCAGAAGGAAGTAACCCCCAACCCTAATGTCGGTTTGAAAGAGTTCAATCAGTCTCCCATTCTTGATCTCGTTTGCGGCCAGCACATTGCTGGTCAACGCTACGCCCTGGCCTGCGATCGCAGCGTCAAGCCCCAAATTGGCGTCCCAAAGTCGAGGTCCGCGCAGGGGTTTCTTGACATCGATATTCGCCAGGCGAAACCAGTGCGCCCATTGCGCATAGGATTCTTCGTGGATGAGGGGGAGTTGTGTCAGCTCTTCAATTGCTTTTGGTATCCCGTTTAGTTGGAGCCATGAAGGACTTGCGGCTGGGAACATTCGCGGTTGAATGAGGGGTATTGCGTGGTCTGGCAATTGATCATGGTTGCCGAAGCCAATCATCACGTCGGCCTCGCCCAAAGAGAAGTCTGGTATCTGGGCGCTGGAACGCAATAGAACTTCGCTTGAAGAAATGGCGTCTTGTATGTCGCGCAGGCGCGGGGTTAGCCAACGGGTTGCCAGGCCGGGAACCGACCAGATGTGCAGTTCGTCGACGCCAGCCGATGAGCGTAGTTGACCGGCAATCTCCGAAATCGATTGTAGGGCGTTTGTCGTGACTGCAAAGAGAGCTTCTCCCTCCACAGTTAATGTGGCGCCTCGTGGGCCTGATTTAATAAGCTTCCAGCCGATCCAGGCTTCAAGGTTCCGGATATGTCTGCTTATGACGGTATGGCTTATTCCAATATCGGCTGCCGCCCGGCGCATGCTGCCAGTTCGCCCGGTCGCCTCAAAGGCTCTAAGCATTGGAAGCGGCGGCAAACGACCTGCGAGTGGCCGCACCGGGGCGCCAGCTTTTATTTTGTTGTTGTAGTCAAGCGGTCCTGCCAAAACAATATCCATCTGTGGTGCGTTCAATGCACCACTATAGCATCAAGAATCTGCTACCCGAAATATGTTTTTGGCCCTAATGTTGAAGCACAATTATGAAAATGAGGGATGACGCGGATGAAAAATGAAGCTTTGCAGGAACGCCGGTCTCAGGCGATCCCTCGGGGAATAGCGACTGCTTATCCCCGCTTCGCAGTGAAAGCTGAAAACTCCGAAATCTGGGACGCCGATGGCAACAGATATGTGGATTTCGCCGGAGGAATCGCGGTTCTGAATACGGGCCATCGTCATCCGAAGGTGATTGAAGCGGTGAAGCAGCAGCTTGACGCCTTTACCCATACGGCATTCCAGGTTCTGCCCTATGAACCCTATATAGAAGTTTGTGAGCGGCTGGCAAAACTGGCTCCTATTGATAATGCCAAGGCCATCCTGTTTTCGACCGGTGCTGAGGCCGTGGAAAATGCGATCAAGATTGCGCGCGCGGCGACCGGTCGGGCTGGCGTTATCGCGTTTACCGGAGGTTTTCATGGCCGCACCGCATTAACAATGGCGCTGACCGGTAAGGTTGCACCCTACAAGATCAAATTTGGTATCTCACCGCCTGGCGTCTTTCACGTGCCGTTCCCGGCTGAACAACTCGGAACTTCGGTTGAAGATTCACTGAAGGCGCTGGATTATTTGTTCCGCGCTGACATCGGTCCCGACAACGTCGCGGCAATCATCATTGAGCCAGTCCAAGGGGAGGGGGGCTTTCTACCTGCGCCGAAGGAGCTGCTGACGAAGCTCCGCGCAA
>JBNLGT010000191.1:0-2069 GCA_050306195.1 Ensifer sp.
ATAACCGCCAATCAGCCCAAAGACGCCAATTGCGCATTCGCCTGCCATATTGAAGGAAGCAGCAACGACTATTACGCCTTGGCGAAGATGTTTGGCATCACGACCCGGATTGAAATGGTTGCCAGGGCAACGGAGGCCATGGTGAAAACGGCGCGTGATACAAGACGATATTCTGATCAATACGCCATGGCTGTGTATTCGCTAGGCGAAAAAGCCCAGAATGCCAAGCTGACGGAAATTACCGATCTGACAACCGATCTCGATGCAGTGGCTGCCGCTGCCGCCAAGGTAGATTTGATGAGCATTCCGGATCACAAATATCCAAACGTTCAGACAGATCTTGTCAAAGCCATCAAAAAACTCGGGAAGATCATCGATCGGGGCGGCAGCGGATCCAGCGCGGCAGACCGGGACAAGGTTCTCTTCATGGTCACCGACGGTGTGGAAGACACCATTCGCGGCGCCGGCTGTATCAAGAAACTTCACGACAAAGATAAGCGCTGTCAGGCGCCTCTGGACGCTACTGTCTGCCAGGATGTGAAGGACAAGGGGATCAGGATCGCCGTTCTCTACACGACCTATGAGGACGTGAGTGAAAACTCATGGTATCGCTACTGGATCAAGCCGTTCCGCGAAGAAATCGGCCCACAGCTGAAGGCCTGCGCCAGCGCCGGGCTCTATTTCGAAGTTAGCCCCGAGGCCGGTATTACCGAAGCTATGAACGCCCTGTTCCAAAAGATTATCAACACCCCCCGCCTGACGATGTGAATGGATAAGGGGTGAGGGGGCTTGGTGTACAAGCGCACAGTTTGCTCCATCCAACAAAAAGGGGGCCCGGTTTCGCGACCGGGCCCTGATTTATGCGTGGAACACAGCAGTCACCAGCAAGGCGGTGAAGTTGTCGGGGACACTATCGGAGTACTTCCAATCCCTTGCGTTCGACGATGTCGAGGATCTTGACTGCCGTGCTGCTGGGCTTCTTTGTTCCCTGTTCCCATGCAGCAACGGTAATCTTCTTGACGTTGAGGAACTGAGCAAACACGGCTTGGCTAACTTTGTTTGCGTTGCGGATTTTCTTGATATCCTCGGGCGTGTAGTCACGAAGAGGCGGGAGGCAATGAGCGTCAAACTCCCTCATCGTAACGTCGTCCACGAAGCCGGCTTTGTGCAGTCGCGCAGCAGACTTATGGACGTTTTCAAGAATTCTGCTCATCGCACTGAATCTCCAATATCAGTTTCTTTTCAATCATCTCTGCGAGCTTTTTATCGTCGGTGAGCATGTAGATATCACACAGCTTTCGAAGGGCTTCCTTTTCCTTCCTGGTGTTCTCAGTTTCGTTCTTCGCGAATCCATGCACGAAGATGAGCCTGTCGCCCTGACGGTGGCCAACGATCGTCCGATAGCTTCCGCGCTTTCCACGTCCGGGCGCCGCCACCCGCTTCTTAAGCAGGAAACCGCCCAATCTGGCGTCGATCAACCCAGCTTCGATCTCCTTCGCGGCCCGACACAACATGGCGTCTGTCACATTATGCTTTTCGGCCCAGTCATCGAATTCCAGGTCCTTCAAAACTCTCAACGACAATAATATATTACTGCGTGATATAGATGCAAGCGGGTTTTGGGAAGATGTCAAATCTGAAAAGGCAACGTCAATCGTTGTGACAGTCCAATATTTGTCACCAAACATAAATATTCCCTGAGCATTTTCAATTCATGCGGTCGAATGAAGGATCATGACAAATCGGGTGCGCGAGGCGTGGCCGCGCGTCCTCACCCAACCTTCACTTTTGATTGATCCTCGCCTTTTGGCTTGCAATGAAACGGCCAAAGTCCCAAATGGCGGCTGACGTTACTAATTGGAATTTTGTCAGGAGCCGCCCATGTCTGCATATGATTACGACCTCTTTGTAATCGGCGGCGGATCAGGCGGTGTGCGGGCGGCGCGCGTGGCCGCCACCTCGAACAGCAGCACCGGCGTGCGCCCGGGCAGGCGCACGATCTCGAGCTGCAGGCCCGCCACCTTCTGCGCCTCGATCCAGGTCGCGGCATTCCTCAGCACCGCCTCCAG
>JBNLGT010000192.1:0-2044 GCA_050306195.1 Ensifer sp.
GCAGGGATTGAGGCCAAAGGGGGAACCTGGTCTGCGGAAGAAGAGGCCGAATTCAAACGCCCGACGCTGGAACTGTTTGAACGACAATCCGCCCCGATCTATGCTTCGGCTCGGTTATGGGATGACGGGATTATCGACCCGGAGAAGACTCGCGACGTCGTTGCCCTGTCGTTGAAAGCGGCGCTGAATGCGCCGGTTGAAGAAACCAAATTCGGCTTGTTCAGGATGTGAGGAGCGCAGCGGTGTTTTCGAAAATCCTCATCGCCAATCGTGGTGAAATTGCCTGCCGCGTTATTCGAACCGCCCGCCGTTTGGGAATTGCGACCGTTGCAGTCTATTCCGAGGCCGACGCGGGTGCGCAACACGTGAAACTTGCTGACGAAGCGGTGGCCATCGGCCCCTCGCCTGCTGCCGAGAGCTATCTCGTTGGGCAGAAAATCATCGATGCGGCGTTGGCAACTGGAGCACAGGCCATTCATCCCGGCTATGGCTTCCTGTCAGAAAATCCCGATTTCGTGGATCTAATTGGGAAGTCCAAACTTACATTCATTGGCCCGCATGCCGATTCCATTCGTGCCATGGGACTAAAGGATGCGGCCAAGCGCCGAATGGAAGGCGCTGGAGTTCCTGTTGTTCCCGGTTATCACGGCGACAATCAGGACAAAGCCTTCCTGAGGGCGCAGGCGGAACAGATTGGTTATCCCGTTTTGATCAAGGCCGCGGCCGGGGGCGGCGGTAAAGGCATGCGTCGGGTGGATCATGCCGCCGATTTTGATTCAGCGCTGGAAAGCTGCCAGCGAGAAGCGAAGTCATCCTTTGGCGATGATAAAGTGCTGATCGAGAAATTCATCCTTTCTCCGCGCCACATTGAGGTGCAGGTCTTTGGCGACAGTTTCGGCAATGTCGTTCACCTGTTTGAACGCGACTGTTCATTGCAGCGACGCCATCAGAAAGTGATCGAAGAAGCCCCTGCGCCGGGAATGACCGACGCGGTTCGGGCAGCGATGACCGGCGCGGCGGTGAGAGCGGCGAAAGCGGTTAATTATCAGGGCGCCGGTACGATCGAATTCATTGCCGATGGCTCCGGTATACTGCGTGCTGACGGATTCTGGTTCATGGAAATGAACACCCGGCTTCAGGTCGAGCACCCTGTAACCGAAGCGATCACCGGTTTTGATCTCGTGGAATGGCAATTGCGTGTCGCGGCAGGTGAACCTCTTCCTGCATCCCAGAACGAAATCACGCTCAAGGGACATGCGGTGGAAGCGCGGCTTTATGCCGAAGACCCAGCCAATGGTTTCCTGCCGCAAGCAGGCAGGATTGATCAGCTCGTGTTTGCCGAGGATGACGGAATACGTATCGATGGCGGCGTTATCAGTGGTGATCAGGTTTCGCCCTTTTACGATCCCATGCTTGCAAAAGTGATCACTCACGGCAAGGATCGTGACAACGCCCTTGACCGACTTGCAAATGGCCTTGGCAAGACATTGATTGCTGGTGTCGCCACCAATCGTGACTTCTTGCGCGCCCTTTGCAAGGACGAGACATTTCGCGCCGGGTCCATGGATACGGGCCTGATTGATCGCAATCTCCAAACGCTCGTGGCAAGGCCGCCTCTGCCCGAGGCCGCCATCACGATTGCCGCCTTGACCGCCCTCAACATCGATGTTTCCGCCCCACATGCAGGCTTCAGACTTTGGGGAACGGCAGAACATCGCATCGCCGTGATCCACGAAGGCGAACGTCTTGAGCGCAGGCTTCAGCTCCGTGGCGATGCTCTGGTGCTTACAGGCGGAACAGAAGACGTGCGCCTTTCCCATATCCGCCAGACGGGCGGCATTTCTGCCCGGCTTGAGAAAGGCGGAACGTTTTCCAATCTTACCGCAGGGATCAGCACGACAACAAAACCCGGTGGGGAGGAAATTGTCGTTCTTCTGGAGGGAGAGACCTTCGTCCTTCAACACGCCGACCCTCTTGCCGGCGATGACGCCCTTCATGGCTCATCTGGCGATATCGCCGCTCCCATGACTGGCCTCGTACGTCT
>JBNLGT010000193.1:0-1984 GCA_050306195.1 Ensifer sp.
TTCTCCGCCCCATTCGTTGCGTATAACATCTGCAGCGCGTTCCAAAACACCTTTCGGCAGGGGCCCCAGAGAGTTGCCATCAAGATAGATAACGCCGTCAGGAATATCAAAATGCGCCTTGCGAGGAAGCGATACATTCATGATCAGAGTTCTCCGCGCAGGTGCCAGAGTTCGGGAAAGAGCTCGACGCCAAGCATGCGGCGCAGGTAGTCGACCCCAGCGGTTCCGCCGGTGCCCCGCTTGAAGCCAATAACACGCTCGACTGTTGTCACGTGATTGAAGCGCCAACGGCGGAAATAGTCTTCGAGGTCGACGAGCTTCTCGGCCAGTTCATACAATGTCCAATAGGTCTCAACGTTTTCGTAAACCTGTTTCCACTTGGCTTGAATTTCAGGTCTGGCCGTATGCGGTGTGCGAAGTTGAGGTTCGGGGACCTTCGCGTCGGGGCCGTCGATAGTCGTGAAAAGAAACCGAACCACATCGTCATAGAAGCTGGGACGATCCAGCTCATCTCTGAGCATCTTGTGTATTTCGGGAACGTGTTCGTGCGGCTTCAGCATGTTGGGATTGCGATTGCCAAGCACATATTCGATCATGCGATATTGATAGGATTGAAAGCCGGAGGAGGGGCCCAGCGCCTCGCGGAAGCGTGTATAATCCGCTGGCGTCATCGTCCGCAGCACGTCCCAGGCGCTGTTTAATTGCTCGAAAATGCGGCTGACGCGAGCGAGCATTTTGAACATACGTGGCGTGTCACCCTGCTCCAGAGCATGCCTTGCTGCGGCCAGTTCATGTATGGCGAGCTTCATCCATAATTCGCTTGTCTGGTGCTGAATGATGAAGAGCATCTCGTCATGAGTCTCTGTTCGCGGATGTTGTTGCGCCAACAAGCCTTGCAGGTCCAGATAGTCGCTATAGGACATCGCGCCGGAGAAGTTCATCCGGGCTCCCTCCGAGCCGGGGTTATAGGCTTCGTTATTCATTTGCGGACCTTAAGAACGGGGTGTTCTTCCTCTTCGATTATTTGGGTCAAGTAGTCGATACGACGGATTATGCCTTCAATGTCGTCGGCATTCAGTTGCCCAAGAATCTCGTTAATCCAGGATTCGTGCAGGGAGGCGGTCTCAGCAAACACGGTCTCGCCCTTGTCGGTTAAGCGAATAAGCTGGACGCGACGGTCTCCGGGTTTGGCGAAACGCAAAGCCAGGCCTTCTTCCGTCAACTTGTCGACAATGCCAGTAATGTTGCCGTTGGAGACCCGCAGCTGCACAGAGATTTCGCTCATCGTCATGCCGTCCGGCATACGGGCAAGCGCCGACATGACATCAAAACGCGGGAGCGTTGACCCACGCTGTGCGCGCAGACGGCGCCGAAGCTCTTCCTTAACCAAGCTGCTTGCCTTCAGAAGCTTCAGCCACAGGCGAAGTCGTTCCTTGGATAGGGAAACCTCGTTCATCTCCTCCGGGTCTATGCTCATTGTCCTGTCCTCAGCTTTGGGGTTTCATAGTCCGACTGGTAATATATTTCAAGCTTGAATATTTTATGTTTCATATTTATAGGCAGTAAGCATTGTTTGCTTTTTGAGATGGACTTTCGAGTGTTGTGATGGGATCAAAAGTGCTGATTGATTGGGATGATGCATTTGCCAATGGGGCTTATATTCAGGGCGCAGAGGGCTATTCTCAGCGTTGGGCTGATGAAGCGGCATCGTTTCGCGCCAGCTCCGACATGCGCGCGGACATTGCCTATGGCGCTCATCCGCGCGAGCGGTTCGATCTTTTTATGCCGGAAGGCAAACCAAAAGGGCTCGCCGTCTTTATCCACGGTGGCTATTGGCTGAATTTCGATAAATCGAGTTGGTCGGCTCTGGCGGCGGGGCCTCTTGCACATGGCTTTGCGGTTGCCATGCCAAGCTACACGCTTGCGCCCGAAAGCCGCATTGGAGAAATCACACAGCAGATAGGTCACGCCATCACAGCTGCAG
>JBNLGT010000194.1:0-1689 GCA_050306195.1 Ensifer sp.
TGTATTGGATATTTTGCCGGGTGGTGAAATGGCCGTAGCCCCGGTCATATTTGCGTGCGATATGCGCCAGCATGCGCATCTGTTTTGAGCTCAGCGTGCCATAGGGGATGGCGACACGCAGCATATAGGCGTGAAGCTGAAGATAGACGCCGTTCATCAGGCGTAGCGGCTTGAACGCATCCTCGGAGATCTCGCCCGCCAGACGGCGTTCCACCTGATCGCGGAACTGCGCCACGCGCTCGCTTACAAATTCATGGTCAAATTCATCGTAACGATACATGGAAAGTCCTTCAGGCCGCTTTTTCGCGCGCGGTGTATGCAGGGGCATAGTCAATTGTGGGACCGTCTGCGCGAATACGTTCACGAAGACGCTGTGGTTTGAGTGAGCCTTCGGCCACATCGACGTCAATCAGATTGACATCAACAACCAGATTGGCTTCGTAGTCGCGCTTGCCTATTGCCTCCAGAGCTTCGGCTGCTTCTGCGTCATTGGCGACAAGCGAACCCTGCAGGCGGGTCTGCCACTCGCCGGCAGCGCTCCACCACACGGCAATGCCGTCAGTCAATCGGTTGGCGGTCAAAACCTTGCCCGTCATTCTCAAACTCCCTCAAATATGGATTCGCGCACGCCTTTCGTCAGCGGTGTCGAATGTTCGAATTTTGCGCCTGCAACCGCCTCGCCGATGATGACCATCACCGGGCCGGTCAGAGTGCTTTGATGCTCAAGTGCAGGCAGATCCTTCAGCGTGCCATGGAACAGGCGTCGCTCGCGACGGCTGGCGTTTTCTACCACTGCAACAGTTGTTTCTTCCGGCATACCACCCTGCATAAGGCGTTCAGCCACGGATGCGGCAACGGAACGTCCCATATAGACGGCAATCGTTGCGCCCGAAACGGCAAGCCGCGCCCAGTCCGGCAGTATATCGCCCTGCATGTCGTGGCCGGTGGTGAAGACCAGCGAAGAGGCCACACCACGAAGCGTCAGCGGCAGTTCGAAATCGGCAGCAGCAGCAAAGGCGGAGGTTATGCCCGGCACGATTTCATAGCCGATTTCGGCTTCGCGCAGCGCCGCCATTTCCTAAGCCGCACGGCCATAAACCAGCGGATCGCCGGATTTCAGGCGCACAACACGTTTACCCGCCTGTGCCAGTTCCACCAGCAGTTCGTTGATCTCGTTTTGCGATTTGGAGTGGCAGCCCTTGCGTTTACCAACGGAAATCCATTCCGCGTCCCGCCGCCCCATTTTGACGATAGCCTCAGGCACCAATGCGTCAAACACAATGACGTCGGCTCCCATGAGCGCGCGCTGCGCTCTTAATGTCAGCAGATCTTCTGCACCCGGGCCAGCACCAACAAGCCAGACATATCCGGCGTCATGGCGATCACTTTTCGACAGCAGCTGTGTTGCTTCCCGGTGAGCTTCAACAAGATCGCCATTTTCGACGGCGCGCGCCACCGAACCGGAAAAGAAAGTGCGCCAAAAACTGCGGCGCGAAGCGCCCCGTTCCAGTAAACGTTCAGCGGCAGAGCGGTAATCGATTGCTAAACGCGCCAAGCGCCCAAGTGAGGGAGACAAGAGCTGGTCGATTTGCGCGCGGATTATTTGCGCCAGAACCGGGCCAGCGCCTTCAGTGCCGATAGCTACCGCGACTGGCGCACGATTGACCAGCGCTGGCGTGAGGAAGTCAC
>JBNLGT010000195.1:0-1421 GCA_050306195.1 Ensifer sp.
GCCTGGCTTGCGAGCTTGAGGCAAAACCCTGATTGGCCAGATGGCCGAAATAGGCGGATAGATCGGTGGAGGCAGCCTCGGTCAGGCGGGTGCCCCTTTCCATGAGGAATGAGCGGACATCCTCCAGATCACGTTCATAGGAGACAAGCGTGTTTTGCGCAGCGCCGCGTTCGGCGCTCAGCATTTCCAGAAAGGCTTCCACATGGGCAGCGGACAGGTCGGCCACGGATTTTCCTATTGTTGCGGTCTTTCGTTTACCCGCTCAGAGGGAATACGGATGGTTTTCTCTCTCGGTGTTGGTTGCACGCCGTAGACGAGCGCCAGCATAATGGCATATACCGTGCCCGCAATGACTGCGCACCAGAATAAGAACCTGAAAAGGGTAGGCATTCACGTCTCCAAAGGGTAGACCTGACCCTATATGAGACGCAGGATGCGTTAAGGCAAGGTTACGAGTTGAGATGACGGCGTTGAGCCAGACGGATATTGCAAAGAAAGCCCGCGATGTGCTCGGGAACCGTAACCTCGTATTCGTCGGACTTATGGGCGCAGGAAAGACCGCCATCGGCAAGATTGTGGCTGCTGCGCTCGAGCTTCCATTCGTCGATTCGGACAAGGAAATCGAATCCGTTTCGCGTATGAGCATCAATGAACTTTTTGCAAGTTATGGCGAACCTGAATTCAGGGCGCTGGAAACACGTGTGATTGGCCGACTGATCGATACTGGCCCAAGGGTGATTTCCACCGGCGGCGGCGCTTTCATCAATGCTGAGACGCGGCGACTTGTTGAGGAGCATAACGCGATTTCGGTCTGGCTGGATGCAGAACTTGATCTTCTATGGGCGCGGGTTTCGCGGCGTGACACGCGGCCGTTGCTGAAGACTGAGAACCCGAAACAAACGCTGAAAAATCTGATGGATGCGCGCTATCCCATTTACCGGCTTGCCGATGTGGTTGTTAAGTCGCGCGATGCCAAAAAAGAAGAGGTGGCCGAAGATGTGCTCAAGGCCGTTGCCGCCTATCTGGAAGGCATAGAGAAAGAAGAAATAACCAATGCCGAATGAAGTTGCGCGAACGGTTCACGTCTCGCTGGGCGAACGTTCCTATGACATTTTGATCGGGTCTGGCCTGATTGCTGCGGCGGGTAAGGCTATAGCATCGCGTCTGAAGGGACGGCGAATTGCGGTCATTACAGACGAAAACGTCGGGCCGCTTTATCTTCCTGCTCTAACTGAAAGCCTCGCGGCGGAAGGTTTTGAGGTCTCTTCCCTGACTTTGCCTCCGGGTGAAAAGACCAAAAGCCATGAATATCTCATGCAAGCCTGTGACGCCATCTTGTCGGCGCGCATTGAACGTGGTGACGCCGTGGTTGCCCTGGGCGGCGGCGTTATTGGCGATCTGGCAGGCTTTGCGGCGGGGAT
>JBNLGT010000196.1:0-1398 GCA_050306195.1 Ensifer sp.
CAATAGTGGCAAGCTGGGTCCCGGCCAACGCATAAACAGCTGTGCCCGGCAACATGCCGAGTAGGCTGACCCAAAAGAATGTAAGCGCGCGCACAGGCGTCAGACCCATGACGAGATTGACGACAAAAAAGGGAAATGCCGGGATAAGCCGGAGCGTAAAAAGGTAAAAGGCTCCGTCTTTCTCAAGGCCTGCATTAATAGGTGCGAGCTGACGCGAAAAACGCTGCTGCACCACTTCGCGGAGCAGCGTACGCGCGACAAGAAAAGATAACAACGCACCAATGGCCGCAGCAAATAAGGCGATCAGAAGTCCGGGCAAAAAACCAAAAAGCGCGCCACCGGCGAGCGTTGCCAAAGCTGCCACGGGAATCGAAAGCGCCGCAATGAGCACATAGAGGGTAAAAAAGGATACCACCGCCAATACCGGACTTTCGCTGATCCAGCCACGCAACGCATCCAGATTGGACTTCAAGTCGACAAGCCCTGGCAAACTGTCACGAAACAGGCTGTAGGCACCAACAATCAGCGCAACCAGAACAACAAACAAGAAAGTGCGCCTCAAAGAACTGTCTCCTAAGGTGGGGCTGAGGACTGGCGCAGAATGCGAGCATGCGTGCCCCGAGGTAAGATGGCCGCACATTGCCACAGCGGGCCCCAAAATGCCTATCAATCGATTTCAAATAGTCGTGAAGCGTTTGGCATCAGGCAGCAAGGTTCTGAAACTGACCCATGAATCGCCGGTCAATGAAATCTTTCCAGCGCCAAACCCATTTCCCCTCGCCTGCCCAGCCGCCCCAGGACGCAATGCCGATCCCTTTGCCACTTGCCATAATATAGAGGGAATGTTTGCGCGGCAGATAAGGCAACATCTCACCTTGTGTGGTTGCCGCCAGCAAATTGTGAACCAATACGGGCCCGGCCTTTACCGCATGGACACCTGAGCGCGGCAGCTTGATATCGGTTCTGGAGGAGATATCTCCCGTCGCAAAAACATTTGGGTGCGAAACGCTTCGCAGAAAGGAATCCGTTCCGACGAAGCCGTCATCATCCAGTTGAAGCCCTGAGGTGCGAAGCCAGGCAGGCGCATAGGCTCCCGTTGCAGCAATAACCCAATCCGGCATGAGGCGTTGACCGGACGTCAGCAAAAGGCTGCCGTCATCCGCGTGGGCGCGTCCTTCAAAAAGTTCTATTCCCGCACGCAGAAGCGCTGACCGTGCACGTTCCCGCACCACCGGCGCGTGGTCGTGTAACAGCCCCGTCTGACCGATGACCAAAGACATGTCGTGCTTTACGCCCGCCGAAACCAGCGCGGTTTTGCACACCAGCGCGAGTTCGACGCCGGCAGCACCACCCCCGACCACGGTCAGCGATGTTTTGGCCCCGCCCTTTGCTTCGTTC
>JBNLGT010000197.1:0-1271 GCA_050306195.1 Ensifer sp.
TGAAGGGAGGTCCCCAGGTGCGCGTATCGTCGCCACCGGGACCTTCAACCTTGATCACTTCAGCGCCCAGATCGGCCAGTGTCTGCCCGATCCAGGGGCCCGCCAGGATACGGGCAAGCTCGACAACCTTCAGTCCGGCAAGCGGTGCGGCAGTTGATTCAGGCATCAGAAGAAAGCCTGTATACCCGTTTGCGCACGCCCCAGGATCAGCGCATGAACGTCATGTGTGCCCTCATAGGTATTGACCGTTTCAAGATTCTGCGCATGTCGCATGACATGATATCCGATCTGGATACCGTTGCCGCCGTGCATATCGCGGGCCTGACGGGCAATATCCAGCGCCTTGCCGCAATTGTTGCGCTTGACCAGCGAAATCATCTCTGGCGCAAATTTGCCCTCATCCATCAGGCGGCCAACCCGCAAGGAGCCTTGCAGGCCGAGCGCAATTTCCGTCTGCATGTCGGCGAGCTTCTTCTGAAAAAGCTGGGTTCCGGCAAGCGGCTTGTTGAACTGGTGACGGTCAAGACCATATTGGCGGGCACGGAACCAGCAATCTTCCGCCGCGCCCAATGCGCCCCAGGAAATGCCGTAACGCGCACGGTTGAGACACCCGAACGGACCGCTTAAACCTTCGACATTGGGAAGAAGAGCATCTTCGCCGACTTCCACCCCATCCAGCACGATTTCGCCAGTGATGGATGCGCGTAGGGAAAGCTTGCCGCCGATCTTGGGAGCAGAGAGCCCCTTCATGCCTTTTTCCAGCACGAAGCCGCGGATTTTGCCGCCATGCGCTTCGGACTTGGCCCAGACGACAAAGACATCGGCGATCGGGGCGTTGGATATCCACATCTTGGAACCCCTGAGGCGGTAACCGCCGTCAATCTTTTCTGCCCGGGTCTTCATTCCACCGGGATCGGAACCGGCGTCGGGTTCGGTGAGGCCGAAGCAGCCGATGAATTCGCCGGAGGCAAGCTTGGGGAGATATTTTTTCCGTTGCTCTTCCGAGCCGTAGGCATAAATCGGAAACATCACCAGCGAGGACTGCACACTCATCATCGAGCGGTAACCGCTGTCGACGCGCTCAACCTCGCGGGCAATCAGCCCGTAGGAAACATAATTTGCGCCCACGCCACCGTATTCCTCCGGCACGGTTGCACCAAGAAGACCGTTCGCACCCATCTCGCGGAAAATTTCAGGGTCTGTTGTTTCGTTCAGGTAAGCGTCTTCAATGCGTGGCAACAACTTGTCGGCGGCAAAGGCGGCAGCGGCAT
>JBNLGT010000198.1:0-1169 GCA_050306195.1 Ensifer sp.
GTGGGAGGACTTCGCCAGAGATGTTCTGAACACGATATTGACAGTATGTGCGGCGGCGCCGGGATGTGCCCCCTTTCGGCATCATCGCTTATGAGCCGATCACCCTCCTATCTCCAATCATAACCTATTGAAATGTCACAGGAATGGCGTCTGTTTCAGCCAAAGCCGGGGGTCAATTTTGGACGCCGATAGGGGGGCATTTTTGCGTGCCGGTTGACAGCTGTTGACGTCACCTCTCCAGCCTTCCCCGGTCAGTGTGTAAGCAAAACCGTAGGAAAACACGCGATCTATCCAACCGTTGAGGATCGCCGGAAACCCCATCCAGAAGACCGGCGCTATGATGGCTAAGCCATCGGCCCACGCCATTTTTTTTCTTATCGGATAAGTTGCTGGAACCGTTATCTTCCTATGATGCCGCTTCCTCGGGTTCCTCAACGGTCTTTTGCCGCCTCTCCACGTGTTTCTTCGGAACGGCATTCAATTCCAGCTCCACCGTGCCCGGAACCTAAACCTCACGGATGCGTTGGCGGTCGCTATCATCCGCATGCCTTGAAAGACCTGACAATCAGTGTCCTTAAGAACGGCCTTTGCCGTGTAAGTCGCGGAGTCGCAACCTAAAACGAGAACCGCCTCAAAGCCCTTGGCGCGCTTTAAGAGCCTGTCTTGTTGCCCTTTCGTCCAAACGCACATCATCGGAGACGGCACGCGCGTCATGTATACGTCGGTTCGAACGCCACGTTGCTTGAGCGGCTCCCGAATTGACGCGATATATTCAGAAAAGCTTTCCGTGTTGAGGCCGTGCTTAAAGAATTCCATGAACGGCTTCTTCTTCTGCATCGCCAGGCACATGGGCGGGCAGATGGGGCAGGCGACGATCAGAACTGAACCAAAGTCCTTTAGTTCGGAACTCATGTCTTGCGATTCGAGATAAACAGGCATGGTCATTCTCCCGGTTGATGAGAAATCCACAGGTCAGTTGATTAAATTCTGCAATGGAGGCGCTCAGGATTGAGCAGATCACTTCTCCAGCGGCACGCACGGAATGGCGTCGCTGCCGAATGACAGGTGGCAATGATCGCTCAAACGCGCCTTGAGCGCCGCCCGCGCCCGGTGCAGCAAAACACGGGCGTTGCCTTCGCTGATCCCCAACACCGCCGCCACTTCGGCAT
>JBNLGT010000199.1:0-1008 GCA_050306195.1 Ensifer sp.
GCCTTTTTGCCAGGGTGATTGCGGATCGCAGAACCAGGTTTGCGCGCCAATTCCGGCTTGCAGATAGGGCCACTCCGTGAACTCCGTGCCGCGATCAAATGTGATGGAGCGCCGTGCAAACAGGGGTAGGGGCCCCAGCACGCTGATCAGGCGGTCCATGACTGGTTTCGACTGACGGTCGTTATTTCTGAGGAAGACTGTGAAGCGGCTCACGCGTTCCACAAGCGACGTGATATTGGCCTTGCCGAACTTCTTGCGGAACTGGATAAGATCGCATTCCCAATGCCCGAACTGCTTGCGCTCACGAACACAATCAGGCCGGTTGAGAATGCTCAGATGCGGGCTGAACCGACTGCCACGCCGCCGTCTGGCGTATCGCGGTCTACGCCGTGCACGATGCTCCGGCAGATGCTTCCAGAGTTTGATAGATTGCCCATCACGTGAATAGACAAATTGGTAAATCGTTTCGTGGCAGACATGCAGCCTCGGCCCATTCGAACGCTGACGGTTTTCCAGTTTCAAACGTCCAGCGATCTGTTCCGGCGACCAGCCATGGCGTATCCGTTCTATAATCATCTGAGAAAGCCTGGGCAGGCGCACAAGCTTTCTTTGCCTGTAGCGACGGTCCTGTGCAAGTTGATTGGCCGTCATGCTGTAGTAGCCATTCAGATCCGGTAGTTCACGATCTTCAAATGCGTTGCGCTTCAACTCACGGAAAATCGTGGAACGATGACGCCCGAGCTTCTCGGCAATCACATCAACACTAATCTTTGCGGCTCGCCAACGCTCGATCTTGCGGCGTTCTTCAATCCCTAGATGCGAGTAGGTGGGGTGAATACTGTTCAACATGCATAATCCTCCTGAGCAATAACCCTTTGATATCACTCAAAAGTCGCACTTCAGAATAGAATGCACCCCGGCTACAACTCATAATTGCGAAATATATCTTATGGAACTTTTGCTTCTAACGTTTTACGTCCTGGGCGTTTGAAATAGGAGAACAGCGGC
>JBNLGT010000200.1:0-950 GCA_050306195.1 Ensifer sp.
GTCGATCATGCCAATACCGGTCTTGAGAATTTCAAGCTCCCGCTGGCGGAATTTCCGCGCCAGTTCCGGAGCGTGCAGATCGGCGTCGGACAGGCCGATAAGGTCACTGGAATGCTCCATGCCGCTGTCCCAGGCCAGCGACCTGTTGGCAACGACGAACTCGCTTTGCAAATTCTTGATCCAGAGATAGTCGGGCACCTGGTCAATGAGGGTCTGCAGCGACAATATCTCATCGGAAATTGCCGAACGAATACGCCCATCCTGCGCGATAATATGCCGGGTGACCCAGCCGCCGTCCTCTGACAGAAGGTGCTGAATGCGCAGTTTGCGGCCTGAAGGAAGCTCAACGGAACAGCGCACCTGTCGCCTTGATGCATCGCCCCGTGGCGGGCGCAGGCATTTTTCGGCCTCGTCAACCTTCATTCCCGCCGCCGTCATCCGCCCTAAAAGCTCCTGAAAAGGCGTGTGGTTGCTCAAGCCCGCATGGCTGATGCCATAGGTGCGCGAAAAGGCGCGATTGACGTAATGAAGATTTCCACCAGCATCAAAAGTGGTAACGCCCGTTGTGTCGTGGTCCAGCGCAAGCGCCAGGGCGGCGTCGAAGCCGCTGCTTGGCTGCGCGGTCTCTTTCGGCGCGCAACTATCCGACATGCTCTCTTCAAGCTTGGCTTGCATTCTGGCGACATCGTTTGCGCGGGCCATCATCTTATCCCAACAACATTCACCGCAAGCCGCAGCAGGCGGCATTGCGCATGATTGCATGTTAGCCGGACAATACTAACCTGCGGTAAATTGGCGGAAACGTCTAGTTTTCAAGCGGTTTGGGGGATGACGGCGCGATTAACGACCCCGGCGATAGCCCCTCCACCGTCATGGTCGGGCCCCGACCCGACCATCCAAACCCAAGCCCTGTCCGTGCATGGATCCTCGGGTCAAGCCCGAGGATGACG
>JBNLGT010000201.1:0-908 GCA_050306195.1 Ensifer sp.
AAAGAAGGAACCGAACACCAGCACGGTCATCGGCAGGCTGAACATGACACCGCTGATCTGGTCGAAACTGAGGATATCGACAAAGGCGATAAACAGCATACCGACGCCCGGCGGGAAGACCCAGGCGAGCAGCACCAGCGTCAAAAACTGTTTCAGAAATCTGTCGGCAGACAATCGACTACTTTCCATAGCGTCAGAAAGCCTCTCCCCCCATGACAACGACGCGGCCGAAGCCGCGTCTGTGGTCTCATTTTTTGTTACGACGTGCTCCAATCCGCAGGCGCAATGCATTCAGGCGGATAAAGCCTTCTGCATCTTTCTGGTTATAAGCGCCTGCATCGTCTTCGAAGGTGGCAATCGACTCATCGAACAGCGAATCACTCTCCGACTTACGGCCCGCGATGATCACATTGCCCTTGTAGAGTTTGATCCGCACAGTGCCGTTGACATGCTCCTGAGTTCGGTCGATGGCTGCCTGCAGCATTTCACGCTCCGGGCTCCACCAGTAACCGTTGTAGATGAGCTCGGCATAGCGCGGCATCAGCTCATCTTTCATGTGTGCCGCACCGCGGTCCAGAGTCAGCGACTCCATCGCCCGGTGCGCCTTGAGCATCACCGTACCGGCCGGTGTCTCATAACAGCCGCGGGATTTCATCCCCACGTAACGGTTTTCTACCAGATCGTCACGCCCAACACCGTTGGCACCGGCAACCTTGTTCAGATACTCCATCACAGCGGCCGGTGTCATGGCCTTGCCATCAATGGAGACGATATCGCCCTTCTCGAAGCCAAGCTCCAGATAGGTCGGCTCGTCCGGGGCCTTCTCCGGCGCGACGGTCCAGCGCCACATATCCTCTTCCGGCTCGTTCCAAGGATCCTCGAGGATGTCGCCCTCGTAGGAGATGTGC
>JBNLGT010000202.1:0-755 GCA_050306195.1 Ensifer sp.
TAACTTGCCTTGTTGATCCGCGAAGAAAAGCTGGGACTCCTCGAAAGCTTGGTCCTAGAAATCCTCGCTGAACGGTTCTGGCACAACGTTACCTAACGCAAAGCAACACAATCAATCAATAAATGCAACAAACATATATTAAATGAATGCATAAGATGAAAGAGGAAGTGATTCTGAGAATTTTGGCACAAGAATCACTGGATTTGGAGTTGTGGTTGAAAAGATATGAATTTTTGAAGTTTTGGAGCTATTTTTGTGGATTTTTTTGAGGCTAGGGACCTTTTTGTAAATAGTTTTCGAATTTCGGACCTAACTGAAAATTCGTGGACCGCGGGTTAATTTCAGAAAAACAGAGGGGCCTCTTTGTAAAATGCCGGGGAATTTTCGGCCAGGAATTATTTTCCAACGGATAAATCTGTGGACCGGGTCCATGTCTCCGTGGACCGGCCGGGCGCGCTCGGTCCACCGTGGACCGACGCCGGCGCGGACAGTGGGCACGGCGGCGTGCTCACCGGAGCTCGGCCTCCGGCCGCTCCGGTGCGCCAAACCTCGCCGACGGGGGCGCAAAACGGAGAGGGGAGCAAGGGGAACTCGGCTCGGGTCTCACCAGAGCTCGGGCGGCGGCGTGGAGGCTGGGCGATGGCAGTGCAGAACCGGAGGTGGCGGTGCTCAGTGAGAGTGACGCTCGAGCGTGGAGAGAAGCGAAGAGAGGCTGGGAGAGGTGCGGTGAAGTCCGGGGGTGGTGCTTGCCTTTT
>JBNLGT010000203.1:0-748 GCA_050306195.1 Ensifer sp.
GCGGAGCGAAAGCGTTCTTCGCGAGAGTTCATGACGCACTCGATAGTGTTGAAGCGAACTACGACGTTGTTGTGATCGACTGCCCGCCGCAGCTTGGTTTCTTGACGATGTCAGCACTTTCCGCGTCCTCGGGTGTTCTCGTGACGGTTCACCCGCAGATGCTTGACCTCATGTCGATGTCCCAATTCCTGCGAATGACTGCGGATCTCCTGGGAGTGATCAGGGATGCAGGCGCAAATCTGCGCTTCGATTGGCTGCGCTTTTTGCCAACGCGATACAAAGTCGGCGACGCGCCACAAACCGAAGTCATCGCTTTCATTCGCGGGCTGTTTGGGAGGTCGGTCCTGACCAATCACATGGTTGAATCGACCGCAATTTCTGATGCCGGCTTGACCAAGCAAACGCTCTACGAAGCTGACAAGAAGGACTTCACGCGTCAGACGTTTGATCGTGCGATCGAATCCATGAACGCAGTGAACGATGAGATCGCTGAAATCATCCAGAACACATGGGGGCGGAATGGCAAGAAAGCCTAAACTTGGCCTGCCGCTGCAGACCCTTCGCAACGCTCCTGACGCTCTTGAAGGGCGACGACTGCGTGGCGGTGTATTTGAGATTGATCCGGCGCAGATTATTACCGAAGGACGATTGGATGACAGGCTTCAGATTGAAGTTGAGGGCCTGAAGAACTCTATTTCCAAGAACGGTCAGCGTGTGCCTGTTTTGGTCCGCCCACTGGAAGGCGATC
>JBNLGT010000204.1:0-708 GCA_050306195.1 Ensifer sp.
AGTCTACCTTGCTGAACATGATCACGGGCATTGACCGCTCCACGAATGGGGAGGTGCTGATTAACGGCACGGCCGTACACAAACTGAATGAAGATGAAACGGCCGTCTGGCGGGGCAAAAATGTAGGCATTGTCTTCCAGTTCTACCAACTGATGCCCACGTTGACCGTGTTGGAAAACGTGATGATGCCCATGGACTTTATTGGCAAATACAGCACCAAAGAACGCGTCACGCGGGCGCTGGATTTACTGGCGCAGGTCGGCGTCGGCGACCAGGCAAACAAATTCCCGTCGTCTTTGTCTGGTGGGCAGCAGCAGCGGGTAGCGATTGCCCGGGCGCTGGCCAATGATCCGCCATTTCTCGTTGCCGATGAACCCACAGGCAACCTTGATTCGCAGACGGCAGATGACGTACTGGCACTGTTCCAACGACTGGTTCAAAGTGGCAAAACTGTCGTCATGGTCACCCATGAGCGGGACATTGCGCCGCTGGTCGACCGCGTGATTACCCTGGCGGATGGCAATATTGTCGTTGACGATGCAGCCATCGCTACAGGACAACGGGAGGTGGCTTATGCGCAGCCGTCGTAACAAGATTTTTCGTGATTTGTGGCAAAACAAAGGGCGCAGTCTGCTGGTCATCTTGGCGATTGCCATTGGTATTTTCGGCGTCGGTTTCATTCTGACGGCGAGCAACATCTTAAGACGC
>JBNLGT010000205.1:0-692 GCA_050306195.1 Ensifer sp.
AGGGTATTGTTTACAGGGTCTGTTAACAATAACTAATCGATTTTTGAGGGCAACATGACAACCCATAAAATTGCAGTAATTCCTGGTGACGGTATTGGTGTTCAAGTCACCCAATCGGCTCTGGCGGTGGCAGCTGCTGTGCTTCCTGGCGGCAAATTTAAAGCCACAGTGCTACCGTGGTCTTGCGACTATTACCTTGATACCGGTCGAATGATGCCGGAAAACGGAATCGAAACTCTGCGTGGTTTCGATGCGATCCTGTTGGGAGCTGTCGGCTGGCCCGCCAAAGTGCCTGATTCCGTGTCATTACACGGTTTGCTGCTGCCAATTCGTAAGGCCTTTGTTCAATATGCCAACATCCGTCCCCACCGTTTGCTGCCTGGTGTCGAAGGTCCGTTGCGCAAATCGGATTTCGATATCTTGTGTATCCGTGAAAATACCGAGGGTGAATATTCGGGCGCGGGGGGGCGTGTGCATCGTGGCACTGCTGATGAAGTGGCGGTTGAAACAGCCATATTTACACGTACCAGTGTCGAGCGAATTCTACGATTTGGATTTGAGCAGGCCCGCCAGCGCTCTGGCCGGCTGGCCTCGGTCACTAAATCAAATGCACAGCAGTATTCTATGGTTTTTTGGGATGAGGTGACGCAGGAACTGGCCGCCGAATATCCCGACGTAGAGGTGACTTCATA
>JBNLGT010000206.1:0-675 GCA_050306195.1 Ensifer sp.
GTCCGCAGTCCAAAGCCAAGAACATCCTACATCTTGTCTTCTGCAGATTTTCTCCAGCGCGAGTAAGACCGGATCCGGCATTGTCGAGAATGCACGACTTGACAATCATGTGTAAAGCCTCGATTTGCTTTGGATCCAGAATATTCGGGACCTCTGTCAGAAGGCCGGTCAACGGTCCATCTCCATAAGATTCGTCGTCATCGGCATCCTCGTCGTCTAGCATATCGTCGACATAGTCGTGCGCATAATCATGGTCATGATGATGGCAGTGGTGATGATGATGTTCACATTCGTGATCATGATCAATGTCGTGGTCATGGTCGTGGTCGTGGTCGTGGTCGTGGTCGTGGTCGTGATGGTGGTGGTGTTCGTGCTCATGGTCATGATCATGGTCATGATAGCATCCATGCTCATGCTCATGTTCATGGTCGTGATCGTGATGGTGGTCATGATGGTGGTCGTGTTCGTGGTCATTCTCATGGTCGTGGTCATGCTCATGGTCGTGGTCATGCTCATGGTCGTGCTCATGTTCATGGTCGTGCTCATGATCTGACTCGTAGTCGTCATGATGGTGACAATGATGGCACTCAGGGCAGTGACCATGATCAGACAAGTCGTCATCCGGCAGTGAATTATCGTCGTGGTATGAGTGCGAATACCGGTGTAGCAGATTAT
>JBNLGT010000207.1:0-651 GCA_050306195.1 Ensifer sp.
CGTAGAGGTCGGCATTATTCAAGCGTTCGGAACCGAGTTTTACTGCGGCCTCGCGGATGGCGAGGACTTCTGCATGAGCGGTAGGGTCGGCCAGCTCCCGCGTCCGGTTGCCTGTTCGCGAGACGATCTCCCCGCCATGCACAATGACAGCGCCCACCGGCACTTCTCCGCGGTCAGCGGCGGCATGCGCTTCCTCAAGTGCCAGCTTCATATATTCACTCATATAAAGAAACCTCTTAACCTTGCTTGCATGAACTGATAGGACACGCCAAACGAACAGGCAAATCCAAATGAATTCTGAAGACAAATCCAAACGCTCGGGTGGCAAGAAACCCGGCGGTTTTTCTAAATCCGGTAATCCGAAGGATAAACCTCGCGGTGCCAAGGCATTTGGCGACAAATCCCGAGGTCCACGCCCCGATGGCGGTAAACCGCAATTTTCCAAGGGCCCGCGTCCGGAGCGTCGTGATGACGCTTCCACGGCGTTGAAGCCTGAACGCATTTCCAAGCTGTTGGCGCGCGCAGGTATTGCTTCACGCCGCGATGTCGAGCGCATGATCATGGATGGTCGTGTGAGCCTCAACGGCAAAGTGCTGGACACGCCCGCGGTCAACGTCACGCTTTCCGACCGGATTGAAGTTGACGGCGAGG
>JBNLGT010000208.1:0-636 GCA_050306195.1 Ensifer sp.
GACAGAATCCTTTGGGAACAGTTCCATTTTTGCTTTTCCTTACTGTTGTTCGCCTAATTCCAGTTCCTGTTTTCGTTCTTTTTTTGAAGTGGTGCAATTGGGGTTAGTAATGCTTTCATGGTTGTGTTTTTAGATGGACATGAGCAACTACCCCCACGTCACCATCGCTACGGATGGGAGCCTTTGCTCCACGGGCCTGCATCGTCCGGGTTTTCCGCGAGTGTTGTACGACGCACTCTGCCAGCTCGGCTACGAAGGGGACGCTCCTGTCTACCGCGGCCGCATGTCTATGGCCCATGGCCAGGACAAGTGTGAGGTCAATGTGGTGATACCCCTCAACCTGACGGAGCCGTGGATGGCAACCGTCATCAGGGTCGAGCTGGATGAGACCGTCGAGCAGATGGCACAAGTCGCACTCACCTCCTTGTGTGAGAGCCGCCTCACCGACACCGCCGTGATGCCAATCGCGCTCTTTCCGATCCATAACCAAGAGGATCCTATGTGGAAGCATCACCTTGAGGCCGTGTCCAACCCCGAGGGGCCCCACTTCCATGCCGGCATGGCTGCATTGGCCGGGTACGCGCAACACATGTTTAACCTGTAGGCCAGCACTGGCAGGACCGTCATGCGGCAGCA
>JBNLGT010000209.1:0-632 GCA_050306195.1 Ensifer sp.
CTGAAGGATGCGCGTGAGAAGGCGCAAATGATCCTGCGCGATATTCAATTGGGATTGTTCCAATCGCGTCAGGATGAGCCAGCGTCGAAATCTTTGACGCTTGGCGATGTCATCCCTCTGTTCACCGAAAGCACGCAAAACGGCACACCAAGGACTAGAAGGGAACTGAGAGCGTATTACTGCGCGTGAACAAGTTTCATGGGCTGAAGATCGGCGCCATCAAACGCGCCGATGTCATTCGTGAGCTTGAACGCCTGAAATATACTTGGAAAATGGTGCCCGGAGGCGGATTCGAACCACCGACACGCGGATTTTCAATCCGCTGCTCTACCAACTGAGCTATCCGGGCTTCCACGGCTCGTTTTGAGAGCCGTTCGGGAGACATATTCGTCGCCCGAAAGCGAGCGGGTTATAGCATCTTGCGCGCGTCTGGCAAGCACCCTAGCGTACTTTTTTGAAGAAAAATCAGAAAGCTGCGATTGCCCCTGATTTCACTCGGCCTCACCGGAGCGAATTGCGCCAGATGACGGATCGGCAAGCTCTTCATCCTCAGCCACGGGAATGGCGTAAGAGCCATTTAGCCAGCGCGAAAGATCGAGATTGCGGCAGCGATCCGAACAGAAGGGATAGTG
>JBNLGT010000210.1:0-631 GCA_050306195.1 Ensifer sp.
GATCCCATGGGTCGGCTTTCCGCTGAGTGATCTGCTGAAACGCTTCAAGCCGACCAGCAAGGCAAAGTATGTGGAGTTCACCACCCTTTACCGACCTGACGAAATGCCAGGCCAGCGTCGGACAACGCTCGACTGGCCCTACGTCGAAGGGCTGCGTATGGACGAGGCGATGCACCCGCTGACCATTCTCGCCGTCGGCCTTTATGGCAAAGAGATGCCCAAACAGAACGGCGCGCCACTGCGCCTGGTGGTACCGTGGAAATACGGCTTCAAGAGCATCAAGTCGATCGTCAAGATCAACTTCCGCGAAACCATGCCCGAGACCACCTGGCATCTGGCCAATCCCGGAGAATATGGCTTCTACTCCAACGTCAATCCCGAGGTGGACCATCCGCGTTGGAGCCAGAAACGTGAGCGGCGTATCGGTGAATTTCTCAAGCGGAGGACGCTACCGTTTAATGGCTACGCCGACGAAGTTGCCAGCCTCTACACTGGCATGGACTTACAGAAATACTATTAAATGAAAAACACCGCGCAAAAGCTAAAACCGATCGTCTTCATCGCTGCGCTACTACCCCTGGCATGGCTGGTCTTCGGCGTCTTTACCGATAATCTCGGCGCCAATCCTATC
>JBNLGT010000211.1:0-625 GCA_050306195.1 Ensifer sp.
GTTCAGTGGTCACAGGCTTCGTCAACGCCCTGGCGATTCTGATCTTCATGGCGCAGTTGCCGGAATTGATCGGTGTGACCTGGCATGTCTACGCCATGACCGCCGCCGGTCTGGCGATTATCTACCTCTTTCCCTACGTCACCCGTGCAGTGCCGTCGCCGCTGGTCACCATCATCTCCCTCACCATCGTCTCCATCTGGTTGGGACTGGATATCCATACGGTGGGCGACATGGGTGAACTGCCCGACACACTGCCGGTCTTCCTCTGGCCCGATGTGCCGCTCAACTTCGACACACTGGCGATCATCTTCCCCTATTCGATCTCTATGGCCATTGTCGGTCTGCTCGAATCATTGATGACCGCTACCATCGTCGACGACCTGACCGATACCGGCAGCGACAAGAACCGCGAGTGCAAAGGGCAGGGCGTTGCCAATATCGCAGCTGGGCTGCTCGGTGGTATGGCGGGCTGTGCCATGATCGGCCAGTCGGTGATTAACGTGAAGTCAGGTGGTCGCGGTCGTCTCTCCACGCTGACCGCCGGTGTTGTCCTGCTGCTGATGGTCGTGTTTCTCGGTGATTGGGTAGGGCAGATCCCGATGGCGGCGTTGGTGGCGGTGATGAT
>JBNLGT010000212.1:0-622 GCA_050306195.1 Ensifer sp.
GGAGTTTGTACTTCGCGTCGTCGCGATTGAGGATCGCGTGCCCCCCTTTGACCAGACCGGAAAAGATCTCCGCATTGGCGTGGGCGATTTCGTCGAGGTTCTTGAAATAGCCGAGATGGGCGGCTGCGATCAGCGTGACGATGGCGATGTGCGGGCGCACCAGCTTGACCAGCGGCGTGATCTCGCCAGGATGGTTCATGCCGATTTCGAAGATGCCGAATGCGGTGTCCTGCGGCATCCGCGCCAGCGACAGCGGCACGCCCCAATGATTGTTGAATGATTTTTCGGAAGCGTGCACCTGCCCGCATGCCGACAAGGCATGGCGCAACATTTCCTTTGTCGTTGTCTTGCCGACGGATCCGGTCACCGCGATGATCTGCGCCTTGGTCCTCGCGCGCGCCGCGACCGCCAGCCTTTCGAGCGCCACCAGAACGTCGTCGACCACGATTTTCGGGACTTGCATTCGCCCCAGGGCCGGCAGCTTCGCCTCCGCGACCACCAGCAGCCCGGCGCCGGCGGCCATGGCCGCAGTCGCAAAGTCATGACCGTCGAACTTGTCGCCCTTGATGGCGAAGAATGCCTCGCCTTTTTGCAGGGTGCGGGTGTCGATCGACAGGCCTGT
>JBNLGT010000213.1:0-607 GCA_050306195.1 Ensifer sp.
ACCTAACCCTAGGGTTTGTTGCCACCCACCACCACCCCTAACCACCACCGTCTTGCCAATCATGCCGGACAGCACCTCCAACCTCTCCGTCGATGAGCAACAGGCCGTCATCTTCGCCGCCGAGTCTGGTGAGCACAAACTGCTCACCGGAGTCTACTACATCCTCGCGTTGAGGAACTCTATCATCAGCCTGGGACAGCTAGATGAGAGCGGTTCGCATGTGGAGATCAAGGACGGAGTCATGAGGATTTGGGATCGCCATCATTGCCTTCTTGCCAAGGTAACCAGAGGCACCAATCAACTCTATGTCCTCAACGTGCAGGTAGCACAACCCCTTTGCCTTGCTGCTCGTTGGGACGACGAAGCGTGACAGTGGCACGAGCGCTTCGGGCACCTTCACTTCGATGCCCTGAAGCGGCTCAGTGCCAAGGGGATGGTACGAGGCCTGCCGAGCTTTGACCACGTGGACGAAGCGACGTCTGCGTGTTGATGAAGCAGATGCGGCTCCCCTTTCCCCAGCAATTGAGCTTCTGAGCCAAGGAGCGGCTCGAGCTCGTGCACGGGGACCTATATGGCCCGGTGACACCGGCTACACCAGGAGGACGAC
>JBNLGT010000214.1:0-589 GCA_050306195.1 Ensifer sp.
ATCGTCTGCGCCACCCATCAGGACCTTGAAGCAATGATCGCTGCCGGTGGGTTCCGCGAGGATCTGTTCTACCGCCTGGCGGAGATCGTGGTGAAGATCCCGACGCTTGCGGAGCGGCCCGGTGACGCCGTCTTGCTGGCCAAATCCTTCCTGATGCGTTTTGCGGCGGAAATGAATCCGCAGGTGACCGGCTTCGCGCCCGATGCGCTGGCGGCGATCGATGCATGGAACTGGCCGGGCAATGTGCGCGAGCTGGAAAACCGGGTGAAGCGCGCGGTCATTATGGCCGATGGCAAGTTGGTGAGCGCGGAAGATCTCGACTTCGACGCTAGCGAGGATGAGGACGACCAGCCCTGCGCGCTGAACCTGAAGAGCGCGCGTGAACAGTCCGACCGCCGGGTGATACGCCACGCCTTGGCTCGCACCGAGGGCAATATTTCAAGCACCGCCAAGTTGTTGGGGATCAGCCGCCCGACGCTCTACGATCTGCTCAAGCAGTATGACTTGCAGGCCTGACACGGTCTTTCGGCAAGCCTTTACTGCCAGTTTGCTGGTCGCTGCACTGGCCCTGTCCGGCTGCAAGCAGGAC
>JBNLGT010000215.1:0-586 GCA_050306195.1 Ensifer sp.
GACTATGATGCCGGTCGTTGTCCAGGTGTAGGGCACCGTGTAATGGCGGCCGCTATCCCAGTCGACATTCACCCATTCCGGTTTGACATTCTTGAAGTTCGACATCTGCGACGGCTCGCTCTTCATAAGCAGACCGGCCTGGATATAGGCAGGAACGATGTAGGCGGAGGGAACGATGATGTCGAAGCCAGAGCCGCCGGCCTGAATCTTGGCAAGCGCCGTCTCGTTGGAATCGTATTCCGTGACAGTGACCTTTACGTCATAGGCCTTCTCAAATTTCATGATCAGGTCCGGGGGCGTGTAGAGGCCGAAATTGTAGATATTGAGCTGACCGGCAGCGAGAGCCGGAATGGCTGTCGCCATCAGGATGGCCGTGGAGGCAGCAATGCGAGATGCGTATTTCATGTCATTCTCCTCTGGGTTTTGTTAGTCTTTATTGCGTGTCGCTATCCAAGACCCCGCCACGATCAGCACACTGAGCAGCAACAGAAACGAGGAAATGGCATAGATTTCCGAGGTAAGATTGCGGCGCAACTCACCCATGAGATAGGTCGGCAGGGTGTCCTGACCGGGCGATTTCAAGAAG
>JBNLGT010000216.1:0-573 GCA_050306195.1 Ensifer sp.
CGCCTAGCCGGAAACCGAAATCGATCCGGTCACATGAGTTCTAATCAATAGTCATTGGTATTACCCTTTTGGTTGTGTTGGTAGGTGCGGCCAGCACGCAGACTGCGTTGGCGGCGCTGGTCTATTTTGGCGCGCGTTTGGTGCATTTCATTGCCTATACGTTGGCCGGGCCAGTTTTGCGCGTTCTATCCTTTCTCCTCGGCTGGGGAGCCACAATGATAATGGTAGCGACCTTGCTGACGTAGAGACAACAAGGAAAGGCTGGACGTTCCATCACCAAGTGCGGCTAATCGGTAGCCAACCTAGGGGAATCCCCTAATTTTCAGGAATGGATACGGAAAACCGGTTGTAGTATTCAGGAAGACATGGGTGCAGGTTGAGTTTTTCACCACGAGGATTTGGGTGGAAACGGGGTAGAGCACCCTTTCGGGTTAAACCGACAGCGAGACAGCGGCGACATCAAGTAGGGTTTGATGTACTTGGCGGGCGGGCCAGGGCCGCTGTTCTCCTATTTCAAACGCCCAGGACGTAAAACGTTAGAAGCAAAAGTTCCATAAGATATATTTCGCAATT
>JBNLGT010000217.1:0-565 GCA_050306195.1 Ensifer sp.
TGGATCTTACCCACCTGTTGGCCGGTAATCCCCTGTTCTCCGGTCAAGGCGCCCAGGATATCGCCCGGACGTATCTTCTGCTTCTTGCCCCCGTCAATCTGCAGTGTCGCCATGGCGGGTTTCAGTGGCGGTTTATCCAGAAGATCGAGGGGAGGTAACGGTTCGCTGTCCAGGATCGGATCGATACCGGCATCCAGTTGCGCCACCCGATGGCTCTCTTTATCGCTGTACAGCGAGCAGGCGATGCCCGTGCTACCGGCACGACCGGTGCGGCCGATACGGTGCAAATGGCTCTCCGTATCATGGGCGATGTGATAGTTGATTACTGCATCCAGCGCATCAATATCCAGTCCGCGAGCGGCCACATCGGTCGCTACCAATACCGAGACACTACGGTTGGCGAAACGGATCAATGTCTGATCGCGATCCCGCTGCTCCAGATCGCCATGCAGGGCCAGGGCGCTGAAACCGGCGCTGCATAACTGGTCGGCCACCGCCTGGGTCTCTTTTTTTGTGTTGCAAAACACCAGCGCCGACTCCGGACGAAACTGTTGCAACAGCAGGC
>JBNLGT010000218.1:0-562 GCA_050306195.1 Ensifer sp.
AAGCGCTTGCAGCGGTTCCTGAAATTCGCGGAAATCAGGGAAAGATACGAAATGATAAAGAGCGGCCACAGTGTATTGGCCTTGCGTCTTGTCGGTCATGGGGCTTGCCTCATTCGTCATGGTTGCCGCGCATACGCCCATGCGGACGATTTTTCAATTCCTCACGGCTGATATGGTCCGCTAACGCGTCACGTCCCAAAGCCGCTTAATGCGTTTGGCCTCATTTTTCCAATAGCCGCGATAAAGGCGGTTGGCTATTTTTATAGCCTGCGACCGTAGGGCGGACCGCCGTATTTCCAAAAGGTCAAGCAGTTGACTGCGGCTGTCTTCGTGACAGATTGAGCGAGGTTCAGTTTTTTCCAGCATGAGGAGAAGGGTCAGGTCGTGTTCATGGCCAAGAATGCTGGCCAGCTCCTGCGCTTCCGCCTCTATGGCTTTGAACCCGGTTGGCCAAGCCTGTTTCAGAAGTTGGGCCTGATAGACCGTCTGTTGCGTGCATTTCCGCAGATTGTGAAAATCGTTTTCGGCACCTTTCAGCTTGCAAGCGGCAAGCGCTCGGACG
>JBNLGT010000219.1:0-543 GCA_050306195.1 Ensifer sp.
GCTCACGCCGTCATCGATAATTTTGACAATTGCCTGCTCAAGCTGCTTGAGCCATGCGTCGAAGAGATCAGGGGCGATATCTGACTTGATATCAAAGATGTCCATACCATGTGGCATGGACAGCACCAATTCGTGAGGCTCCTGAATGCCTGCCCGCAACACGTCGTCCACTTTCTGGATCGGTGTTGCCGGGGACCCGACAATATCAGCCAATCGAAGCTCAAGTGTCTCCATCAGGTCAATAACGCAAGCCCTGAAGACATCCTTCTTGTTTTTATGGATCAGGTAGAGTGCGGGACGCGACATGCCCGCGGCCTTGGCAATATCGTCCATGGTCGTGCGCTTATAGCCATAGGTCATAAACGTTTCGAAGGCCGCGCTGTTCACGGCTTTTCGCTTCGGATCTTTGACACTTTCTACCATAATTGACATTCTGACATTTTTCGTTATTTTGTCAACACGAAACCCAGACGAACTATCGGGAGGATCGCTAAATGAAGCTGAATGTCAATGGAACACTCCACGATGTGGATGTTGAACCCG
>JBNLGT010000220.1:0-536 GCA_050306195.1 Ensifer sp.
AGGCCGCGCTCGCTCTCCCATCTCGTCTACTTCGTGCCCGATGTGGCGAAGGCCGAGGCCTTCTACGTCAACCGGCTCGGCTTCTACTGCAGCGATCGCTTTTTGGGCGTCGGCCCCTTCCTGCGCCCGGCCGGCACCCTGGAGCACCACACCCATTTTCTGATTGGCGCACCGCCGCACATGCAGGGCGTCGAGCACTTCACCTTCCACTTCGCGGGTCCCACCGAAGTGATGCAGAACGGCACCCGCTTCCTCGAGAAGGGCTACCAGGCTTTCTGGGGACCCGGGCGGCATCAGCTCGGTTCCAATTGGTTCTGGTACTTCAACAGTCCATTCGGTTGCCATGTCGAGATGGACGCCGACATGGATCTGCACGATGTGACCTGGGTGCCGCGCGAGATGTCGCTCGGCGCCGACGCCTCGCAGGCCTTCCTGCTGCAGTACCGCAGGAAGTGGGCGCCCGGTCCCGACGCACCCAGCGAGGGCGACTATGCCTGATACAGCGACGACAGCGCGGTTGGACCCCGCTGGTCCGT
>JBNLGT010000221.1:0-535 GCA_050306195.1 Ensifer sp.
ATTGCTCATGAGTCAGAAGAAATGGGAATTGCACTATGACGAGATGGACTTTGGTTCAAATTAGGGAGGAATTTTATAAACCATTGTAAACCTTTTTGAATGAATGTTGAAAGAAGGAAATTCTTTTGAATACCTTTGTTTGGAAATGTTTCACAACTGAAATGAATTATTTTAAAAGAACCATTTGAAGATCGAAAATATTTAGGAACTCATTTAAATACAAATAAAAATCACTTTAGGTTAAAATAAATGAATTCTTTTTGGAAATTTTAAGTTTCTTGTGAGAAAAAATGGTTCACATTCCGAAATGAGAATTTTGGGATGTGACATCGTGAGCCAAGATCTGGACACGGGCGTACAGCTCCTGCGCATCGGCGAGTGCACGCCTGGAGTCGGCGTCACGCAGTTTGATGGCCTCCGCCTGCAGGTCGAAGCCACGCTGACGCCCCCGTGCCTCCGCCCTCTCGGTAACCGTGGTCTCCTTGAGCATGGAGGCCCACAGAAGGAGGTGCCAGCGCTCGTCGGCGAGATCCCC
>JBNLGT010000222.1:0-534 GCA_050306195.1 Ensifer sp.
GGTCGCAAGGAGTTTGAAGCGTACCACACCAATCTTGAGGAGCTTGTTCTCTCACATTGAGAAGTGACGTGCCAGGGGACTATTCTCTGGGATAATACGCCGATCGTCTTCAACAAGCCTGAGGTAACGTCTGAGGTATGGCCTGAACCATCGCCCTCTCGCAAGGATATTCAATCTATGATCAATTATACGCTAGAGAGGTAAGCAAAGAGTACCGATGAACTATTGCGTAGGTCGATAGAAGAGCGGGACGGGGAAAAACTTGTCGCTACTAGCATTAATCATTCTTCTTCTTCTTCTTGCGTTGTTAGTTTTGCTCAAACCAATCCTCAACCTGGTGGCACATCGGTGCGCAGCACATCACAGCCAAACCCATCAGCCCAGCTGATGAACCACTTTTACAGCCAAACCACCATTGATGGTTCAGCTCAGGCTTATGGGATGCCACATCAGACCATGTCCAGCATGTTTGGGCAAGGGTACATGCACGCAGCACCTCGCTTTTCTATGCCAAACCTTGGCTCAGTCTCGTAC
>JBNLGT010000223.1:0-532 GCA_050306195.1 Ensifer sp.
AGGGTGCGCTTGCCCGGGAATTTCTCCAGGTTGAAGACGTCGGCCATGGTCTTGGGCTGGTCGCCCTTGAAGGCGTCGGTGCGGTAGGCGAAAGCCGTAGAGTAGATGATCTGCGGGATGAAGCAGTCGGACAGCGTGCCTTCCAGGAAGTCTTTGCTCGGCGGCGTGCCGTCGGGCGCGGCGGCCAGCATGTCGTCATGGTCGATTTCCATGAACAGGCCTTCGTCGCAGCCGCGGATGGCGTCGGAGACGACCACGTCAACCAGATCCCAGGTCACGTTGCCGGCTTCCGACTGGGCGCGCACCTCGGCGAGGCCACCACTGTAGTCGATGGAGTTCAGGGTGACGCCGGGGTTAGCCTTCATGTAAGGCTGGTGATAGGCCTTCAACTGGCTGGCGGTGTAGGCACCGCCCCAGGAAACGACACCCAACTCCACGGCCTGAGCCGAAAAGGCGAATGCCATGGTGACGGCGCCGGCAAGGCCAACGGTCGTGTATCGCAAGGTCTTCTTCATAGAAAAGTTCTCCCTGT
>JBNLGT010000224.1:0-531 GCA_050306195.1 Ensifer sp.
ACACTCTATTGCGATACTTGGGGTTCTCAAAACCTGGGGGCTGTCTACAACAGACCTCCTCATGTATGACACCATTTAGGAAAGCACTTTTCACATTCATCTTATAGAGTTTGAATCACTTGGATGCGGCAAAGGCTAAGAGAATCCTAATGGCCTCAAGACGAGCAATATGAGCAAATGTTTCCCCATTTGGTTCCTATGACATTCACATAATGAGGTGGCTCAACTAAGGTCCAAACATGATTTCTCTCAAAATTCTCTAACTCCTCATGCATGGCACTAACCCAACTCAAATTAGAAAGGGCGTGTCCAACATCACAAGGCTCAAAGAGGGAAACAAAGAGCGTAGTTGTGAAACAAGAGATGAGTTGACCTTGAGGACCGTGTTGCCCGTTCGTTCAGATTACTTATGATTTGTTGAGGTGGATATGCCTTCTGAATGTGAGAGGGACCACCCAGCTTGGAGATGATCTCCCCTTCAACCTGTGATGCCTCAACTGCTGCTGTCGAAGATGTAGTAGTCTGAGGAGC
>JBNLGT010000225.1:0-530 GCA_050306195.1 Ensifer sp.
TTGAAATCGCTGGTAACTGAAGAGATATGTGGGCGGTTTGGTCCTTTCGATGGATCATTCATCTGCATATCGACTCTCTTAGACTTCGGTCGATGATAGAGAGGTCAGCTTCACTGTTTGGACGGCTTTCGGTTTCTTATGAAACCCGAAGCACAACAAACAGATGACTTCCAATGCGTGTCCTACTCCTAGCCGGGTGGACATAGCGGTTCGCCCCCAAAGCAGCCGCGAAGTATTGGAGATGTGCAGAGGTTCGAACGTCAAGGATACGCCGCAAGGCGTTTCAACTTGAGAGTTTGATCCTGGCTCAGAACGAACGCTGGCGGCAGGCCTAACACATGCAAGTCGAAGGAGAAGCACCTTTCGGGGTGTGGACACTGGCGCACGGGTGAGTAACGCGTGGGAATCTACCCTGGGGTGGGGGATAACCGCTGGAAACGGCGGCTAATACCGCATACGCCTTGAGAGGGAAAGCTTTAGCGCCCTGGGATGAGCCCGCGTTAGATTAGGTTGTTGGTGGGGTAATGGCC
>JBNLGT010000226.1:0-528 GCA_050306195.1 Ensifer sp.
TCAAAATCGAACATAACGGCACTCAAAATCATGTATTTACCATGAATGAATTTAAAGAACGTTATTTGGAAACCTTCGGTTCTTCGTTTTGAGTTTAGCTAAAACTCAAGAGCTCCTTGGCATCATGGCGCGTTTGCGTGACCCGGAAACGGGTTGCGCTTGGGATCAAAAGCAGGATTTCCATAGTTTAATTCCGTATACCATTGAAGAGGCTTACGAAGTTGCCGATGCGATAGAGCGTAACGACTTTGACGACTTGCGTGGGGAATTAGGCGATTTATTGTTACAAGTCGTGTTTCACTCACAAATAGCCGAAGAACGTGGTTTGTTCGATTTCGAACAAGTCGCCGGTGCTATCAACGAAAAACTGATTAGTCGCCATCCGCATGTGTTTGCCGGTATGGTCTTTGAAACTGATGAACAGCGGCAACAGGCTTGGGACGAAGCTAAAGCCCAAGAGCGACAGCAGAAAAATAAAGACCAAAAACCACAAAGCGTATTGGCTGGCGTGGCCAAGAGCCTGCCTGC
>JBNLGT010000227.1:0-527 GCA_050306195.1 Ensifer sp.
GCGGGGGAGCGCTGGGGAGGTTAACGCCGGTGTTAATGGCGTTAACGCCATTACAGACAAAGGAGGGTTTAAGAGGGGATTTAAGGGAGGGGAAATGAAGGCGAGGTGGTAACGGCTCGGTGGCACCCGAGGCGTGGAGCTGGGCGGCGCTCGGTGGCCGGGAATCGGTGGCGGCGAGGGTGACCTCAGGCGGCTGGAGGTGGGGGATGGAACTGACATCTGGGGCCCGGTTGACAGAGAGACGTGGGAGAGGCGGCCGGCTCGGAAGGCGTGAACCGAAAAGGAAAATGTATTTCCTGTGAAGACACGACCGACGCGCGGGCTGGTTGGGCCGGCCGGGCGCTTTTGGCCTGCGGAAGACGGCGCGGCCAGTGGGCTGGCTGGGCTGAGAGGCCGAGTGGGCCGCAAGGTCGGCCAGGCCAAAATCAAGAGAACAAGAATTTCTGAATTAAAAATTGGATTTTTGAATTTACCAAGGCTTTGGAAATTTGTAGAAGGAGATTTAGGAGGAATTTTGACATGAGGAT
>JBNLGT010000228.1:0-521 GCA_050306195.1 Ensifer sp.
CAACCGGAGGAGGTGTCGCAGTGTCTTGCGCTGCTGCCATTGTGGCTGATGCCAGGCTGGCTGCCGCAATGGCCAGCATTGAACCCGGGCTATTGGACAATTGGCATCGCATTTATTGCCTCTCGATTTCTTGCGCGATCAATTGTTGACCGCTGATCGGGCGCGTGGCAAGCGCGCGTCCGGTTCAAATGGCGCTTCCCATGGACCTGCGCGGGTGTAGCTCAATGGTAGAGCAGCAGCTTCCCAAGCTGACGACGAGGGTTCGATTCCCTTCACCCGCTCCAGCGCCGCCTTCCCAAAACATCCCGGAAACGCTATGAAACCCTTGGGAATCCGAGGATTTATGGTGTTCCGCGGTTAACCTGGTGCAAATGCAGCGCCGGTCACCAGTCTAGATCCGACATCAAGCGACTTTCGCGAGATGCTTTGTCCGTAACCTGCAGCACGACAATTCCTTTTTTGGCACAAGGACGATACGGGTTTATCTTAATCGCCCAACCAATCAGCTGTTAACTTGCCCC
>JBNLGT010000229.1:0-513 GCA_050306195.1 Ensifer sp.
CGATCGGTAAAGGATAGGCTGGAGCAGGCGAGTGCATCCAGTTCATTCTTTTTCGAATATGTCCGACCCAATGGACGTGTCATGGAGGTACGTCGCAATCCCATGCCGAATGGCGGTTTTGTCACGACCTATACCGATATCACGGCCAGACGTCAGGCGGCCATGCAGTTGAGTGAAGCCAAGGAGCATCTGGAGGAGCGGGTGCGTGAGCGTACGGCTGCGCTCTCCACACTTAACGAGCAGCTACGCCAGGAGATCGCTGAGCGTCTGGATGTGGAGGAGGAGTTACGCCTCGCAACCGCCGCCGCCGAAGAGGCCAATCTCAGTAAAACACGTTTTCTGGCTGCCGCCAGTCATGACCTGCTGCAGCCGCTGAATGCCGCGCGTCTGTTTATCTCGACCTTGCAAGAGCAGCGTCTGGCGGAGAACACGGAGCGTCTGGTGGAGCGCACCGATATGGCGCTGCAGGGGGTGGAGAATCTGTTGAGTACGCTATTGGAGATCTCCAAGCTG
>JBNLGT010000230.1:0-508 GCA_050306195.1 Ensifer sp.
CATGCGGCCTCAAATTCTTGCGGCAGATGTATGCGGGCGGATTCTCCCGCCACAGTCCATGGCCTTTTGATGCCTCCGATTTGTTCAGCAACCGCCAGCCCGGATTGCAGTCCGTCCTCGTGGAAGCCGCTACCGAAATGAGCTCCGCAGAACCAGACGCCACCGCGCCCCTGAATGCGCCACATTTCCTTTTGCGCAGTCAGCGCCGCAGTATCGAAAAGGGGGTGAGTATATTCAAAACTGGCGTGAACAGTTTCAGATTTGACCGGGCGGCATGGGTTGAGCGTCACAAACAGCGGTAATTGCGGGTCAAGATTCTGCAGCCTGTTCATCCAATAGGTTACGCAAAGCTGCTTGCCGGTATGTTGAAGATCATCACCAATATAATTCCAGCTCGACCAGACAGATTTTCGCCTGGGCATCAGCGCAGTATCGCTGTGCAGAACAGCAAGGTTGCGGGTGTATTTGAAACACTCAAGCAACTGTTTTTCATCGAGGTTGGCGTCTG
>JBNLGT010000231.1:0-508 GCA_050306195.1 Ensifer sp.
GCGTCCATGCAATTCGCATGGCGCTGGAGATGAACGGGCATCCCAATGTCCAGATCATGAGCTACGCCGCAAAATACGCCAGCGCCTTCTACGGACCGTTCCGCGATGCAGTGGGCTCGCGCGGTCTGCTCAAGGGCGACAAGAAGACTTACCAGATGGACCCGGCGAATGCCGAAGAGGCTCTGCGCGAAGTCGAACTGGATCTGGCTGAAGGGGCGGACAGCGTGATGGTCAAGCCCGGCCTGCCCTATCTCGATATCGTCCGACTGGTGAAAGAGCGTTTCGAAGTGCCTGTGTTCGCTTACCAGGTGAGCGGCGAATACGCGATGATCGAGGCGGCGGCTTCGGCCGGGGCGGGCGATCGCGACGCGCTGGTGCTGGAAACGCTGCTGGCCTTCAAGCGCGCGGGTTGTTCGGGGGTGCTGACCTATCACGCAGCCCATGCCGCCCAATTGCTCAATGGCTGATATTGTTATCGAGACTGAACGGCTGGTGTTGCGCACGATCG
>JBNLGT010000232.1:0-504 GCA_050306195.1 Ensifer sp.
CCCGCCGCACTACCAGAATCATCTTGGCGTGGGTTTTGTAACCGACCACGCCGTAAACCACATGCGCGCCAGCCTCCTGTAGTCGGTTGGCGAGAGCGATGTTCTCCTCTTCATCGAAGCGGGCGCGCAGCTCGACAACCACCGTAACCTCTTTCCCCGCCCGTGCCGCCTGCACCAGGGCATCAACCACCGCCGAGTCAGGGCCTGTACGATAGAGGGTCTGTTTGATCGCCAGTACCTTGGGATCGACCGCCGCCTGCTTGAGGAAATCGATCACCGGCAAAAAGGATTCAAACGGATGGTGCAGTAAAATATCATCCTTGCGGATCGCCTGAAAAATATTTCCCGCCAGCATCAGCTTCGCGGGCAGCCCCGGGGTGAAGGAGGGGAAAGTCAGATCGGATCGGTCCACCTTGTCCGGAAGATTGATCAGACGATTAAGATTGACCGGGCCGTTGACGGTATAGAGATCGCTTTGGCTTAACTCAAATTGATCCAGCAGGA
>JBNLGT010000233.1:0-502 GCA_050306195.1 Ensifer sp.
CGCCGCTTCATCAACTTTATCCATGCCGTAGAGAAGAAAGGCCGCGCCGACAAAAAATCCGGCGGAAAGCCAAATCATCAATCCGAAGACCACCGGATCGGACATGGAAAACATGGGTCAGGCCCCCTTGCCTGTTGCAGGCAGTGCGCCACCGGTCACAACACCGCCCTCGGGCGAAACGAGAAAGGCTATCAGCTTGGCGATTGCTTCCGGCGTCACCCAGCTATCCGTATTGGCATCCGGCATCGCCTGACGGTTCTGGGGCGTATCTATTGTGCCGGGCAATATGCAGTTGGCCGATATTCCGTGTTTGCGGTTTTCCGCGGCAATCGCTTCGGTCAGGCGCATCACTGCGGCTTTCGAGGCGGCATAGGCTGCCTGCCGCGCGCCTGCCGAGGGCGTTGAGGCTGTACCCCTGCCGCCGCGCCAGGCACGGGTCTGGGCAAGAAACTCTTCACGTGCGGCCTGTTGCGACAGGGACGTCACATCGGCCTCTTCAGGC
>JBNLGT010000234.1:0-501 GCA_050306195.1 Ensifer sp.
GGCCTTCGGCCTGACCTCCGGACGGGGCCTCGCAACGGCTCGGACGGGCGGTCGCCCTTGCGAAGCGTTCCGCTTCGATCCCTTTCCCTTGATGGTTCAGGGGAAAAGAATTCGGCGTGCGACGCCGCAAGGGCGACCGCCCGTCGGCCACGTTTGGCCGCCCCGTCCGGAGCGCAGCCCGCCAGGGCGGCACGCGCGTGAGGACAAAAACGCACAACAGGTGTGGCTCACACCACGCGACAGCGCGCCGTCCGCAGGTCAGGCCCGAGAGGGCCGAAACGACCGTGAGGACAAGGCAAACCATACCAACCCAAAAACGGAGTTGAGAATGACCACTGAAGAGCTTTCTGTGGACGATGAAGCTATTGTCGATGACACGGCGGAATATAGCGGCGGTGAGGATCTGGATGATCTGGACACCCTTGAAGCGGCATTGGGCGCACTCGGAGACGATGATGAACCGTTGGATGAGCAAATCGCTGACGATGAAGGGGATTTCGA